>JALSLY010000032.1 GCA_026988035.1 Thermotogae bacterium
TTTTAATTCTTCCTAAAATGGAAAGTTTTTGTATTGAAAGAAGATAAAATAGATTCTTTCCCTTTTCGTATTTTGCATGGCTATCTAAAAAATACTTCTTGCTCTTCGCTTTCTTTGAATCTTGTTCCAATACTTTCAACCCACGTTTTGCGTATTCAAGCGCCTTGATATGATTTCTTGTCCATTCATACTTTATAGAAAGAAAATACATCTTCCACGCCCTGTTACTTTCAGCAAGTGCCCTATTCAAAAAGGGCTTGGAGAACGAACCGTAAATGAACAACGCATTCGCAACTTCAGGAAAACTCCTCATCTTAGCCACCTCTCGATGTATTTATCATAACACATCAGTGTAGTTATTGTATGAAAATCTGAAAATGATGAAAAGTAACAAAAATCGCATAGTCTAAAGCCAGTGTTCATAAGCACTTACGAGATCGCCAAATTTGACAGTCATATAGATTGGTGTTATAGTGGTTTTGATGAGGATGAAGATAGTTATGTTCATGATTTCAGCCCTTTTGTTGTTTTCAATGTTTGCTTATGCAGACCTAAGTGTGAACATTTTTCCAATCGAAAGAGTTGGAACCCCCTTTCCTACGGCAAAAGTAAGTGTTATCATTGATTTTAGTGGAAACTATTATTACTCATTATCAGCAAACAATATGAAAAGCAACGAAGAGAGGTCTTCTATTCCAAGACCAATAAAATCAGAGTTAGCTGGATATTCATACAACTTTGGGTGGGATTATTATATAACAACACCTGACAATCGTCCTCATGAAATTGGACTTACTTTCTATAGAAGAGTTTCCGGCAGTGGAAATTCTTTCTCATTTGTAGAAAGCGGGATCACATTGGACGGAGTGGCCGGTTGGTACACGGTTTACGCAGGACTATCTGGTCAGTGGGAAGTGCATTTAATCTCTCCTTCAGGAGAAAGAACAGTAATAATTCCAGAAACGGAATACGCACAGCGAACAGATTTTGTAGAAGCCTATATTCCTGGCATGTCAAAAAATCATAAAAATAGCGAAAAATGAATTTGTAAAGGAGGTTATTTACAAATGAAACGTCCAATTTTTATCGGTATCATCGTTGCTGTGTTTGGAGTTTACTCTTTTGGATTGTCTTTGAATTACTCCATTGTGATGAACTCTGAGGTAAAAGCGGCTACCTACTTTTTGTCCAATCAATCAACGAATGGAGCTTTTCAAATACCACCTTATATAAAAAAAATTCCTCATATGCGGGACTCTCAAGTGCGACCTTGGATGCATGTTCCTGAATTTTCTCCAATAACCGAATTTCTTCTTGGTGAAACCGCTAATGTTCTTCATGTTCTTTACAAATTGGGACTTCCTACAGATACGAATGGGTTCGTTAAGGCAGTAAATTTTGTGACTCAATCATCTACTTACACAACCATAAGTGGTGTGCCGCTCATTGGAGATCCACAAGCTCAGATGCTGTCTGATTTTTTGTTTATTCAGGGCGTTTTTGGAATACAACTTTCCAAGTGTGCCAGACTTGCACGCAATATCATTGTGGATAATTACTTATCTTATTCATATGAGCCGTTGAAATACGTTACGGAATTAGAAATGCCACCTTATGCTGAATATCAGAAACTGGAACTCAGGTATTTCGCATTAAAGATAATAAACATTCTGCCATTCGTGAGAACAAGGAAACTGATCGATTTATTTGCCACAAATTCTAAAAAAAAGACTCAAACAGATAACAAACAAATTCAAATTGCGAATACTCTGACGTCAATGTACGTTGTTCTTAAAAAGTATTTGATGAACAGCTATACTGGAAACGGAAAATGGCTTCCGAAAATTTTGAATCCGCACGGTGGAATTGTTGGAGTAAGCATTGAATCTCTATACTTTTTAAGTAAATTAAACAACGTCATTTTCAACATTCTTGGGAGAAAATTGAACGTCAAGGGTGAAATTTTTAAAGACATGAGCGAATACGGAATAGAAAAATTAAAAGACACAGAAGCGGTCAAAGAAACCGTTAAGTACATCATATCTTCACAAGCAAGCGATGGATCATGGGGTGGAGTTACGAAACCACTTCCACCACCTGTCGCGATCAAGGGAATTAAAACAAAAATAAGATTTTATTCCGAGCCTGGTTTGGGGCGTATTTTCATCACTTCAGAAGCCATCACAGCGCTTCTCAGAATGGGAGTCCCTGCCACAAGTATCTCAATTAAGAAAGCTGTTGAATTTTTAGTAAACAGGCAATCAAAAAGTGGGTACTGGAAGTCTAACTTTTACGAGTGGTCAGACGTAACAACTGTCGCCATGCTGGCGTTAAGGGAATATGCGAAATACAGATGGAATAAAGAAATCAACATTTCAAAAGAATTACCGCTCTCATATTTGAAGAAAAGAAAAGTCAACGTTTCAGAACTATCACAAAAACTTGGAATTCTATATTTGGGAATGTTGAATCGATTGGTTGACGCAGAGATATCTAGAATAAACTGAGATAGCATACAATAGATAAGGGAGTTCTCCTTTGAAACGCGGTTTTTTGAAAGATATTCGAGAGTTGAGAAGGCTTTGAAGAATGCCATTGCCCAATCGTACGTTCAAGGCGTGTCAACGAGGAAGATGAAACAGGTACTCAGTGAACTTGGCGTTGAAGGTATATCTCCTTCAAGTGTATCTAACATAGCGAAGGAATTAGACGAAGATGTCAACAAGTTCTTAAAGCGGCCAATAGAAAAAGAGATAAGGTATCTCTTTGTAGATGCGACTTATTTCAAGGTAAGAGAAAATATGAATTACGTCTCCAAAGCCCTATTCATAGCCGTTGGTGTAGATGAAGATGGATACAGGCGGGTACTTGGAGTTAAGATAGCCTCACTTGAGAAAGAAGGAAAAACACAAAGCAATAAATCTTTGCGTGGGTGGATCAAAAACATCTCGACTCTTTATGTGGTGTCCCTTTTCAGGATTCAATAATATTTTGACATATTTTTCAGCTGTTAAGTTAACAGCATTCTACTTTACATGGGAGGTATTTTTATGAAAATGTTTTTTGTTAGCTTTTTTCTTTTTCCTGTTCTCGTGTTAACAAGTC
>JALSLY010000033.1 GCA_026988035.1 Thermotogae bacterium
CGAAATTCATGGTTCCTGTATCCCTCCATTCATTAAGAATTGGTTGGTTCTTAATCTTAGGATACAGGAACTTTTTTCCTTTTTCAACTTTTACAGCACTTATTGTACGCTATCTTCGTTTTCGTATTGGATAAAAATATTATATTTTGATATCTTCATTCTCATTACCTCCCCATGTAAAAACTATGTTGTTAACTTAAGCGCATGAAAAAAGCCAAAAAACTATTGAATACTCAAAAAAGCCTTCATCTATACTGAAATACCTTTTTGCGAAGATAGCATTTCCTTAGCAGTACAGATACAAGTAAAAAGGTAAGCTCTTCTCTTTTCAATATCTAACTTGTTGCCAAACTGCTTTGAATCATTCATGATTTTCACATTCACAAGGCCGCTTTTCTTTCAACATTTGGGGTTAATATCTAATTTTTTATTGTGCCGGGCGTTTGCCCGGCTCATTCCGACTTATCCACCATTCTTAACACAGCATATCAGCTAAGAATCAGGATATTTTTGGCCAGCGGCTCTAATTACTTTAACTTTCATAATGCTCGCCTCCTCTCACTTATGCCCGCTTTACAATCGCAGGCAAGCTTAGCTTGTAATTCGTAAAATGTTGAGATTGAAAATTCCAAACAACAGATGTTCGATCGCACCTTCCGCGATTATGAACTCACATCTGCTTTGCCGCGACAGGTGGATGTGGAGCATCGGTTTGGTTGTTTCCATCACCACCGTCTGCAAATGATACAAAGCTCACAAGAATCAACGATATGATTATGAACAAAGCGATGAATTTTTTCACAATCATTACTCCCTCCTCATCAAAACCACTATAACACCAGTCTATATGACTGTCAAATTTGGCGATCTCGTAAGTGCTTATGAATACTGGCTTTAGACCATGCAATTTTTGTCACTTTTCATCATTTTCAGATTTTCATATGATAACTATACGAATGTGTTATGATAAATACATCGAGAGGTGGCTAACATGAAGAGTTTTCCTGAAGTTGCGAATTCGTTGTTCATTTACGGTTCGTTCTCCAAGCCTTTTTTGAATATGGCACTTGCTGAAAGTAACAGGGCGTGGAAGATGTATTTTCTTTCTATAAAACATGAATGGAAAAATAACCATATCATAGCACTCAAAGATGTGAAATGTGGGTTAAAAATATTGAAGCGAGACTCAAAGAAAGCGAAGAGCAAGAAGTATTTTTTAGATAGCCATGCAAAATACGAAAAGGGAAAGAATCTATTTTATCTTCTTTCAATACAAAAACTTTCCATTTTAGGAAGAATTAAAAGCCCACAAGCAAATAATCTGTACAAAATGTTAAAGCAGGAGTATTGCAAAATGCCAAATCTTGCGAGGAAAGTAGCTACTCCAACTTTTTTTAATCACCTTTCAAACGAAAACAAAAACGATGTGCCTAAAACAAGGACATGGAGCAAGATGTACAATGAAGATATATCTGCATGGGTATTTATACTCTTGGGAAAAGCGAGAGAAAAAGCAAAAAGTGGAGATGTTTCTAATGCTTTTTCACTCTTTCTGAAGGCATTCAAAGTCGCAAAGGAAATTCCACATCCAACAGGTATCCTCAATTCTCTCAACGATATGGCGTGGTACATGAGAAATATTCATCCACTTTGGTCACGTGGAATTTCAAAATATGCTGTGTACTGGGCAGGATGGTATTTTGAAGATGTGCAGAATGTATTCTACACATTCGACACTTTATTCGAATGCCAACGACTATTTAACGATTCCAAAGTGTATGAAAGTGCCGGAGTTATGATTTTGGCAAATGAATATCTTCCAAAAGGTCCAGGACGTGGAAGTCAAGCGCATTACTACGATAGGATAAGGGCATGCAAACGCATTATTGCCAATTTCAAAGTTTCGAGATATAAAAACACAAAAGAGTTGAGAAACTACCTTGCAAAACAAATCCATTCTATAAGCTCCGCTTTTCAAGCGTGTGGTATTGCGCGAGACAATATCTCTGCCATACTCAAAGGCAAGGTAAAGGAAGTGAGAGGATACACACTTGGAAAGCTTATCAACGGCTTGAAAATAAGAGTGAATCCAGATGACGCTCCATTTGCAATATTGAACGAATACATAAAGATGAAAATAGAGGATGAATTCAAAGAATCGATGGTATATTCTGCTGAAAGTATGCTCAGGCATGTGGAACTTGTTGAGTTGTATTTCATGGTTTGGATGATTTCTCAATTCTGGCGAAATGTCAAAGACCGAGTTGGCTTAAGAGATTTTACTGAGCGCATGAGAATATCTTATTACGTTGTGCTTTTCCAAGTGATTGCTAATGACCATAGATTTCGTCGCAAGCTTAAGACTTTTCTTGATCAGACTTGCATAATTTGAGTTTATAGTTTTGGATCATCTTGTAATGTTTGTGCACAATCTGAGTTTGTTATGTAATCAACTATGCTTTTAACATTTGTAAACTTTCCAACATCTTCATCGGGAATTTCCAATCCAAATTTCTCTTCCAAAACCATGGCCAACTCTACAAAGTCTAAAGAATCTGCTCCGAGATCGTCTACGAGCTTTGAATTCTCTCTTATCATTTCAATATTTACATCAAGATGCTTGCTAAGCGCCTTTTTCACTTCTTCAAGTATTTCAGAATTCTGCAATTCTGACATTGTTCATCACCTCTTATAAGATTTTTTTCATCTCCTTAATCGTATCAGTTGAATGAATTTTTGCTTTTGTAGTCCTCGTAAAAATCTCTCATCATGTTCAGTTTTTGAGAACCTTGTCTGGAGAAAACCAAAGCGTTTTTCATCTTTCCACCTCGTATAACAGTGACATAGCTAAGAAAAAAATATTTCAGTGACTTAAACACTGAATCATCAGTGATAATCTTCAATTATCAAACCTCCCAGCGATTATGGAAGCATTGTGTCCACCAAACCCAAAAGAGTTAGATATGAAATTTCTTATTTCA
>JALSLY010000034.1 GCA_026988035.1 Thermotogae bacterium
TCAGACAAAATATGAAGATTTTAAGGAGATCAACTGCGAACTAATAGGGTTGAGTATTGACCAGGTTTTTTCACACATAAAATGGGTTGAGTGGATCAAAGAAAACTTAGATTATTCCATCGAGTTCCCAATCATAGCGGATGACACCGGAAAAGTTGCAAATACACTTGGCCTTATTCACCCTGCCATGGGTACAAACACTGTAAGAGCTATTTTTATAGTTGACCCAAAAGGTGTAATAAGGGCTATGCTTTACTATCCACAAGAATTGGGAAGAAATATGAATGAAATTCTCAGAATGGTGAAAGGTCTTCAACTCTCAACAGAAAAAAGTGTGGCGATTCCAGCAAACTGGCCAAATAACGAGATAATCAACGACGAAGTTATTGTTCCGCCTGCGAGCTCTTTTGAGGGAAAAAAAGAAAGAGAAGAGGCTCAAGCAAAAGGAGAAATCAAGTGTTTTGACTGGTGGCTTTGCCACAAAAAAGTGTGAAAAGCTCAGATTATGCACGAAGATTCCCTGAAGTCTCCTCAAGGCATATGAACTCACCATATGGAAGTTCACAAGATTTGAGGCTGTGTTGACACACAAGCAAGAAAATCAATTTTTCAGGAGGTGTTGTGAATGACAGAAAAGAAACAAATTTACAAGTGCGAGATTTGTGGAAATATCGTTGAAGTACTGCATGAAGGGGCCGGAGAGCTCATATGTTGCGGACAACCAATGAAACTTTTCGATGAAAAAACGGCGGATGCTGCCACGGAAAAGCATGTACCTGTTATAGAAAAAATGGATGGCCAAGTAAAGGTCAAAATCGGAAGCATTCCTCATCCAATGGAAGAAAAACATCATATCGAGTGGATAGAATTGATAGTAGACGGGAAGTCATACAGACAGTTCTTGAAAGCCGGTGATGCCCCAGAGGCTCTCTTCGATGTAGATGCAAGAAAGGTCGGGAAATTGGAAGCCCGCGAGTACTGTAACATACATGGACTATGGAAAGGGGAATTATAATTATGAGATTAAGTGAAAAAATGGAAAAGGCACTGAACACCCAAATAAAAGAAGAATTTGAGTCTGCCTATCTTTATCTTTCAATGGCTGCATACTTGAAATCGAAAAAGTTTTCAGGCTTTGCAAAATGGATGGAAGCTCAAATGCAAGAGGAACTCAATCATGCAATGAAATTGTACTCTTACGTGAACGAACGTGGCGGCCGAGTTGTTCTTGAGGAATTAAAAAAGCCTCAAGAAAATTGGAATTCTCCTCAGGAAATATTCGAGGCTGCTTACAAGCATGAGTGTTATATAAGTGATAAAATAAATGAATTGGTACATCTTGCAAGAGACGAGAAAGACAACGCGACTGAGAGCTTTTTACAATGGTTTGTGAATGAACAAGTTGAAGAAGAAGCTACCACAAGCGAAATAGCAGACAAACTTAGATTTATAGGCGAATCTAAAAATGGGCTACTCATGTTAGATAACACTTTAGGTCAGCGTGGAGCAGAATAAAAAAGTTAAAGTAAATTTGAAATCAAAAATTATTCCTTACCTGTCCCTTCAGACAGGTGAGGAATAATATTAGGGGGGAAAGATGCTGAATCTTGGCGTTCTTGTCAATACTGTAGCAGTAATATTAGGAAGTCTTCTTGGAGCACCAATTGGCGCAAGACTTTCTGAGCACTACAAAGATACCCTCTTCATATCAATAGGTGCTATTACAATACTTTTAGGAGTAAAGATGGGAATATCCGCTAACGATTTTCTCATAGTTCTCGGAAGTCTTGCCATAGGAGGCCTAATCGGAGAATGGTTGAAAATTGAGGAAAATATTACTCAATTTGCCAATCGATTTTCCAGAAAGAACGAAAGCGACTTTGCTACTGGTTTCGTTTTTGCAACAGTCCTTTTTACAATTGGTCCTATGACAATTCTGGGATGCATTGATGCTGGACTGACTGGAAATAATCAGCTGCTTTATGTTAAATCCACCATGGATGGAATCAGTTCAGTAATCCTCGCATCGGTCTATGGAAAAAGCATTCTTGCTTCTTCAATAGGAGTTTATGTAATAGAAGGTAGTTTGGTAGCCTTTTCCTCGTTGCTTCACTTCTTAACGCTTCCCACGTACATTCACGATTTCACAGCAGTTGGAGGCGCTATCCTTATTATGATCGCGATTAAACTCCTAAAAATTCGAGAAATAAAGGCCGGAAATTTTCTTCCAGCACTTGCCCTTGTCCCACTCTTGGATTTAATTAAGACTTTATTCTGACAATAGTTCTTGCGATGACCTCTGCTGAAAAGCCACTCGAGTTCAATTGTTCAAGACTTTTAGACATCTTCAAACCGATATTTGGGTCAACAATTTTCTCGAGCAAGTATATGATCTTTTCCAATGAGAAATTGTTTTCATCAACCACAAAAGCACCACCAGCTTTTTCTAAATATCGCGCATTTAATTCTTGATGCGAGTTAAGAGCTCCTTTCCACGGTATCAAGATAGCAGGTGTGGAAGAAGCTATTATTTCAGCAACTGTACTTGCACCTGCACGTGATATTACAGCATCAGCATTCCGCATAATGTAAGCTATATCATCGAAATAGTCAAAGTGCACAATGTTTGATGCTTTTATTTTTGATTTTCCAATGTGAAAAAAGATATAATCTGCCATCTCATTTGCGATTTCATCCACGATTTTGTCTATTACATCCGCTCCTTCACTTCCCCCAAAGGCAAGTATAACTTTAGCTCCCTCATCAATCGAAAAATCTGTCCTGAAGTTCTCATCACGCTGAAGTGAGAACCCTTCTCGTATCGGCATACCAGTAAGGACTGCATGTGGAAATTCGTGCAGCGTGGATTTAAAAGAGCAAAATTCTATCAAAGTATATTTCGATAACTTCTTGTTCGAAATCCCAGCACTTACGTTAGATTCGTGCAAAAAAAGTGGAACTTTTAGCAAATGTGCAGCATATCCAACAATCCCTCCAATGTATCCACCTGTCGTAAAAACAAAATCAGGCTTTAGTTTTTGAATGATCAAAATAGCCTGAAGAAAAGCTAAAGCGTTGTGATAAATGTAAGAGATTTTGCCCACATCACTCCCGCGTGCATGTATTATTTTGTATTTGTATGGAAAATCTTTGAATATCCTTGGTTCTGCTCCTCTACCGGCTCCTACAAAAAGTGCTTCCAGAGAGGCAATTTTTTCAATTTCTTTTGCAACAGCAAGAGCAGGATAAATATGACCACCTGTGACGCCAGCAGCGAAAATTCCTTTAATCCTTCGATGAGTATGCAATGTTTATCACCACCCCAAGTCCTGCCATCAAAGAAACTATCGAACTTCCACCATAACTTACAAACGGAAGCGTGACACCCGTAACAGGTATTATTCCCAACGATACACCCGCGTTTAATAATATCTGAAAAGCTATCATGAAAGCGTACCCAACAATGTACACTCTTGCATAGATGTCATTAACTCTTATTCCAACATGAACTATTTCACGCACTAACATGTAGTAGAGAAAAAGGAGAATGGTTATTCCCAAAAGCCCAAATTCTTCTCCGAAAACGGCAAATATGAAATCACTGAATTGAACTGGCATGTAGAATTTATAGATTCCTCCACCTGGGCCAGTTCCCAAAAAACCACCGTGGTTTATCGCAGATAATGCCATAGATGCTTGATAATTAGCATGACCAGTTGTGAGAAATGAGAAAAAGGAAGTCAAACGATCTATTTGGTAAGTGTGTAACAATTCCAATTTATATGCTCCAAAAATAGCAAGTGCTCCAATTCCAAAGATTGAAAGCACGTGATAAAGCCTCGCACCCGATACGTAAAGAATTGTCAACGTGAGTATCACAAGAAATGCCGTTGTGCTTAAATCCGGTTCAACGAGCACCAAAATGTAGATCGGACTCAATTTCAAAAGAGGTTCTATAACTCCTTTGCTAAATGTAGAAATCTTCTCATTTTCCCTATAAACATAAGAAGCGAGATAAATCAAAAGGAATATTTTTGCAAATTCCGAGCTTTGAAATGATAAGGGACCAATAGATACCCAGCGATGGGATCCCAAAACACCATGTGAGAAGAAAACAGCAAGAAGCGCCAAAATTGTTGCTATATAATAAATGCCGGTGTACGACTCATGTTTTTTGTAGTCAAAAAGACTCATAAAGAGCATTAAAATGCCACCAACAACAATCGCAGAAATTTGTCGCTCAAAATAATAATTAGGTGGAGGAAATGGATATTTGTACGTTGCTATATAACTTGCACTGTACAGCACCACCAATCCTATAACAGTTATCACTGATAATAAAACGAGAATTTTAGCTATCGATTTCTCCATTCAACACGACCCTTTTGAACGCTTCACCACGTTCTTTGTAATTTTTGAACATATCAAAAGATGTCGCGGCAGGACTAAACAGGACAACATCTCCTTTCCTTGCCACAGTGCGTGCTATCCTTACCGCTTCTTCTACGGAATCTACGACTTTATGAGGAAAATCTTTTAAAAGATCTTCCATCATTGGAATCATATCTCCCATAATAATGGCAAACTTTGCTTTTTCGTGTATTCCATTTGCAAGTTTTTCATACCTTTTCTCCTTTGGACGACCTCCAATTATAACTATTACGTCATTAAAATTTCGAAGTGCAACCAAAGTTGACTCTGAGGTTGTAGACTTTGAATCGTTTATGTAAACCACCCCTTCTATTTCTGCTATGCGTTCCTGACGATGTGGGAGTGGCGAAAAGGTTCTCAACCCTTCTTCAATTGATTCTGGCTGAACACCAATAAGTTCACATATCGTGGCAGCAAAGGCTGCATTATACGTGTTGTGAAAACCAAAAAGTCTTGATCCCTCAAGTGAAAAATGCTGACCATCTATCCAAAATTCTCTCTCCTCTATGCAAACATCTCCAAGTTTCTTGGAAACCTTGATGCCACTGCCTTCCGGTATAAATTGATCATCCGCATTATATAAAAAGAGATCGGCATTGGAAAGTTTCATTTTCGCTGACACGTATTCTTCCATGCTCTTGTGCCAATCTAAATGATTAGCTGAAATGTTCAACACACTGCCAATGTGTGGATAAAAATTATCACATCCCATAAGCTGAAAACTGCTAACTTCCAAAATAACGATGGACTCACCCCTACCTTCAATTGCAGGAATACCTATATTCCCTCCTGTAAAATGTTTTATTTTGGCAGTCGTCAGTATGTGATCAACGATTGAAGTGGTCGTGGTTTTCCCATTTGAGCCAGTTATCGCTACAACAGTGGCATCGTTGAGTGCATATTCGTAAGCAAATTCTAATTCTCCCATTGTTTTTGCACCACGAGAACGTGCCATTTCAAGTATTGTACTATCAGGTCTTACAGAAGGACTGTACACCACAATATCCGCATCTGCTGCTTTAAAAGTATGTCCGTTTTCTTCATACTCAACTTCATTTTTCAACAGTATCTCCATACTTTCCTGATCAATCTGGCCTTTTTCTGAAACAAAAACATCACCCATTTTGTGAGTCAATATAAATTTCATAACAGACTTGTTACTGACTCCAAAACCGATCAATGAGAAACGCACAGCATCAACCCCCCAACGACCACAACAAAAACAACTTCAAAAATCCAAAATGAAACAGTTACACTAAATTCGCTCTTTCCTCTGAGCTCATAATGATGGTGAATAGGAGCCATCAAAAAAGCATGGCGTTTCAGAATTTTTAAGCTCCCTATTTGAATGATATCACTAAAAACTTCTATTACGAATATGGGAAAAAGTAAAGCGATCCACAATTCATAACCATATAACACACCGAGTGTCCCAAGATACCCTCCAAGCGCAAGAGATCCCATATCTCCCATAAAAATCTTAGCTGGTTTCATATTGTAAAAAAGAAAAGCCAAAGTCGCACCGATGGTGGTCATTGTCATAGTCAATGGGAGTTGTTTAAAGATTGAGAAGATCACTAAACCAATCGCACCTATCATGTAGACTCCGCTTGCGAGACCATCTAATCCATCTGTAAGGTTTGACGCATTTGACATTCCAACAAGAAAGATCACCGCAAATATCGGATAAAACCATCCCATTTTCCATTGTCCATCAAATGGAACATAGGTAAAAATGTGAGGATTCATCATTTCAACAACTACATACACAACCATCGCTATCATGAATTGAAACACAAGCTTTTGTTTCAAATTCAAGCCGTCAGAGCTTTTCTTTAGTATTTTAATAACACCGTCAAAGTAACCAACAAGGGAAAAAGCAAATGTTGAAAGTGCCAAAAGAACAATTTGAGGAGTTTTATCAAAAATCAAAGCCACAATTACAGCAACTGGTATGAATACTAATCCTCCCATCGTTGGAGTACCTTCTTTGTAATTGTGCATATTTGGCCCTTCGGTACGAATATGTTGGCCTATCTTTTGACCTCTTAGCCATTTGATAAATGGAAAAAGCAAAAGTAAAACCAAAACAAATGAAATCGATACTTCCAAAACTTCAGACACTCAATGTTCTCCTTATCTCCTGAAGAATCCTTTCCATCTCGTACACTCTTGACCCTTTAACAATTATGATATCACCGGGTTCGATTATATCCAAAAATCTCTTGAGTGTGTATGGATAACCAAATGGATAGAAGCCATTTTTTATGGTAAAAACAGCTTTTGGAGGGAATTTGTTAAAGATATCCATGAGCTTATTTTTTAAATCATCCATACTAATTTCTTCCATAGGAGCAAGTACCCACACGGTTTGTCCAATTTTTGAAGCGACTTCTACCGTATTGTAAAGGGATTCAGGGCTCGCATTATACGTATCGTTCACGATCGTGTAGCCATTTATGTTTTCAAAGTTCATTCTTCCTTTTGGAAGCAAAAATCCCCTCAAATCATCTATTGACCACGACAAATTCATCTCGTCCATTACACTTAACGCCATCTCCAGATCCTTTATTTGACCTTTTCCCCATATACCTTTCAGATTTAATTCTTTGTCTTCAATCGCAATTTGTGTTTCCAATCCCACGTGTTTTACCCAATCAATATGTCTTGTAAAAACCTTTCCTTTGCGTCCGATTAACAGTTTAATACCTTCGTTTCCGTCGTAGATCACAACTTCCTTTGTCCACTTAGAAATGGATGCTTTTTCTTTCATAACATCAATAAAGGCAGAATGAGAACTACCGATTGACGTTATTATTGAAAGATCCGGTTCAAAAATCATAGCAGTTTCAGCAATATCACCCGGAAATTGAGCTCCAATCTCAATCACACAAAAATCAGGATCATCTATCCCGTTCAGAATTGAAAGAGAGACTCCAACATAAGTGTTCATGTTTCCAATAGTCTTACAAACTGTACCGTGTTTTGCCAACAAAAAAGCAAGAATCTCTTTTGTGGTTGTCTTGCCACTTGAACCTGTGACTGCAATCTTGAAAGCATTTCTCACTTTCCATCTGGAAAGCTCCAAAAGGGAGGATTTAACATCTTTCACAACTATATGATGGTTTCCGTATATCTCTCGACTTACAACCGCATAAGCCCCGCATTTATAAACGTCTGAAACAAATTCATGACCATCAAAGTTTTTACCCTTGAGTGCAAAGAAAAGATCTCCATTTTTACATTCACGTGAATCTGTCCTAAAATGTACTATCTTCGCATCGATTCCTCGCAATTTTCCATCAACAACTTTTGCAACTTCCAAAAGTTTCAAACTTTCCCATCTCCTTAAGTATTTCAAAGGCTACATCTCTGTCGTTAAACGGGATCTCATATCCATCAAATATCTGTGTTCTTTCATGGCCCTTTCCTGCTATTACCACACGATCATTCTCTCGCCACTCCATAAAGGCTTTTTTTATTGCTTCCCTTCTATCAGGAACGATATTCAATTTAGATCTCTTAGAAATCCCTGATGCGACTTCGTTGATTATAACCATTGGATCTTCACTCTTGGGATTATCATTTGTTAAAAAAATCACATCTGCATACTGCTGAGCCATTTTTCCCATCAAAGGACGTTTTCCTCGATCGGCTTCTCCACCCGCTCCGAAGACCACTATAACACGTCCTTTAGCGAGTTTCTTGACAGTTTTGAGAACTGCACCAAGTGCTGCGGGAGTGTGCGCGAAATCCACATAAAAATCATACCCTTTCCCACAGTATCTTTCCAAACGACCTTCAACGCCTTTAAAATTTCTGACAACTTTCTTTATGAGTCCAAAATCTATTCCAAATGAATGTGCTGCAAGTATAGAGGCTGTCATATTTTCTGCCATAAAACTACCTATTACTGGACTGAAAAATTCATGAATACTTCCCTCAACCTTTAAAGTAAAAGTTATTCCGTCATCGTCTTCTCTAATGACTCTTAAAATCACATCTCCATGCTGACCGTATGTCACAACTTTGAGGTCTCGTTTTCTCGCAAGTGAAGCGTATTTATTTGCCCATTTTCCACTGTTTGAATTGACAAATACTACACCATCAGGCTTAACAAGATCTAAAAGATGTACTTTCGCATTGAAGTAATTTTCGAAATTCATGTGGGTATCAAAATGATCACGTGTCAAATTTAAAAACGCCACTCGATCGAAATGGTATCCATCAAGTCGTTTCATTTCCAAGCCTTGAGAAGAAGCCTCTATCGATGCAAACTCGGCTCCTTCGGTTAAAGCCCTGTTTAAAAGTTTGGCGGTATATAAAGAAGATTGTGTTGTGTGCTCCGAAAACTCGGAATAAAATGGTGTGGAATTCAAAACAGTTGAAGCGAGCGCACATTTCTTGTCAGCAAACGACATGATCTCCTTGAAAAGGATAACCGCGGTCGTTTTCCCTTTTGTACCTGTTACAGAAAAGCTCTTAAGTCTTTCATACGCTTTCCCATAAAATTCATAAGAAATAAGTGCAAGTGCAAGACGGCTGTCTTTGACTACAACAAATGGTTTATCAGTATCAATAGATTTTTGGCAGATAAAAGCAGCAGCGGGAGTACCTGATGCAACAGAATGCGAATCGAAATATGTTCCTTCTATGCAAACGAAGAGAAGGAAGTTGTTAGATTTCCTTGAGTCGTCACAGATTCCTCTTAGTTTAGGATTGTAAGGCAAAAAACGGCCTGTTACCAGACCGTTTTTTGCCAGAAACTCTACCACGTCAAAAAAACTCTCCATCATCTTTTCACTGAGTAAAAAGCATCCACACCTCTATAAACACTCACCTCATCAAGTTTCTCTTCAATTCTGAGTAAGCGGTTGTATTTTGCTATTCTTTCACTTCTTGAAAGAGAACCCGTTTTTATAAGTCCTGTGTTCATACCAACAGCAAGATCGGCAATGAAAGTATCTTCCGTCTCACCAGATCTGTGAGAAACAACACAGGTGAAACCATGTATTTTTGCATACTCTATAGTATCAAGCGTTTCTGTTACAGTGCCTATCTGATTGAGCTTAATGAGTATGGAATTTGAAGCTTTCAATTCAATACCCTTTTTTAGTCTGTTGATATTCGTAACATAGTTATCGTCCCCAATGATATGGACTTTGTTTCCCAACTCTTTGGTGATTTTGACAAATCCATCCCAATCCTCTTCATAGAAAGGATCCTCAATTGAAATAATCGGATACTTATCAACAATTTTCTTGTAGAAATTGAGAAGTTCATCTGTATTTATATCATCACCACCAAAGTGATACTTTCCAGTTTCCTCGTTGTAGAAGGAATCAGGAGCGCTGTCAATAGCCACGTAAATATCCTTTCCGGGTTCGTAACCGGCACGCTTTATTGCTTCCACTATAACCTCTATGCCTTCCTCATTGGTGGAAAGCCTCGGAGCAAAGCCACCTTCATCGCCCACAGATGTGGCCATTCCTTTTTCTTTAAGTATAGATTTGAGCGTATGGAAAGTTTCGGCAGCGTATCTCAAAGCCTCTTTAAAATTAGGAGCGCCGGCTGGTACGATCATGAACTCCTGGATATCAAGTCCGCTATCTGCATGCTTTCCACCGTTTATAACATTCATCATCGGAACAGGTATCGTCTTTGCATTAGGACCGCCAAGATACTCATAAAGTTCCATGTATGCAGAACTGGCTGCGGCCCGTGCTACCGCCATGGAGACTCCAAGGATCGCGTTTGCGCCAAGGTTAGATTTGTTGGGAGTACCATCAAGTTCTATCATCACTTTGTCTATGTAAGCTTGATCAAAGGCATTCAAACCGACAACCTTCGGAGCTATACGTTCGTTAACGTTAGAAACTGCTTTCTCAACACCTTTGCCGCCGTATCTCTTGCCACCATCTCTAAGCTCGAGAGCTTCATTTTTTCCTGTAGAAGCCCCTGATGGCACAATCGCACGCTCAACGGTTCCATCTTCAAGCGCAACTTCCACTTCAACTGTGGGATTCCCTCGGGAATCCAGAACCTCTCTTGCCTTTACACCTATTACATCAACGTGCATGAATTTTTCCTCCTTTTCCGTTCAAAATATCGTGGATTTCGAGAAAATTATACCACATACCTATTTGTCAATATCCTTATACATTCTGTAAGTTGAAAATCTTGGCCTAAATTTAAATATTGCAGCAGAATTTGGAGGCATCTCAATTTCGATCCTCGAAACCTTGGCCGTGGCTTTACCGTTGCCAATAATTGGTTCAAGCTCAACATTGTGTATGAAGTAAGAATAAGCAATTGGCACATCTTCATGCACATTTTCACCAGACAAATTTGCAAAGAAAAAGAGAGTATCCTCAGGCTTTTCAGTATACCTCCCAAAGCCTACTATCGAGGACAACGGACTAAACATAATTTTCAAATATTCCCCACCCTTTAAAGCCGGCTCTACATTCTTTACCTTCATCGCTTTGATCACAAACTCTCTGAATTTCCAGTCCCATTGGTGATCCTCCCATAACATCGGCTTTCTGTTATCAGGATCCGGACCACCATTCATTCCATTCTCCTCTCCGTAATATATAAGCGGATTTCCAGGATACGCTATTTGAAAGGTTAAAGCCATGCATTTGAGTTGATCATTTCCGTTGAGAAGCCAGTTGAGGCGTGGAGTATCATGTGAAGAGAGCATGTTCCAAGACTTTGAAAGCGCATCTACACCGATTTCTTCGACCATTCGATCCAACTCGGCTTTTACAACATAAGATGTAAACTTTCCCTTCAGACCATTTAGAACGATGTTAGCAAAGTAGTAGTTCATCACACCATCAAGCTTCGTCTTCTTTAGCCACTCCAAAGGGTAGGAGCTTATTTCTCCAACAACATAAGAATCTGAATTCACACTCTGCGCACTATTAACTATCAATGAATTGATCTCATGACCGAGATCGTGAGCGCAATCAAGCCGCCAACCATCCGCACCCATTTTTATGTAGCGCTTAACAACTGAATCCTCATTTTCAAAGAGAATTTTACGCAATTTTTCACTTTTCAAATTGAGTTCTGGTAAAAGCTTAACATCGTACCACGAACGATATTTATCAGGCCATTCTTGAAAATCAAAAAAATCTACAAATGAAGATTTTGAGTCGTTATAAGCTCCTCCTTCTCCATACCGTTTGGATCTGTTAAACCACACTCCATCAGCTCCAACATGGTTAAACACCCCGTCTAACACAACCTTCATGCCGCGTACGTGAGCTTCATCAAAAAGACGCTTAAGAGACTTTTCATCTCCAAATTGCGGATCGATTCTAAAATCGTGGGTGTCGTACTTATGATTGGTAGATGCAAGAAAAATGGGTGTGAGGTAAAGTACATTTGCTCCCAAATTTTTAATATAATCAAGCTTTTCTATGATTCCATCAATATCTCCGCCGAAAAACTCCATACCGTGTGATTTACGAGTTGGGATTTCTTTCCAGTTTTTAACCTTTCCTCCGTCACGAGAATAAAGGCCTAACTTCACTTTCTCATCAAATTTTGGCCCCCTGTTAAATCTATCAACAAATATTTGATATACTATTTGCGATTTCTTCCAATCCATCTTATCTGGCATCATCTTTTGCATGATTAGCAGGTATAACGGAATTCACCGATGAATATCCTTCATTCCTATGAGTGTTAACTTTTGATGTGAGTCTGTTCGACCATCTGCCACAACGATCGCCCCAATATGCAATTGTTTCACCATTTTCTATCACTTCATAGACTTCACAATTATTAGCACACCCATCACAGTAAAAAACTCTTGTATCATGCCTGAGCTCGGTAATTTTGAATCCCTTAAAATTTGTGCTTCTTCCAGTTAGTTCGATCTCGCGTTTTGCGAGCATTGCAACGCCCCAAGCTCCCATGATCTTGTTGTTTTTTGGAACGATCACTTCGTGTCCAACAGCGCGTTCAAATGCCCTGACAATTCCTATGTTCTCAGAAACACCTCCTTGAAAAACAAATGTTGGAAGGAGTTCCTTTCCACGTGCCAAATTATTGAGGTAATTCCTTACCAAACTCTCAGACAACCCCGCTATTATATCTTCTGACGTTGCTCCCATCTGCTGCTTGTGTATCATATCTGATTCGGCAAAAACTGTGCAGCGCCCTGCTATTCTGACGGGGTTTTCAGATCTTAAGGCATAATCTCCAAAATCCTCTATCGAAATCCCAATTCTTTCAGCTTGATGATCTAAGAAAGAGCCTGTGCCTGCAGCACAAACAGTGTTCATGGCAAAATCTACAACTGCGCCATTTCGTATGAATATTATCTTCGAATCTTGACCCCCTATCTCGAAGATCGTGGAAACATCTGGAACTTCGCGTATAGCTGCATAAGCGTGCGCTGATATTTCATTTTTTATCATATCAGCACCAACCACAACACCAGCTAATTGTCTTCCACTTCCCGTTGTTCCAACGGCTATAACTTCAAACTCACCGTACTTCTTTCTTAACGTTTCATAAGCTTCTACCATACCTTGTTTAATCGTGATTATTGGATTTCCCTTTGTTCGCAGGTAAAGTCCTTCCAGTACTTCATCATCTTCGTCTACAAAAACTACCTTTGTAGTTACAGAACCAATATCTATTCCGAGAGCCATTTTTTTTGCCAATTAAAACACCTCCATCACTGAGAAGCAACAGTTGTACTTTTTTTCTTTCCAACTTTTGCCGCTTTCCTGTCCTTTATCATATCAACGAACGCTTCAATTCTCGTGATAAAACCTGCTTCTCCGGTTTGCTCATCAAATGAAAGGCTCAAGACAGGTATATCATAATCTTCGCTAACATTGGAAAGAATTTGTTTTGCAACAGTTTCGGGAAGACAACCAAATGGTAAAACTTGTATTACTCCATCAAAACCCTTTTGTTTATAAAGAATCGTATTCATAATACTCTCTTGACCGTCGCCACCTATGAAAAAGTCAAGATAACCTTTGTTTACTTCTAACATGTGATTCAGATGCTCTTTCGTCTTGATAATTCTATCTAAGGTCCAATTGGTAACCCACAAGGATCTGTCAACATCCACACCCATATAAGCAAGTTTTTTTTCTATTTCAAGATTATTACTGTAATCCATTAGCATGTACGCTTCCCCAACAAGCCCTACTTTTGGAAGTTCCACATTTTCCACATGCTTCACCGAATCCATCCTTTTCAATTCTTCGTTAAGGACTTCTTTGATTGCTTTTACCTTATTCGGCGCATGATGGATTCGCTCAAAAGCTCTGTTAAACGCTTTTTCTGCAGAACCAACTATTTTTTCCCTGGGTATAAGATAATAAAGCTTCCTTTCCAGCTGCTCTATTGCATAAACTTTCCACCCAGCGATCAAAAAGGCTTTTACTCCCGTCCAGGGAGTGTGCCACCCTATCAGTTTGATCAACTTTTTGAAGAATCTTGGTATTCCTCTATACCATGGAGGATAAATACCTTCGACGTTTACAATTTCAAAATTGTCAAAGCCTCTGTCTTTTAATATCTTTGCATAAAGAGGACTGTAATATCCAAAACGACAAGGGCCATAACTCTCCAAAGATACAATTTTAAAGTATTTGTCAGGATTCTCTTCTAAAACTTTTAAGAACTGTCCAAGCAATATCTTGAATGGAAAGCACATGCCTTCTGGAGAATTTGAAACTCCCCTCTTCAACGTTTGAGAATTGCTTGGCTCTGGAGTTATTACATCATAGCCGAGTATTTGAAAAAAACTCTCAAAAGCTGCATAGGAGTAGCCCATTCTTGGAAAAACATAAGTAACTTTACGAGGCAACCAGACCATCTCCCCTTTTCACACGTATCAAATCTATGAATGCCTCTATTCTCGTTACAAGGCCGGCATCTCCAGTTTGCTCATCTACAACTATGTGCATCAAGGGTTTATTAGTCTCCTTTGAATAAAGATCAAGCAGTTTTTCGTATATCGCACCTATCCCACAATTAAAAGAAGAAACTGTGATCACACCATCGATATCCTTTGAGTCCATGTAATACATTCCACCTTTAGCTGCAACGTTTGCCTGATGCCAAAAGAGATCTTTTATCATATATTTGGTATAGTGCTTATACAGCTTAGGATTCAACATATCCGTAATAACTACTCGCACATTTGCCTCTTCAAGATGCTTGATCACATCACCATTCATGTAACCATCATATATGTCATATGGAAAACCTGCAAGAGCTACGTTATACCGTCTTTCTTTCACAGGTTCGTCAAACAACTTATCAAGATTTCGAATGTTCTTCACAATTTCGGCAAAATTGTGTCCCTTTCTCAAACATTTCACGGCTTTTTCTTGATATCCCATCGCTTCTTTCACAGCTTTTTTCACGCTTTTAACTGATGCTCCAAGCTTTTCACCAATTTTTCCAAAAGCATCAAGCAGGGGCTTTTTCCCTTGGTTCATATACATGTTAACACTAAGAATTCTCTCTGAATCCTTGTTAAAAGCACTTTTTATAAGATCTGGCATCGCAGCAAGCTTCGGACACGTATAGCGATATTTATCTTCACTTACCACACGAGGAACAAAAACGTAATCTACGTTTCTCTTGTCCAACAAGTATTTCACATGCCCATGATAAACCTTGACAGATATACAAATATCATCCACAGCGTTCGACACGCCAAGATTTAATATATCTTTATTTGTGGGCACAGACAAAACCACATCGTGCCCGAGCGATTTGAAAAATCCATACCACATTGGGTAATAAACATAAAAGTACAGTCCTCTTGGTACACCTATCTTCACGTTTTTCCTCCAAATGTTAACTAATCCTCTCTATTTTACCACAGTTTAGACAATACAAAAAAGGCGCCGAAAGGCGCCTTTTTGAAGAACATACGAATTACAAAGTTTAGTGTCCGGCTTTTGCTGCCTCGTTCCATAAATACATAAACTCGGCAACATCATTACCGTCTATTCTATTATCCTTTGGTATCCCAATGTCGTACTTTGCTATGGTGGAAGATGATGGACTTGTTTCCCTCAAAGCATTCATTAACATGTTGTAGTCCGTCATGTTAACAGCTCCATCATTGTTGAAGTCTGCAGTTTCCCAATCAAGATTTTTGGGTGAGAATATCGGAGAATAGAACCACATTCCTGTGGCAGAGAACTTCCAAAGTGGAACTTTTCCACTGTTGTACTCATTCTCTGTAACCATAGGCTGAAGCCAATAACCATCCATTCCCCAAGTCGTACCCCAAGAGTTTCTAACTATCCAAACGTTGTATGTTTTGCCATTCGAAGCCAAATAATTGTCTATCCATCCAACAATTTGAACGGCATGTCCTCCAACATACGTAGGGGTCGCGGGAGGAACAAAAACGCCACTTTTATAAGAAAAAAATGATGCTGGAACCAGATAAGCTACACTGACAGAACCATACCTCATTATCATGGTTTTTATGGCATTTACATAAGAATCATAATCAACATTGAAATAGTTTTTTTCAGTTGCAGCTCCCAAAAGCAACATTGTTCCGGTTGTGTGAACAAGATCCTTTTTCCAATCTGGGTTTTGTGGATTCCAGCTGATCCATGGTGTGTTTTCATAAGCTTGATAAGGAAAATCAGTTGCTGGTGGTGTCCCATACCTTATCGAGTTGTACATGGCAAAATATTGAGAACCTCCTACATCAAGATTGGAATCCTGGATTGCCCATCCGTTAAGAGAAGATAACAGAAGATCCCAATCAATATCATGATAAGCCGTAAACTGCGTTGAAAGTACAGGTGTGGCACCAAGGAATGGATAATCTCCCATAACTCCCTGCTTCATCATAGCACTTTCAAGAGTCTCAACTGTTGAGAATGCCCAGCACGTGCCATGCCAACCCTGATCTTTTATAGGTGTAACGTATGAAACACCATTAACATCTCTAAGATCATAACTTGCCGGTATGCTACTCTCATTCATAGTGAGGGGATTGAAAAGCGTGTACGATCCCATTATCATATTATCTGTTGTTGTGAGATGCCTCGTAATTATATCCATCATCATCTGTTTTGGAAGCTTTCTCCAACCGTTCATAACCGAGAGTTGCTGGATCGTTTTGCCCTCAAATTTCGGATCCACTTTTGCGACCCACGGAAGACCGTGAGAAGAATTATAAGAATTTATTTGATTAATGGTTTCCTGATTGATAACAGTTTGAACTGTTATTCCGCTTGCCATTGAGAGAACAACAAATGTCATTAACAAGGATATTAGCAAAAATACAGTCTTTTTCATCTCAATCACCTCACTCACATTGATTGGCTACTCGCCACTGAAATTCCCGTGATCACAGGAACCGTGACAATGCCATCAATGATCTTATTGGAATTGTCTTTGAAGACAGGATTGAGATTTGAGTATCCTTCAGCGGCAAAATTTCCTTCATAAATTAAACCAACATAGGCGAGAGAGCCCACATAAGTTGATGGGACTGTACATTGAACTTCTACAGCAATATCAGTTGCAGATGTTGCGGCTGTGGCACCAGCTGTCGGATCTACGAATCCTCTATACACCGTCAAAATTCCATTTGTGGCATCGTAAGTGTAATTAGAGAGGTTAACCTTTCCAGATACCATGTTTGGGAACGTAACTTTGTCAATCTTGAGCCCCTTGGCAATAGCAAGAGAGAATTGTGTGTACATCAAACCATTGTTTGAGGTAATATCTGTATGATCAACCGGATCGTTTATTATCCCATGAGTTCCGGAAGCGTAAGCTGTCACGTTTGGAACATCAACATACGCCGTAAATGTACCATTAGTTGCCACCGTTGTTTTATCATAAGAAACATACATTTGTGGCATATTATCGTTGGAGTATCTGGCACTCAAAGTAAAAAGCGCCCAAGTGTTACTCCCCATATTCCCAAGAGAGTTAACGGGGAACCAAATAATCGCATATGGGCTTCCAAGTTCGAACGGTGGTATATATAGCTCGTTTCCACTTAAATCGTAAATTGGTATGCTTGCATAACCCGTGGCTGATATAATCATGTTGTTATATTTGGTAGCATCTATTACATAAAAAGGTTGATCATAAAATGTCGCTGTTGCCGGAAGCATTTCCCACGTATCAGTTGTGGGATTTATTGCAAGTCTTCTTCTAACATAAAGGCCAGTTGTGGGATCTTTAACGTATTTGTAGAACTTGACATATATGCTGTTAAGGAGATTGCCTTGATTTGAAGTCCAGCTGAGCTTCGCAAATCTTCCTTGTGGATGTGAGCCCATTCCATAAAATCCTCCGGCAGTTCTGTCAGAAACTGCAACGGAAAGTGTTGGACCAGCCGTGAGTACTTGGAACTTATATATGGCTGCTGGAACATAAGAATCCTTGATCTTAACTTGGAACGTGTAATTATCATCTGGAAGTTTTGTGAACGTTACACTTGTAGCTGTTGTCGCGGTCCAGGTCTTGCCATCTATTGAGTAAAGATACGTATAACTCTTTCCATCAACAGATTCCCATTTGACATTCACGGTGCTTGTTCCAAATAGTGTTGTGGTGTTAAGAATCTTGATGGAAGTTACGTCAAATTGCGTGTTGGCAATACCTTCTTTTCCTGTTGTCTTGTCCTTTGCAACGATCTTGGCAGTGTAAACCCCTGGAGTTGCTATGCTAGTTGCAAAAGATGTCAAAGATGACTTGTTCAACAGCACAACAGGAGCTGAGCCAGCCTTCGAAATGCTCAGAGTATACTCGAGATTGCTTGAACTACCTGCCCATTTGAATGTTATGGGTTGATCAACTGGATAAGCCGATACGTTGATAGACGTTGGTGCCACAAAATGCACAGTTGGAGCTGGCAACAAAAAACATCCACTCAGTGCCAAAACTAACACAATAAACGACACTGTGAGCACCAACAGAGAAGACTTTCCCCTTAACTTCAACTTTTCCATCCCCTTTCTGTTCATAAAATGCACAAAAAATTATACATCTTCTTAAACACCTTGTCAACACCTGAACTTAAAATGAACACACTTTAAAAAAGAGAGTTAACTCGGTTCTCATCAGTTTGATGTGGGTAATTGAATTTTATCTATTTTTCGCTTTGCAAGCGATCATGT
>JALSLY010000035.1 GCA_026988035.1 Thermotogae bacterium
CAGGGGCAAACGTAAGGTTGAAAATCTCTTCCTGACTCATCGTGGCTGCTTCATATTCCTGTATAATGCCTTTTTTCAATGCTCTACGGATGATCTTTTCTTTGTTGAAACCACGCCCGTCGTCACTAACTTCTATAATAACGCTATCGCCCTCTTGTCTGGCTGAGAGAACGACTCTACCAGTTGGTGGTTTTCCAGCACCTATTCTTTCCTTTTCTGATTCTATTCCATGATCTATAGAATTTCTTATCATGTGTACGAGAGGCTCTCCGATTTCATCTGCAACCGTTCTGTCGAGTTCAGTGTCTCTTCCCTCTATCACAAACTCTATCTTTTTGCCAAGTTTCTTAGAAAGATCTCTAACCATTCTTGGGAACCTATCAAAAACAAATGACACAGGTATCATCCTGATTTTCATAACTATACTTTGCAAATCAAGTGTTATTCTAGCAAGCTGAGAAAGGCTCTCGTCCACTTCTTTTATCTTATATTTTTTCAACGTTTCCTCGATCCTGCTTCTACTAATCACAAGCTCTGCCATAAGGTTCATAAGGGTATCAAGTTTTTCAACGTCTACTCTTACGCTCTGCGTGAGTTTAACACGTCGTTTATCTGCTTCGCTTTGTGCTTTTTCCTTCTTGGCAAGCTCAAGTGATGGAACATTTATTTCTTCTTGCTCTTGTTCCTTGCTTTTAGCCTCAAAAGGTTTGATGACAACTTTTTGTATTTCAGAAACGTTGGCAACAAGATCATGTAGCTCGTCCATTTTCATGGGAGTTATAACAACAAGCTGAACACTCGTTTCAAAGTTTTCTTTTTCTATTTCTTCGGCAGGTGGATTAGAGTAAATAATTTGCCCACCATTTTCCTCTATTCTGTGAAAAACTATATATATTCTTGCTGATTTCATCACAGAATCTTTTATGAGTTCTATGTCCAAATTATAAACGTTCATGCCTTCTTCTATGGCTTTTTGTGCGACATTTCTGATGGCATCTGAAAAGACATTACTTTCCGATTCTCGGCCCTTTTTCGAGTCGTTCTCCGACAAATTAGAGTTGGCGTTTTCTTTTTTTTCGGGAGATTTGTTGGATACCATGTTCACAATTTCTTCAACGTTTAAATTCGAATCGTCTCCACCATTCTCAATATTGGATATCACCTCATTGAGCTTATCTATTCCCATGAAAACTAAATCGATGAGATTTTCAGTTACTTTCGCCTTACCACTTCTTACCGAATCGAGCAAACTTTCCAGTGCATGGCACATTTTTGACATTTTACTGAAACCCATCGTGGCGGACGAGCCTTTAAGTGTGTGCATCAAACGAAATATTTCATCAATGGCATCTTTGGAATCCGGATTTGATTCGAGCTCCATAACAGAATTGTTTAGAGCTTGAATGTTTTCCTTGGCTTCTTCAACAAAAACCCCGAGATATTGGCTCATATCCATACAAACACGCCCCTTTTTCCCAAGAATCAAGTCAAGTTTTCACCTTGTTTACGTTAAAAACTTCTTTTTAAACATGTGCAAATTCTCGAATATTATATCATCTTGCGAGAAAATTGGAAAGTTCCACAAATTTATCCAGTGGCAGCTCCTCAGCCCTTGCTTTTTCTGAAATCCCAATCTCTTTCAAAACATACGTCAGATCGCAACTCTGTTTATTTAGTCCTAACAAGTTGTTTTTTAGCGTCTTTCTCCTATGGGAAAAAGAAAGGCGAACGATCATATCGAGAAATTTTTCGTTCTTAACAAGCGAAAGCCATCGATCCGTTCGAGTTATTTTCAGCACAGTTGAGTCCACCCTTGGAACAGGGAAAAAAGAACTGCGATCCACGTCAAAAAGCTTCTCCACATCTGCTCTTAAAGCCACAAATATGCTCAAGGAGCCGTATGCTTTGGTTCTTGGTATAGCGAAAAGTCTTTGCGCATATTCTTTTTGTAACATAATTGTTATAGAAGGAATTTGCATCTTAAAAAGTTTTTTCAGTATAGGAGTGGAGATATTGTAAGGTATGTTTGAAACACACTTGTCCGCTTTTACCTGTTCGCTGAAACTTAAAAAATCTTGAAAAACGAACTTTATTTTCTGGCCGTTGAATTTCTTTTTCAGTTCTTCAAAAAGATCTCGATCTATTTCGAAGGATATGACACTTGCACCCTTTTCGAGTAACGCTTCTGTAAGTATTCCCTTACCCGCTCCTATTTCTAAGATGGTTTCACCTTGTGATACACCAGATTCTTCCACCATTTTTCTTGCTATGGATGAATCCGTCAAAAAATTCTGTCCAAAACGTTTTTTGGGCATTTTCTCAACTCCTAATCAAAAAATGAGGGCTTTAAAGCCCCCATTGCTGGCGGAGAGAGTGGGATTTGAACCCACGGAGCAGTTTCCCGCTCATACGCTCTCCAGGCGTACGCCTTCGACCTCTCGGCCATCTCTCCATTCGAACGAATTTTTAACGATGTTGATTATACCTGAAAGGGGCTCCTTAGTCAAGAGACGAATTGACTCATAAAAAATCTACACGAAAATGAATCGATGAGTCAAAATAAAAATCTACATGAAATCATAAGTGCACAATCCCCCTTTGAATTTTGAAAATGTCATCATATTCTCTTGAGAGCGAATCATTCACCAAATATGACTTTTGATATATAGTACTTCATGCTTGATACATACATCTTGCTTAAGAGATCGGAAAATTTCGTTTTACTCAGATTTGCATATTTAAGATATCCACTTGGTAATTCTGGTTGTGTCAAGTATTTGCTGTAAAATTATTCCTGCATCCTTAAAAGCTTAAAAAGCCCTTTTTCAAGCAACTATTTCATTCTCTTCATCTTTCTCGTT
>JALSLY010000036.1 GCA_026988035.1 Thermotogae bacterium
AGTTTTATCTCCGGATCTCGTATCAACATCCTTGCGTACTCTGTTTGCGTCATTCGCTACCACCTCCGGCACTAAAAAAGGGAGGTCAACCTCATGGTCAACCTCCACTTTGCCGTCTTTCACAACGTATCGTTTGCCCTCTATGAATACTATCTTAGCGCCATTCAAAACTCTATACAACATCGTTATCACCTTACGCTACGCTGAATACACCGTGAGTCTCTGGATTTCTAACTTCAAGCGTGTATTCTCCTACAATCTGTCCTTTCACACCGTCTCCGGTCTTTGCGAGTTGTTCGTAGAAGAACGCCCTGCCGTTCAATGGATGGACTTTTACTCTGTTCACGTCCGACAAAACTATTATCGTGTTAGGTGGCATCCATCTATCTACGATCAAGCGAATATGTCCATATTGAGAAAGATAACCGGTTATCACTCTACCGGCGGTCTGATCGTTTCTTTGAACGATAAGTTTATCGGCTTGGAACGTGTTAAACGTCTCCGCACTCGCAGAATCCATAATAGCCACGCTTGGATCTCCACCGTTTTGCCATATCTCCTTCAAGAACGCCTTGAAGTTGTCTTCGGTGAGTGTACCGGAGCCAGAAACCCCATCCTCTTGCAAGAACTGCAAAATCCCTTTCATCATTCTCGCATCAGCGTTGGAAGTCGGCTCGTGATATATCGAATTCAACACGGCCATTTCAAGCTGTATCTTCAATCCTAACAGTTTCTTTTGTACTTCACTCGTAAAGACGTTAGTATTGACATATTGTGCCACGCTCGACTGTGTGCCGCTTATTTGGACATAGTCGCTAAATATCTGAGTGATGTTTTTGCGCATCGTAGCCGGGAAATACGTGCCATTCGCAAAATCTTGACCTTCTGTCCTTGGAATAGAAATGAAGAGTATCGTATCGCCAACAGCGTGATTGGCATCCGTATTCAAAGCGCTAACGGTCAAAACATCGCCGTTTACCGCCGTAACCTTATAAGCAACGCTTCCAACCTTCACAACCGCTCCAACGGCAAAATACTTACCGTCTCCACTTGCAACTGTTAAAGTGGTATCAGTCCCAGCGGTATACGCAGCCGCTAACGTGGATGCTCTCTTAGGCAACCTATCATCGAACCATTCGTAAGTTGTGGACGTAACGCTTTTGCCGATCCCGACCAAGTCCAAAAAAGGTGCTTGCTTTGGACCCACCAAAGATAAAACTGGCGAAACATCTACCTTATTTTGTACAACGTCAAACGTTGTTATCATTCAAATCACCTCTCATTATTTTTGTTGTGCTTGCGCAAAGATGGCATTCAACGCCTCCTCCGCATTTTGGAATTTTTGCGTCTCAACAGGCTTGCTCTCAGCCTTGAAGGAACTCTTCTCAAGGGCTTCAACACGTCTTTTGACTTCTGCCTCAATCAAGCTTTCAACCGTCTCCAACTGTTTTTTGCGCCCTTCAATATCCGAAGCTGTGAGCAAACTCATCCACTCTTTACTTTTGCCTTTTTCGGTCAAAAGGTCGAGTGTTTCTCGTTCAAGCTGGAGTTTCTTCAACTCTTCGTCTTTCATTCGCAAAAGTTCTTCGTACTTCTTTTCTTGCATGAGTTTTTCTTCTTCTTGTTTCTTTTTCAACCTTTCTTCACGTGTTTTAATCGCTTGAGTAATCGCTTTATCAACGTAACTCTGCAGCTCCTTCGTCGTCATAAGGGCTATCTCGTCCTCACTGAGTCCGAGCTCCTTTGCCGACTGAGCCACCGTTTCTCTCAACACATCTAACGGATTTTTATCGTCCTGCACCGCAGTCTCTTGAGTTTGACCCTCCTTAGGAGTTTCAACCTCTTGAGCCTGTTTTTCTTCTTCCATTTATCTCACCCTTTCTTGCATAGATTATCGTGTAATTTCTTCGCCTTGCTATATATATCCATCCTATTGTTCTGCTTAGCCCTTATCATCGCAGCCACAAGCGCTTTGCACGAGTACACCCATTTGCCGTTTATCTTTTTCTTCACCGGATACTTCAGATTTTGCGGGTCGAGAAACGCACTCGACGGCATTTTTTCTCTTGCTTTTTTCGTCGCAGGAGGATTCCAAGAAGCCTTTTCGTTTTTGATAACGTTCGCCATATCATCACCCCACAAAAAAGGACGCTATTTTGCGCCCTCTATTTCTTTCGGTACTGCGATCCACCCGTGCCTGCATTGGATATGTGGATGTGGATCTAACCGCTTAAAATCCTCATATGTGTAAGGATTATGCATCTGTCTGTCCCGGCAAATCACCGTCGTTCTTTTGTCCAACGGCCCCATCCATCTGTACTCTTTTATCATATCTTTGTGCCTGTCCAAAAAATCGTTCGTCGAATACTGATAAACACGCCCTATCTGGTCACGCACCATCACTTTGATTCGCCTTTTGCCGTTTTGCGGTATTTTCTTCAAGAGATCTTTTTGGACAGTAAAATAACTTTCGCCGTTAAGTATCGCCAGCGCTAAACGCTTTTTTACCAACTGAATCATATCTTCGTTGTAGTTGTACATATACACCAATCCAGCTTTGACTAACTGCTCAATTTCTTTCTTCGGCAATAACGCAAAACTCGCCTCAACTCCAAGCATTTCAGCGCCATGTGTCCATCCAAGCCTATATACGCCTTCGATGTATTGCCTGTAGACGGGAGACGTCTCTCCGTACCACTGCCTCAGTATTCTCGCAACCTCTCTCACACGTTCGTTCATGATTCTGTTCGCTTTTACAAGCTTGTCTCCCGTTAATCTCAACATCGCATCTCGCACGTATCTTTTCAACGGTTCAAGCAGTCTCTCCACCAATTCTTGCTCTTGCAAATCCACCTCATGGAACCACTCGCGCACTCTCTTGTCCATTTACCTGCACCCGATTCGAGTACTGATTCACCGCTTCTTGTTCAATACGCTCTTGCTCTTCACTATAGTTGAATCCAAGCTCTTCGGTAACCGTTTGCTTCGAGATAATATCGCTCTCCATAAGCGGGAGCAAATACTGAGCGAGCGCCACAGAATCCTCCGGTATGATATCCTCCGCCTCGATCTTGAATTCAACGTCTTTGCCGGAGTCCATCTTGTAAAGCAGGTTAAACATGCGTTCCAAAGCGGTGAAATACACTTGCCTATACGCCGAAATTTTTTGTCTTAGCTTCGTGAGCTTCAATCTTAAAGCGTATCCCGAGATGTTGCCAAGGTCGTTTAATATCAGCTCCGGCATCTTATCTCTCACGTTTTTTTCAATCCTGTCATATTTTTCAAGCATCGCTGGTATAACGTTCCCCTTGTACTCCAAGATTCTTATATCAGCACCCTCCGGCACAAACCACGCCTTTTGCTCTTTCTCCATATTGCCCTTGCGTGCACCGGTAATGAGAAAATGCGGATCCGCATAGATACTTTCTATCGCAGAAATCTTAGACAGCGTCGAATTCATCTCATCGATAGCGCCCTGAATCTTCTTAATCTCCGAGATTCCCCACACCGGATAGTCCATTGAAGGGGCGTTTGCAACATGAAACAGCCACGGCACACCATACAAGTTAGGGACACGCACTTCAACTTTATCTCCTTGTATTCTCTCATACGAATCTGTACCAAATCTTTCAACATACGGCTCTTGTTTGCCGATTGAAAACAGTTCCCGATACGTCCACGCCGTAATTTGCCCGTTAACCATTTCAAAGTCCAATATCCCATCTCTAAGCCTTACAACGTCGAATTTCACGTTCCCAGCGTCGTCTTTGCCCACTTTCATCGCCGTGTCTCCAAACACAAGACCTTGCAACACAAAAAGCCTCAACTTTTGTTCAAAATCGTTCGCTGACAAAATCTCTTGTATACGTTTCTTAGCAGTCTCATCGTCGCATTCAACATCTTGCCAGCCTGAAGTGATGAAATACATATCCGTATTCGCAACTTCCACTTGATAATCAATCATCGGTCTTGTTATATGCGCAAGGTTGCCCTTAGAATCGAACGCTACGAACAAATCGTGCTCTTGGCAGTATTGAACCGTATATTTGCCGGCGTAAAAGCTCCATAAATCTTCGTAAAACCTTCGCATCATTGAGCCTGTGTAAAACATCTCAAGCCCCCTTAAAATATGTCAATATTCGCCGTTTCAATCATTCTTTCGCCTTGCTTTGCATGCGTATAAATCGCGTATCTCATGGCATCCATAGCGTGATCCATGAACTTGACGGGTTCGTCCAGCACGTTGCCGTTTTTGTCTTGCTTCCACTTGTAAGATTCGATTTCCTTGATCGTGTTTACGCACTCTGGGCTTATGTGTAGCATTTTTCTCTTGACGTAGTCGATACCGTCTTTGACATTTTTGGCAGCGGGATAGATGTTAAAACCGGCACGCTTGATTTCCTCGATCCTCGCGGGCTCCGCCGCGTCCGCATATATGCTTGCATTTGGAGGGTTCACAATGCGTCTCAGCTGATCGATGAGATCGGCGTTTGTTAGACCACGATCGTACATCTCCTCAAGGATGTAGATGCGCTCGTCTAAAAACCCAATCTTGATCAAGGCCGTGGGATTGTTGTACCCGAAATCCAAGCCATATATGACTTCGTCAAAATGATCGGGAATTTCCGAAGTGATTTCGTAGTTGGAATATATCGTGCCTTTGAGCGAAACGAACTCGCCAAGAGCGTAAACTTGGTAATAGCTTTTGTCTTCGTTGATCAGATTTTCAAGAGTCTTGATATATTCGGGATCAAGGAAAGGATTGTCTTTGTATGTTGTCTTGAGAATTGAAACATCCGTGTGCTTTGTTTCGAAAAACTCTTTGTAAACCCAATTGTTCTTTGAAATAGGATTAAACGTCAAAAACATCTGATTCCGCGTATCCGTATGCCTTCTAAGCCTTAACCTTAGTTGCCTGTAATCATCTACCGTGAACTCCGTCGCTTCTTCCATCCAGATGTAGTTGAACTCCGCCGATTTGATCTTTTCAGGGTCATCCATCGACTTGAAAAAGATACGATTCGTCCCCACTTCCACTATTTGATCCGCTTTGTTTTGCGAGAAAGGAATTCTGTACTCGTTCAAGAGTGAAAGAATAAGTTGGTAAGCGGAGATCTTCAAAGCCGGATTTGTTTTTCTCGTTACAAGGATCGTTTTGTTCCTTTCCGCGAGCTTATAAAGAATCAAAAACTGAGCCATCGCGTAAGACTTTCCAGAGCCGGCACCGCCGTATAAAACGTTGACCCTGCTCTTGGATTTTTTCAACCATCGCCGTATTTTTCCAATAAATTCAATCTCCATCTCTATCTACAACCTTGAACAGCAAGGAACCTTCGATATCTACGTTCTTCTTGTCTGTCCAACCAAGTTGTTTGAGCGAGAAGATAGCCATCGTGACGTTTACTTTGCCTTCGAGGGCCAATTTTTCAAGCTGTGCCTTCTTTTTAGTGGTAAGTCTTTTTAATAGGTCAGAAAATTCTTCATGATCATAGAAAAATTGCGAATACAAACCGCATTGGTAAGCAAATTCGGCAATGATCGGAATATCTGTCTCCTCGATGTATTTTTCAAATTCTTTCGCCAAATTCGTTAAGAATTTCTTGGAATATTTCCTTGGTCTACCCATTCCGATCACCTCACCTTTATCCTATCCCTATCATTCTCTCGATAAGCAGCTTGAGAGTGTTGTACTCCGGCTTTGCAACTTCAAGCCTCAGATTTCCGACATATATAGCCGAAATGGCTTCCCAGAATTTAACAGTCATACGATCATCTCCAATTTTGTGGCATCAAAAAAGCCGCCAGTGATGGCGGAGGGATATAATAAAAGGGCGATTTCTCGCCCTTAATGTTTTTTGTATCAAATTAAGCGTATATGAATTTTTCTATTTTATCTATAAGCTCTTTCCATTTTTCTCTAATCCTATTTTCTAAACCATCCTTAAGCAAAAAGTCATTAATCTTATCCACATCCAAAACAATTTTGTTTCTTTTGGCACTCTTTTGAAAAGAAGAATCGAAGAAAGAAAAAAAGGAGATTTTTTCATTTTCCATGCTCATGTCTTCTTCTTCAAGCGGATACAAAGAAATATGCATAAACTTGCTTATTTTTATACTCCTGATTCGTTTGGCTTCTTCGCCCTTTTTTTCATCATATATTTTCTCCTCTACTTCTTCCATCTTCAAGAGTTTTGCTAAATAAATTTGTCCAAGCTTTTTTAAGAGATGTTCCTTAAGATTATTTTTTCCTGTGCTGAATTCGAGCCATACTCCTTCATTTATACCCTTTTGCTTTTGCTCAGGAATGTAAAGATCCATATCTGGTGGCGACTTAACGGGCATTCTAAGTTTTGTATTTGTCCACCCTACTATTCCTATTTCCTTCAAAATTGATTTTCCCAAATCCACATCCACATTCTTCTGCATACTGGAATCCTTTTCCAGCCTGCTTGAACGAAGAAAATCGCTAACTTGATCTAATCCTTGAAAAGCTTTCGAAGCCATTGTGACTTTTGTGTGGTTAGGTAGAAATAGGTGCAGCACTATATCGTTGTTATCATCATCCAAATGAATATCTAGTTCTTTATTATGGGCCAAACCATAGGCAATCCATCTTGCAAATGCCGCAAATGCATCTTGATTCACAATAGCGCATCTCCTGGCGAATGCTCTTTCATTGGTTTTGTACTATAAACCACATCTAAGAGTTTATCTAGCCTGATGTTACCGTATTTTTTTACTACTTCATCGATTATTTTCTTTTGTTCTTCTGGAATATCATCAAAAATTGCTTCAACTTTTTTTGCACCTTCATCGGTTATTCTATAATCATGGGCTATCCCAGAATTTGTACGATATTTATAATCTTCTACGATCTTTTTGCTGGAAAAATCCTCAAGCTCTTCTACTATGCGCTTGGAATAAGGGCCGTAAAAATAGTATTGGTATTTAATATTTGTTATCTTTTTGCCTATTCGAGCCCTAGCTATTAAATCAGAAAGATATAAAAGCTTTATTACTCTTGTTCTGCCAATTGTGGGGCGAATATTTCTGATCTTGTACAGAATGTAAGTCAAGACATTCTTTAATTCCGCTCCTTCGCTCTTGACCGCCATTTTTTCCACCTCCCCTTGCATTCAAATAATACCGCTTTTTACATTACGAATCAAGGGGAATAACAAAAGCGGGTTTTATACCCGCTTCTCATACTAATCCCATTTAATCATATTTTAGCAGTTTTTTCGCCAAAATGCAAGTCCTTTTCTCGGATTCTTAAAATTTTTCTTGCAGCAGCCCTTGTCAAATCATAATCAACACGTTTTGCCCAATAAACTCTTTTACTCGGTTCATCTCCAGGCTTGATGAATCCCAGTTCTTCAGCCACATCAATACCTTTTTCACCGTTCATAACCCCCAAAAGCCACACATTGGATAACGTTCTGTCCACTTCCCTAAGGCGATAAAACCAGTATTCCATCTCTCCAATAAGTTCGGCCGTTGTAAAGATTTCCTCATCCGTTGGCTCCGGCTTTGTGCCGTTTCTGAGAATGATACTTCCAGTCGCAAAAGCTATTTCCCATTCGATCTCTTCATCAACGACGGTTAGATCTAATATGCCAACACCTAGAACGCGGCAATATTTCTTGTAGCGCCGGTATAATTTCTTCATATCCTTCCAACTTAGGTATTTGCCTTCAAGAAATTTTCTTGCGAGATAATCCATTCTTGAGCTCCTTTCCCAAAAAAGAGTTCAAATCATCTCTTATCTTCGAAAGCGCTTTTCTGTCCTCTTTTGAAAAAACAGAGCGGGCGCTAACTGCTTGTGTCAGCGCATCCGCCAATTTTCCGATTTGCTTGACATAATCAAAACGGGATTTCATCTTTTCCACCATTTTCATCCTCTACTGTTGGTTCTGGAATCTCTTGTGGTTGTGGAGATGGAAGCTGTTCTTGCTCTTTTTGCCGTTTTTCCAGCAGTTGGATCCGTTGAGCGATTATCTCTGTTTTTCTCTTTTTCTGCCCGTATTCATCCGTCCACTGATTGTCTCTGAGAGAACCTTCAATCAACATGAGGTTACCTTTTTTCACGTATTTGTCAACGAATTCAGCCGTTTTCCCAAAACAAACCACTTTGAAAAAATCCGATTTGTCGTCCTTGCCATACCTATTCACGGCAAGCTGGAAATCAAGATACTGTTTATCGTTGGCTATCTTTATCTCGGGATCATGCGTTATTCTGCCAACGAGAATTACCTTGTTAAACACTTGCTATCCCTCTTCTCATGTTTTGCTGCACGTCTTCCAAGCAAACGAACAAGTGCCCATTCACTCGAAACGATTTCACTTTTTTATCACGAATAAGAACAAAGATTTGATCTTTATCCACCCTCGAAAAGAACTCTTTGAGTCTTGCAAACGGAATGTATCTTTTCCCATGAATCGTTAGCATCTCATCATCTCCCACCATTATTTCCCGTTATCTGAGATCTTTCCAACTGTAATCGCACTTATCAAGAGAATTCCTATTCCAGCTCCTAAAAAGAAACCAAGAATGAACATCATTTTTTGTCATCTCCCTTATTTTCCCGTGCTCCCGAAGCCTTTTACGCCGCGTTCGGTATCTTCTTCAACGTTACCAAGTTCGAACACTGCAGCGCAGGGAAGGATTATCAACTGCGCGATTCTATCGCCGGCTTTTACCACATAGTCATAGCCGCTTATGTTGGCTAGATTCACAAGTATTTCTCCAGTATACCCGCTGTCTATAACTCCTCCCATAACGAACACGCCTTTGGCGGCTATGCTTGATCTCTCCTTGACAAGCCCAAAATACCCGACAGGAATTGAAACCTTCACACCAGTATGGATCATCGGGGCGAAGTCTTTGGCTGGTACCACAACATCTTCGACGCTTTCGAGATCGTGACCCGCATCGCTGTAATGCTTATGAAACAGCAGTTTATTCGATTTCACAAATGGAATATTAGTTTTCATCGTCTAACCACTCCAATACTTCAAAAACTTTCTCGAGATAGAAGTGAAGCAGTTTCTTCTCCTCGGTATATTTCCTGTTGATCTCTGTATTTTTCCATCGCATTGCATCTTTGCGGTAAGAAGCAAAGATGTCTTTGATTTCTTCTTTGGGTGGAGGATCATTGCGCCTTTCGTACAAATCTCTGCCGGTCCACACAAGAGATAGGAAAGTTCCAAATTCTTGCTCTGACATCTCTCGGAGGATATCATCAATTTTTGTAGTATATTTGAAGAAAACAGTTATATTTGAAGCATCATCATAACTTTTTCCGTATTCTATATCACGTTCTTTGGATAACTCACTAACGCTTTTCAACTTTTCCAAAAATTCTCTCTTCATTTTCACTCCTCCCCTTTTTGCGAGCTCGCGTTTTGCGAAGCTAACTGTTTTTAAACCATTCAAGCTTTTTCCTTCTCAATTCCTTACGATAATCGCTGTCCTTAATTTCAATCACTAAAAGATTTTCATAAAGTCTAGAGAATATTTTGTCCCCGATTCCTTTTACAAACTCTCGGACAGGCAAATTGGTTGTAAAAACGGTGCCTTTTTTTCGTCTATATCGATGCTCAAGCAGTCTAAAGATCTGCTGCAGGAAATACTTGTTCTCGAATTCTGTCGTAAGATCATCAATTACCAACAAATCAACTTTTTGAAGTTTTTCAAAGCGATTGTTTATCTCTTCAAAATTCCCTTGGATCAAATCTACAGCCAAAATTAGAGCAGCAGTCGAACCCGCTTCAATAGCTTTTCGTATTGTAGCAGTCGCTAAATGCGTTTTTCCAACACCATATGTCCCTGTGAGGAGAATGTTGGCCCCTTCTTTCCAAGCTTCAGATTCAGTGTACTTTTTCATCAATTGGAGCGCTTTACCAGAGGTAGGGCTTCTGATCAGGAAATTCTCAAAGTTTTTCTCAGCTAAGTTTTCCGGTACAACGTTTCTTATTTCATGTTCGAGTGCCGCTTGCTTTCTCCATCTCTCATAAACAGGGCAACGGATTAACTGTGGTGGATTGGAACCGAATATAGGCGTTCCCACATAAGGGCATTTGCTAGGCCCTGGACATTTAGCTTTGCATGCCTCAAGCATCTCGTTCGGGGTTGTATAGTATTTCTTCGAGTTCTCTGTCTGAGAATTTTTTTCCTGCCGGGCTCTTGTAGAGTTCAATTTCATCTTCTTTTCGAGATTTTCTATTTCCTTTTTGAGCGATTTCATTTTTCACCTCCTTGTTGTATTTGCCCTCCAACACTTTTAGGAAGTTGCTTTCATTTTTCATAACCCAATCAAAGTCTGCTTGCCATTCTCGATTGTTATCCCCTTTGAGAAACGAAGAATTCTCCATGTTCTCAAATACGGCTTTGAATTTGTCGAGGGACTCATGCTCTCTCCATCTCGCTCTTATATGGGCTTTGCGTTTGTCTGTGAGCTTAGAGAGGCGTTTGTACGATGGGCACATTGAATGATAAAGGGAAACAATCTCTTGATAGGGCACGTCATCGTGAGATGACTTAGTAGATACGTTAGTATCTACAATACTATCTCTAGTCTGATCTATATCTAGTCTTATATAAGGTCTCATGATTAGTTCGCGATTAGTCTCACGATTAGTATCATGATTAGTATCATGATTAGTATCATGATTAGTAAAATTTTTTAACGAATCATGATACCAATAGAGGGCAGATTTTCTTGTACCCCTGCTTTTTACTCTTAATAGACCGGCATCGCACAGTCTTTGACGGGCTCTGAAGAAGGTTGGATGTGAAATATCTATCTCTGCGCACAACCGCTTCGTGGACACTGAAAGAGGCTCTTTCCACCCGAGATTATTGGCTATATCCAAAATCTTGAAGTATAGCGCAATCTCCGCGGTAGAAAAAGTGTACTCTGTATTCATTTTCCAAAAGCGATTGATGAGATCGATATATGTCATTGTTTTACCTCCAATCAATTAACGACTCCAAAAACCCCCGCACCCATCGATGCGGGGTAAAAGGAGGATGTCAGGTCAAGTCCCCAAGCGCTTCTTGCGCTTGAGCTTCAGAGAGGAGGGCAAGTGATTTCACGTTGTATTTGGCTTTTAGCATTTCGATGATTTCTTTCTTTTTGTCCTTGTCGTATTTTTCAAGCTTCTTGTAGATTTCCTTGACGGTAGCCATGGAATCGGTTGGTGTTTCCTTAATTGATTCGTCGGGTGTTTCTTCGACTGGTTCTTCATTCACTTCCTGGTAATCAGTATCTATCCAGTCAGTTTCATCTGGAACTTCTTCTACCATGTCTTCCTTTATTTCACGTTTTGTAGTTTCATCCGCGGTGATGGCTTTTTGTATCTCGATACTCATAGGGAGATACTTCACGAGCTGTTTTATCACGGTTTTCTTTGCCATTGCCACATAGTCTGTTACCCACGGGCCGTTGTTCGGGGACTTGGAACGTTTGCGGAACTTCTCCACATCTTCTTTTGACATGACGAGGAACGAATAGCCGCCGTCTTTGAAGTGAGCGACGGCGTAGAAGGCGTAAACTTCTCCTCTGTCTTTGAGCGCTGGTTTGTGCCTTAATTTTGGTTCAAGTCCGTACTCATACTCAAAGTCGTCGTTCTCGCATACCTCGTGAACGTCTATGTTTTGGATCTCTCCAGACCTCCTAACAAGATCCAAGAGTCCTTTGTATCCTATTTGAAACTGGACTTCAATTGAACGTGTTTTTGAGTTATAATAGGGAATGAGGTATGCGTGTCCAAGCACGCCTGGTTCCAATCCAAGCTGAGCGGCGGTCATAATCGCTCCCAACAAGGACGCTTGCGAAGCTTGTAGGAGCTTTGGGTTCTTTCTCATTTCAGTAAGAGCTATTCTTGCAATCCTGTCCGCATCCATGTGTTTGGGTAGAGCTTTCTGGATCTCAGGCTGCATTCTTTTTAGTAAGTCTTGGATGGTTTTGTACGGGCTGGCCTTCAGCCCGTTTTTTGCTTTCGTTGACAATTTGCTTTTAACTTCACTCGTTGTTGACATCTTACATTCCCTCCTTTATCGTGAGTCTCCTATATGAAGACTCCTTGGTGTATTTGTCGTATAGATCCTTGTAATCCTTTTTGAAGCTCTTGGAATCGAATCTCTTTGAGGTTATAGCCTTCCAAGAGATAAAATATTTATTCGTGCGAGCGGTTTCATGTTCTCCAAGCAGAGCCTTGATTTTGTTTTCCTTTTCAGTTTTCATTTCATCCAACTGCTTAATCTGATCAACCAATGCGTTCCTTTCCTCGATGAGCTTCTCAACGTCGCCACCGAGAGAAAGAATTTCATCTGTCGTAGGGGCTGGATAGAGAATGTTGAGGATTTCGCTTGAGGCTTTGGAACCGTCTATATCCGGAGGCGTTTTTGTCTCAACCAAGTGCCAAAAGTCTTTTTCTATCTGGATGAGGCTTTCTATCAACTCATCATCTCTTTCGATTTCCTTTATCTCAAAATGATTTCCACCTATAAGGGCCGCTATGTATGCTTTTTTCGCCCCTGTGACTGCCATATAGTGTTGAACCTGGATGATGTATTCTTGTGGGACTTCATCGTCTTTCCATTCCTTCGCGTTCCATGCACTTGTTGTTTTGCATTCGAGGATAGCGTCTTCTCCTACAACCTTTCGGTCGATGTTTGCAATCATGAAGGGATATTCTGGATGAACAAGAATCGCGTTGACTTTGTGGACTTTCTTTCCCGTTCTTTTTTCAAATTCCTTTGCGACGAGATCTTCGAGGACACTTCCCCAGTACACGTATTCGTTGTCAACGTTGTTGTCAACTTCGCCTATCTTTTCGAGATACACTGCAAGTGGGCTCTTGAAACGGTTCAATCCCGCAATTGCCGCGGCGTCAGAACCGCCTATTCCATTCTTTCTAGCTTTCTTCCACTCTTCATATGAAATTCTTTTGGTATCAAGAAGTTTTTGCATCATTCTTCCTCCTTTTTAGAGAGAAATTGATCGAGAATCTTGATTCTCCTAAGTGGATTCGCCTTTCCAAAAGCGACTGGATATTTTTCGTCTAACAAAATTTCTTCCGCTTCAACGGCCTCTTTGCCGTATCTGCGATATAGTGTGATATAATCGAGATGCTGGTTTGTGCCTCCCCGTGAGGCTCTTTTTTTTGTTCTTTTCATTTCTTGCCACCTATCTTTCTTTGAGCGTCGCTGAAAGCGTTTTTGAGGATTTCCTTAGCCAACTTTTTCAAGATGCTCTTTTTCCTTCTCATCTTTTCTCACTCCTCTCCATAAACCATTTGAAAGCCAGTTCTCCGTTTTGATGTTCCTAACTAAATGCTTAATCTGAATCTCGATCGCATCTTGCATGGCGTCTATTTCTTCAATCCTTTTGAGGATGAAATCCAATTCCGTCGCGTATCCAAACTCTCCGTCTTCTTTGTGTACTTTGATTCTGTGTCTCAAAAAGTTCTTCAAGCTGTCTTCCTCGTTCTCATATTTGTCAAAAGAATCGAGCAGTTCAAATATCATTCTTGAAGACGCAATCGAATCACAATTTTCAGCTATCTGCTTCCCCACTATTTCCTTTAATTCCATCTTTCATCCTCCTTATCTCATTTAGGACGTACCAGTCTTTGCCGTTGTGTCTCAGTGCGGGCAGTCCCCATCTGTCTTCCATAGCGTAATTTTCAACGGCTACGAGAAAGGCTAACGTGTCTACGATGGGAGCGTCTAATTCTTCTCGAAGTTTCTTGATTCTGCTCATCTAGGATCAACTCCCACCACAGTCTTCGCTCTCTCGCCGTGTGGGCGAACGCTCGGTGAAACTGTCTTTTGAATCCTTCCGTCCACATTTTCTTCACCCCTTTTCTCCAGATCTATCCTTGCGAAGATCTTTCCAAGAATGAATGAACGCTCTTTGTTGGTCAAAAAGAACACCTCCATTTCTTTCGCTTTGTTCAATTGTCAAAGACCTTCATCGTTACACGCCCGCTGGCTTCTTTTCGTTGGTGGTATCTTTGAATTGCAAATCAAAAAGATCTTCAATCCGAACTCCAAAATATTTTGAAATCTTGAAAGCCGTTTTAAGTGAAGGTTTGTTTATTCCGCTTTCAATCATTGAAATTGTTGTTCGTTTTACACCGATTGCATTGGCTAATTCGGCTTGAGTGATGTTTTTGAGTTCTCGATACTCTTTAAGTTTGTTCATTTATTATGACCTCCTTTCTATTCAGTCATTTTAATTGACATAAGTATAATATGACATTTATGATGACTTGTCAAATTAAATTTCTGTAAAATGTCAGTATTACAGATATATGTCATTTCAGAAGTAAGGAAGTGATACAATGTCATTGATGATGGCAATCGAAGATTTTAAAGAACGTCTGAAGAACCTAAGAAAATCTAAGAACCTGAAACAATCAGAGCTGGCTAAAATATTGAACATTGGTCGCTCAACTGTTTCTATGTGGGAGACAGGAATGAATATTCCATCCATTGATGTAGCCGACAAAATAGCTGATATCTTCGGTGTCTCCGTGGACTATCTTCTCGGAAGAACGAACAAACCTTCTTACGAAGACACCGCCTTCAACATCCAAGATTTCCTTCCGGAAGACGTAAAAGAAAAACTTTCTGCTCTTGAAAATTCTCCAACTCCAGAGTACCTTGAAAAAGTCGGAGAATTTCTCATAAACCTTGCGAGAACTTTGAAAAATATTGAGGAGGGGTAAAATGCCAGAAAGAACCTTTTCTTATGGGTTGATAGGGCCTTCCAAGGAAAATGCTGAAGAAAGGGACGGTGTTAATTCTCTATTTAATATATTAACTAGTTCTAATGATGAATGGCTTTCTTCTTCTGATGGAAAAAAATTGCTTCACTTATTGAATAAAAAAGAAAATTTTATTGATGCAATTCTCTATAGTTCATCAAGAAACATCAATATTTACACCATTAATGAAGTTAAAAAGAACAACAAAATAAGTTATAGTGATGAAGTAATAGAGGCCAAGCTCAAAAGAAATGAAAGAGTTGTTAGTGTAATGCGCTTTGTTATTTTTAAATCATCAAATTTTTTTCCTGATGCGGAGATAGTTTTAGAAGATGTAAAAAGCCCTAGAATAAACTATGTAAATGATGTAATTTATTCTTTGCCCAACGTTTCCACATTTCCCAATTTCATTTTCATCCCTTCTGTTAATAAGGCCAAGCTCAATCAATTAAGCGCTTTTAGAATTGAATGGAATTATTTTAAATCAGAACCTGATTCTAAATCTCTTATCAATGAAAGAGAGAAAGTTGTTGGATCCTTATCTTATAAAAAACGAAATAAACTTAACCCTTTCAAAATTTTCCTAGATGGGAAGAAAATTTTGATAAAAGACGAGGAAGAAAACGAGTTACGTAGTTTCGATTTCTCAGATTATAATGGGTTTAGCATTTCTGCATTTATTAAAGAAGATAACGGAACCAAAAAGAAAATAAATTTTGCAAGTTTGCTTATACGAGAAATAAAGAAATATAAAAAAGAGGACATTCAAAATCACAATCATGTTTTAGAAGATTTGCATGACTTTTATTATAGAAATTCTTCTTCGTTATCAGACAATTCATTTTATTAGAAGGTGCTATAATATATACATCCCATAGTGTAACTCAAGGAAGTGAATGTGGTGGAGAAAAGGAAAATATTAGTGTCATTTATCGTTGGAATAATAGTTCTCATCATTTTAGGCGTTTTTTATTCACACATTACCATAAATGAGAATGCTTTGTTTGCAGCTGCAACAATTGATTCTGCTTTGGCAAGTCTTATGTTCGTTGGCATTTCTATACTATTAGCATTAGGTGATGCGCCTTTTATTAAGTATCTTGTAAAAATTAATTTTGAGAGTCGCACACAAAATCCGAAAGAAGGAGAATTTTATAAACTATTTGTTGGAATGATTAGAAACGTATCTTTATTAGCATTTTCGGCCGTTATATTATTTGGAGTACTTGTCTTTAAAAACAAAATTTTTTATATCTCAAGTTTAAGTTTTTTCTCTTTTTCTTTCACAAATTTTATTTTTTATCTACTTCATTTTGCAAAGGTAATAAAAGCTACTTTGCATTATACGAGAAAAAAATTGCTAGATGAAGAAGATAAAAAAAGAGCACGAAGCTTATTTAATAAACAAGCCAGCTAAAAATTTTCTATAGAAAATATTCAATTGTCAAAGACCTCTACTTAATAGGTACAAATTAAAGTGACTTATTTGATCACTTGATACTCGAAACTGTGAGCTCCCTTATGATGGATGTGAATATTTCCTTCAGTTTTGGATCGCTTTCAATCACGTCCAAGTTGTTCAAAGAATTCACTCTTGAATTGGGGAGCCCATTTTTTCTTACTCTTTCTCTGAGATTAGCCAAACGCGTTTTAAGATCGCAGTGAGCTCTCTCTTCGAGCAGTTCATACAATCCCACCCATTTGTTGGCGTAAGTGTGATCTTCGAAGCTAACGCCTCTGACAGCCTTGTTCACCCACCTTCTCCACGACATATCCTTGTTAAGCGGTGAATACGCTTCTTGAATCTTGTTGACTTTCTCTTCTTGTCTTTGCGTTCTTTCTTGTAGCTCTAAGATTTTCTTTTCATGCGTGATCATCGTGTCAAGCATATTTCGCATAATTTCAAGGGGGCTAAGCTGTTTCAACGAATAGGAACCCGTTTTCCTTATGGATGGAAGAACTTCGGATGTGACCCATTTTCTGAAACGCTTGGCATTTTCTTTTCTTGAAATGAACGCTATTTGATAGATGCCAGCTTCGTTGACGATATTTGTTTGTTGAAATCTTCCTAATGGATCGATGATGTCGGCGTTCCCGACGGCATCCTCGTCTATCCTTCCGGCAATATCTCGATGATTCATGATCCCTAAAGCGTTACATACATCTTTGAGAACCCACCATGGTTCGCCATCCTTGACTAACATCCTTATTTGGTGACCTTCAAAATTGAGATTTACAGATTCCATTTCCTTCACTTATAATCGCTCCTTTCCTTACACCCCCGTGGGGGTTTCCTTCTTCGTGCTATCCTTGAACTGAGGGAAGAGTTCCTCAACCGAGACACCGAAGAAATTGGCGAGCTTGAAAGCAACTTTGAGGGAAGGAGTTTTTTGTTCCTTTTCTAGTTGTGAAATATAAGCTAGGGTTACTCCTATGTGTTCTGCTAGTTCTCTCAAGGTTAGTTTGTTTTTGATTCGTAGCTCTTTTAGCGCCATGTTTAATTCCTCCCTTCTCTAAACTACAAGTTTATTATACACCAAGTTTAGAGAAATTCAAGTTAAATTTCTGTAAAATTAAACATTAAGTTTATTTGACATCATGTGTAGAGGAAGGATATAATGTATACCGTGAGTATAATTGGAGACAGAATAAGAGAATTACGTGAAAAATTAGGGCTTAGACAATCTGATCTTGCTAAGAAAATAGGAGTTAGTGGAATGGCAATTTCCAGTTATGAAAATGGAAAAAGAATGCCATCTCGTATTACAGCCGAAAAAATGGCTGATGTTTTTGGTGTCTCTGTTGATTATCTCCTTGGAAGGACGAATAATCCCACGCCGCCAAAAAGAATTGAAATCAAAGACAAAATCAATATCCAAGAAGATATGGTTGCGTTTGTAGGACGCGTGCCCATTCTTGGAAGAGTTGCGGCGGGCAAACCAGTCCCTGCTATACAAGAAGCGTTAGGATGGATGGACGTCCCCGAACCTTATCGCAAGCTAGGCATTGATTTTGCACTGGTGATCAACGGAGATTCGATGTCCCCACGGCTAAATAGAGGTGACTTGGCGCTTGTGCATATGCAGAGCACCGCAGAGAACGGAGAAATTGCGATTGTTATTATTAACGGTAATGACGGCGTGTGCAAGCAGTTCTTCAAAAAAGAAACAAGCGTCGTCCTGCACTCCATAAATCCGGAGTACGACGATATTATCATCCCAGCCGAAGAATGGGACGAAGAATGTAAAATAGTAGGCGTGGTAGTCGCGCGCTT
>JALSLY010000037.1 GCA_026988035.1 Thermotogae bacterium
AGAATTTTGGGAAAGTAAAAAAGAGGAACGGGGAAATAATAGAATTTGATGCTGAAAAGATCACAAATGCGATCGCTAAAGCTGGAATGATAACTGGCGAATTCGGTAAAGAAATTGCTCAGAAACTGACTCTCAAAGTTTTAGCTTTGCTTCAACAGTTAATTATTCATGAGATACCAACAGTTGAAGAAATTCAAGACGTTGTTGAAGAGATCTTACTGTCTTCTCCCTACCGAAAAACGGCCAAAGCATATATTATTTATCGTGATCAACACGCTAAGATCAGAGAAATTACTGCCAAAGCAACCGTGAATTTAGTTGATCGATACTTGGAGCGAACAGATTGGCAGGTTAAGGAAAGCAGCAATAGCACTTTTTCGCTTCAAGGACTGAATAACTATATATCTTCAGAGATTAGCAAAGCCTATTGGTTGAATAAGCTTTACCCAACCGAAGTTAAGCTTCACCATATGAACGGTGATTTTCATATACACGATTTGGGACTCCTCTCTGTCTACTGTGTTGGATGGGATCTTTTTGATTTGTTATCACAAGGATTCAAGGGGGTACAAGGAAAGATAGAAAGCAAACCCGCTAAGCATTTGAGAAGCGCATTAGGACAAATAGTCAATTTCTTTTATACCCTACAAGGAGAGGCGGCAGGAGCCCAAGCATTTTCAAATTTTGATACTCTTTTGGCACCTTTCATAAAATATGATGGACTAACTTACCAGCAAGTAAAACAAGCATTGCAAGAATTCGTTTTTAATGTAAACGTGCCTACCAGAGTGGGATTTCAGTCACCCTTTACCAATGTTACATTGGACTTAACGGTTCCCAGTTATTACGCTGATCAGAGCGTGATCATTGGGGGAGAAATGCAGGATAGAACCTATAAAGAATTTCAAGAAGAGATGAATATATTCAACAAAGCTTTTTTAGAAGTGATGAAGGAAGGAGATGCAAAAGGAAGAGTCTTTACTTTTCCTATTCCGACTTATAACATTACCAAGAATTTCAATTGGGGAAATTCCGACTTAAGGGTTTTATGGGAAGCAACCGCAAAATACGGTGTTCCATATTTTTCAAACTTTGTGAATTCAGACATGAATCCAGAGGATGCAAGATCTATGTGCTGCAGATTGCGGATAGACAATAGAATGTTAGAAAGAAGGGGTGGCGGTTTGTTTGGATCAAATCCATTGACTGGTTCCATTGGGGTAGTTACAATTAACATGCCAAGATTAGGGTATTTATCCAAAAATGAGAATGATTTTTTTCATAGATTGGAAAATTTGATGATTCTCGCAAAAGAGAGTTTGGAAATAAAGAGAAAGGTACTGGAGAGGCTTACGGAGAAGGATCTCTACCCTTACACAAAATTTTACTTGAGAGGAATAAAAATGACATACGGTAAATACTGGCACAATCATTTTTCCACCATAGGGCTTGTTGGTATGAACGAAGCTTGTATAAATTTGCTAGGTGATGACATAGCGTCAGACAATGGAAAAACATTTTCATTAGAAGTGATGGATTTCATGAGAAACAAGCTAATAGAATTCCAACAAGAAACAGGAAACAATTACAATCTTGAAGCTACCCCGGCGGAGTCCACATCATATCGTTTGGCTATAATAGACAAAAGAAAATATCCAAAAATGATTTGCGCAAACGAAGAACAATATAAAAATGGTGCTGAGCCCTTTTATACTAATTCCACCCAATTGCCGGTAAATTACACAGATGATATTTTTGAAGCACTTGATTTGCAGGACGAAATGCAAACAAAATACACTGGAGGTACCGTGATGCACATATTTGCTGGAGAAAAAGTTGAAGACCCCGAAGTGGTAAAGAATTTAGTAAGGAAGGTTTGTGAAAACTACCGTTTACCATACTTTACGTTTACGCCTACTTTTAGCGTTTGCCCTGTTCACGGTTACATCTCCGGAGAACATGATAAGTGTCCGAAATGCGGTGCAGAATGTGAAGTATACTCTAGAGTCGTGGGATACTTACGACCCGTAAATCGGTGGAACAAGGGAAAGAGGGAAGAATTCAGACAAAGAAAAACTTTTAAGGTGTAAACCATGCTTATAGGTGGATTTCAAAAGTTTTCATTGGTCGATTATCCAGGGAAAATTTGTGCCATTGTTTTTACTCAAGGATGCAATTTTAGATGTCCTTACTGTCATAATCCTGAGCTTGTTGACTTTAAACATAGGAAGACTAATTTCAACGAAGAAGTATTTTCATTTTTAGAAAAACGTAAAGGAAGACTCGATGCTGTAGAGATAACGGGAGGCGAGCCTACACTACAGCAAGATATAATCGAATTTTTAAGACGAATAAAAAACATGGGTTATTTAGTCAAAATAGATTCGAATGGGAGCTATCCTACCGTAATAGAAAAATTGATCAATTTGAGAATAGTGGATTATTTGGCTCTCGATATAAAAGCTCCTTTGGAGAAATATCAAGAGATTACCCACTCCAACGTTAATCCAAGTGAAATCAAAAAAAGTATAGAATTGATCATGGAATCAGGATTAAATTATGAATTCAGAACAACAATTGTGAAATCACAGCTTAGCAAAGAAGATATCGTCAAAATAGGAAAACTAATAAACGGGGCAAGATTATATGTGTTGCAAAAATTTGTTGCTTCAAAAGTTCTGGATCCAAATTTTCTTGGTGAAGCAACTTATTCTGATGTTGAATTTAAACGCTTAAAAAGCGTTTTGGAAAGTTACGTCGCCAAGTGTTTAATACGATAAGGGAGTTTGTTCTATGGGAAAAGCCATCATGATTCAAGGAACGTCATCGGGAGTTGGAAAATCTCTCATAACAATGGCACTTTGTAGACATTTTGTGAGGAAAGGCCTGAAAGTTGCGCCCTTTAAAAGTCAAAACATGTCTTTGAATTCCGCCGTGAGCGTTGAGGGAGGCGAAATGGCACGTTCCCAATATGTGCAAGCGATAGCTTCAAACACTTATCCGTCTGTGAAAATGAACCCAATTTTAATCAAGCCAGAAAATAAAAGCTCACAGATTATATTGCTTGGAAAAGTTTACGATCGTGTCAAGGCGAAAGATTACATGAATTCGACTAAATCAAATCTTTTTGAGATAACAATAGATTCTCTCAAAGAATTACTCGCTCTGAATGACATTGTTATAATTGAAGGAGCTGGAAGTCCAGCAGAAATCAATTTGAAGGATAAGGATATCGTCAATATGAAAATCGCAAAGGCTGTGAGCTGTCCGGTTATACTTGTTTCTGATATAGAACGCGGAGGTGCTTTTGCCCAAGTGGCAGGAACTATGGAGCTTCTTGAAAAAGATGAAAAGCGACTGATTGCTGGTTACATTTTCAACAAATTCATAGGTGATCCATCATTGCTTGAAGATTATCCCCAGCGCTTGGCCAAACGATATAAAATGCGCTTTTTTGGCACAATGCCGTACGTCCATCATAAGATTCCACAAGAAGATTCCATGATCGAATGGAATAAAGAAGGGCACGGCGATGTTGAAGTAGATATCATTAAGCTCCCCCACATATCCAATTTTGACGATTTTGATCCTTTATTCTGGAACGCAAAAGCGCGTTATGTAGAAAATGGGAAGTTGAACGCTGATGTGATAATACTACCGGGAACGAAGACAACTCTTGAAGACCTTAAGTGGCTTGTCAATTCTGGCCTCGCTGATGAAATAAAAAGAGCCCAAAAGCGCGGAGCATTCATTGTTGGAATATGTGGAGGTTATCAAATGCTCGGAGAAGAAATAGAAGATCCAATTTCTGGAGAAAATGAGAGAGGGCTCAGTATTTTGCCTGTAAGGACAACTATTGAACGGGATAAGCGTGTATCCAACTTAAAAGGCAAGACAGATCTTTTTGGGGAAACTGTTTTGATAGGATACGAGATACATCACGGAACAACTCATTACACGGCTAATGTGAAGCAGTTTCTCACAGTTAATGAGGTAAATGGAAAGAAGATCAATTACATTAGTGGAGCTGTAAGAGGAAATGTGTTCGGAACGTACCTTCACGGTTTGTTTGGGAATTTCAGATTCACCGAGAATTTCTTGAATGCTGTTAGAAAGAAAAAAGGGCTTGAGCCTCGATCCATTAACAGTAATTCCCTAATTGAAGAAATAGACTCTTTTACGGATCTTTTTGAACTAAATGTTGATGTCAAAGCTATAGAGGAGGTCGTTGATATTTGATCTTTCCAGATCCACGGCTTTTCATTTGTGCTATTGTAGTTGACGTAATCATTGGCGAGTGGCCAAATGCAATACATCCAGTGGTATGGATGGGAAAAATGGTGGATTTCTTTTATATTCAGTCAAATTCAAATGTTGTCATGTTTGTTATGGGAAGCATACTCCTCTTGTTTGATGCTGGTTCTTGGTTTTTTGCTGGAATCATGGCCAAAAGAATTCCTGGGATTGTTGGATTTGTAATTCAAATTTTCCTTTTGAAATCCACTTTTTCGATACGCTCACTGTACACACATGTCTCGAGATGCAGAACATCTGACATAAAAAGGATGAGACGATTCGTTTCGTTGATCGTTAGCAGGGATATTTCGGTTCTTGATAAGCCTCATTTAATATCAGCGACTCTTGAGAGCTTAGCTGAAAACACTTCTGATTCGATAACCGCGCCAATGTTTTACTATTCTTTGTTCGGTTTACCAGGCGCGCTCATTTATAGAACGGTGAACACACTCGATGCTATGGTGGGATATCGCACTAAAAAATTTGAATGGTTCGGAAAAGCCTCAGCAAGAGCCGATGACGCGCTTAACTTTATTCCTTCAAGAATTACGGCGCTAATCTTCGCAGTTTTTTCTCCAAAGAATGCTTTCAGATCGATTTCTAAGCACGGCCCATCAAAATTCAATGCTTCATATCCCATGAGCGCTCTTAGTGGAGCCTTGAGTGTATGGTTTGAAAAAATAGGAGTTTACCGATTTGATGGAAGAGAGCCAAGGGTAGAAGATATAAAGCGTGGCTTGAGAATATATACACTTTCGGTTTTAATAATCCTTGTTGTTTTTTTTACAATTATAATGGTGAGATAAATGGAAATTCATGGTGGATCCGAGAGAGATGATATCATTGATTTCTCAATATCTGTAAATCCTTACACACCTGTTTGGAAAAATGAACTTTTCGAACTGTGTAAAAAGTCCTCACGCAAGTACACATACATTGAATGGCTTGAAGAAGATTTTAAAAGCGTCTTTGGAAACAATGCCATTGTTTTGGCAGGAGCAACAGAAGCACTTCAAATTATTGGTTTTATCATTATGGATGGAGCATCTGTTGTAATACCAACCCCTTCGTATGGGGAATATGAAAGAGTTGCGAAATTCAGAGCACTTAGTATAGTCAAAGTTCCTCCAAAAGATGATTTGGCATTGGATCTTGAAAGTGCTTTCAAAATTGCTGAAAAACTCAGTAAGACGCGTAAAACAGTGCTGATATTTGGAAATCCTACAAATCCAACAGGCTCGTATGCTTCAGAACAAATCAAAGATTGGATCTACCACTTAAGTTGCAAAGGTGTGATCGTAATCATCGATGAGGCATTTATAGATTTTGTGAAAGAGCGATACACCATCGATAATCCAAGAGTGATAAGATTGAGGACCTTTACAAAATCGTATGGAATGCCAGGGATCAGAGTGGGATATGTTCTTACTGAGGAATTCAAAAAAACATTTGAAGACTACAGAGCTCCTTGGGCTATTGGAGCATGTGGCTACGCCTTTTTAAAGTACCTCTTGAGAGATAAAGGAATTTTTCTTAAACATAGTCTCCCAAAAATTTGGAAAGAATCAGAACGATTTAAAAATATTGGAGTTCTTACAGATGCGAACTTTGGGTGTCTCAAAGTTAAAAACGCCAAAGAAATTCAAGCATTGCTCGATAAAAACAGAATACACGTTAGAAGTTGCGAATCTTTTGGAATAACTGATTATGTTAGAATTTCAATTAGAACGCCAAAAGAAAATGACAAACTTTTTAAACTCATCCAATCGCTGAACAGTTTTCCAAGTGTCTAAACAATTTATTACTCAGATCGTGCACGAACATTACAAGACGATCCCAACCTATAAAGAAAGAGGTTTTTCGCATCTTACTCGAAGTTTTCATCAAGACATATGAGCTCGCCATCTAAAAGCTCACAAGATATGAGGAGTGGGGTTGTGCGGTGCACAATGTTTTCCCACTTTCATGACCGAGGTGGTAGCCGAGTGGGGAGCCATCGAAGATAGTGGGTGGTGTGATTTGTATAAAACACACCCCGCCTTTCAGGCACCCCTCTTGATAGAGGGGACTTAATCCTTCCTTGAGGAAGGTGGCGGCGAAGCCGACGAAAGGTGTTAGGTATGCAGTGTGCTTTAATAGAGTCTTTGACCATAACATCATTCCGGCCTACGATCCGTTGAATGGAGTCCTTGACCATAATGTCATTCCGGGCTTGACCCGGAATCTAAGGATGAGATCCTGAATCAAGTTCAGGATGACCTATGGTCAGTTCAGGATGGCGTTAAAGAATCAGAATTAGTCTTGATAAGACTTCGAAAAAATTTCTTTATCGCTTGAAAAGCGATGTTTATTCGATAAATACTCATAGGTTGTGAAGTTGACGCACAATGTGAGTTTATTAGTAAAAAAGGAAAAATCGAAAAAGACCGTTTCGGAGGGAGGAAAGAAAATGATTCTCATAACTGGTGGAGTAAAATCCGGAAAAAGCTCTCAGGCTTTGAAATTAGCGATGAAATATGAAAAACGCGCCTTCATAGCAACCGCCGAACCAATCGACAGTGAAATGAGGAAGAGAATTGAAAGACACAAACGGGAAAGGGGAAATTTATTTGACACCTACGAAGAGCCAGTTTATGTTCCAAAGGTTTTGAAAGACATATCTCCAAAGTATGATACGATAATTTTGGAATGTATAACAACTTATCTTGGAAATCTATTCCACTATGACTTTGACATCGAACTGCTTATAGAAGAACTTTTAAACACTATCTCCGGAAAAGAAATAATAGTGACGAACGAAGTAGGCCTTGGTGTCATACCTACCAATGAATTGTCAAGAAAGTATGTTGACATGCTTGGAGAATTAAACGCACGTTTAGCCTCAATGGCAGATGAAGTTTATTTCATGGTATCCGGATTGAAGATGAAGATAAAGTGAGAGGAACAACTCCATCCTAAGGTACTTGAATTGAAATGATAAAAAGTCTCTGGGGGTGTTAAAAAATCACAAAAGTTTTAGAGGAATTAAGACTTGCGATTTCTTTCTTATCCAGGATCCCTGCGGGTGGCAAGGGGGAAATTAACAACATCCCACGTTATTTCATAGTTGTGGGTTACCTTTCTGGAACGGTGTACGCTTCGTTTAAACTCGTTTCCTCAAATTTTATTGTCAATGTTATAGCAATAGCTGTTGGGTTTTACCTTTTTGATCTCTTTCACGTTGACGGGCTTTTGGACACATTCGACGGGTTTTTCAATCAATCTGACGCTAAAAAAAGGCTGGAAATAATGTCTAAAGGTAACATAGGACCCTTCGCATTTTTCTTTGCATTTTTGTATTTCTCGCTTTATTTGTATTCTTTTCATTTGATAAAATGGTGGGTGCCAATTTATTCATCGGTTTTTGGAAGACTTTCCATGAATGTGCTACTGCTCTTTTCACAACCTGCTAAAGAAAGTGGATTGGGAATGCTACTCTCACCTTACAAGAGATCAAACATCGTTTATTCTTTCCTTTTCACCTTACCATTGGCCCTTAAACCAATTCCATTCTTAATATCAAGCATTTTGTCTTTTCTTGTTGGATACTTCATGGCTATGGCTTCAAATAGAAATATCGATGGATATACTGGTGATGTACTCGGCGCCGTGTGCTTAATATCTCAACTTTTCATCATGATTGCTTTCACGATCTGATTGAGGCTAACATCCCGAGCCTTACTTTAGATTCTACCAGGGTCTTAAATAACCCACGTTGTGAGCCATTTTTACAACTCATAAAATTTAATCAAATAAATAGGTTCTCATCGATTTAGTGTGGGTAATTGAATTTTATCTATTTTTTGCTTTGCAAGCGGTCATATAATTTCTTTCGAAGTCTCTCTCGTCAGGTCCGATTCTTTAACGCTATGCCGTACTTAATACATCTGATAGAGTCTTAACCGACATGTCATCCTGAACTTGATTCATCTGGTAGAGTCTTAAACCGACATGTCATCCCGGACTTGCTCCGGGATCTCATCCTTAGATTCCGGGTCAAGCCCGGAATGACGTTGTGGTCAAGGACTCCATTCAACGGCTCGGTGGCTGCAATAATGTTAAAACACACAGCACTCATCAGACCATTCTATCAGGTAATTTTCGTTTTTCAACCTTTCAATCACAGGTGGTGAAGGTTGCGTAATTGTATTGAAGTTGTTATCAATCGCGGCAAAACCTATTTTATCTCGAAGATTCCCCTTAGGGTACATACAGCCAAGATTTAATTCACAATTGAATTTTGCTCTGGCATAGCTGAAAACCTTTCTTATATCTTTAATGGATGGAGGAGAACATTTTTCAAACGCCGTATGAATTGTGGGAATGAATACTATAAATATGATCTTTTCATGATCATAGCGAGAAAGAATGTCGATGGCTTTGAATTCATGTCCAATCTTCCCACATTTTAATCCCACGGTTATATGAGGATAAACCTTTCTTGTGTACTTCCTCAAAAGCTCAAGGGTTTTTATATAATCTTCAACTGTTTTATCGAGGTTGTAAACATACCGGATCGTCTCATCATCTCCAACAAAATCAAACGAGATCGCATCTGCGATTTTAGAAATTTCAATGGCTTCTTTTTCATCCACAAGGCCAACATGAAAATTCAAACGATACCCTTTGCTTTTGAGAACTTTAATTTCATCAACATGTTCCAAAAGGGGAACTTTGCCTTCTAAAGTCGATCCTCCACTTATAAGAAGGCTTTTCATTCCTTCTGGAATCAATTCCTTTTTAGCTAAAGGTATCATCTGCTCAAGGTAATGACGTCCGCAATGTTTGCAATTCAAAGCGCAAACCGTCCCGGTTGTGCTAACCGAGACGGTAGATTTTGTAATTGATAACTTAATTTTCCTCATGGCTGCAAAACTTTTGAAATATCCACTTCTTTAAGATATTTTGCAGCCTCTTCTGGAGGAGTGGGATTTATGTAAAAACCAGAACCCCATTCAAAACCTGCAAGCTTGGTAAGACGTGGAACTATTTCCAAATGCCAATGATAGTAGTCTCTGCCTTCGCCAGATGGCATTCCCGTGTGTATCATAAAATTGTAAGGTGGATCCTCCAATGAAAGCCTCATCCGAAGAAGAACATTTTTCAAAATGTTTGCAAAGGACTTGACATGTTTTTCGCTGATTTGTCCAAAATCGTATTGATGAGTCTTTGGAAGCACCCATGTTTCAAAAGGAGCACGTGACGCGTAAGGTTCTATGGCTATGAAATCCTCATTTTCTTCCACAATTCTGGTATTCTCCATTTTTTCTTCTTGAATTATATCACAATATATACAGCGCTCTCTGAATTTGTAATACTCTTTGGAACCTTCTATTTCCTCTATAATCCTACTTGGCACAGTGGGAGTTGCAATTATTTGAGAATGGGAATGTTCGAGTGATGCACCGGCATCTGCTCCGTAATTTTTGAAGATCAGAGCATACTTAATTCCTTTCTTTCTAAGAAGAGCATTATATCTTTCGCGATAAGCCCATATAACCTCTTCGACTTGCTTATAGTCCAAAGTTGCAAGAGTAGCATTGTGATCTGGTGTCTCTATTACGATCTCATGAGCTCCAAAACCAACCATGGAATCGTATATTCCATGCCCGAGTTTTTTCAATTCCAAATTTGGATTCAAGGCTGGAAATTTGTTCGGTACAACGCGTATCCACCAACCAGCTGTGTCAGGTTTAGTGTTGGCTGGTCTGAAAGCCATAACTTCAGGGGGAGTAGTTGACTCATTTCCAGGATCAAACGGACAAAATTTGCTAACTTTTTCTGTCTTTGGCCTTGCAAAATCATGAGGCCTTTTGGCACGCTCTGTGGATATTATTACCCAACTTTTTACGATAGGATCTTTTCTCAATTCTGGCATCTATCTCACCTCAATGGCTTCTCAACGCAAGATCATAAATCTTTAGGTATTCATCTGCCGACCTTTCCCAAGAGAGATCGGTGGTCATCGCGTTACGAATGAGCTTCTTCATGTCGTCAGGTTTGTGGTAATGATAAAGTGCCTTTAAAATTGTGTATGCGAGGTAGGCAGAATCATATTTTTTAAAACCAAAACCGTTTCCCTTGTTACCGTCAAACTCAACAACGGTATCTGCCAATCCTCCGGTATATCTAACTATTGGAATGGTTCCATAACGAAGACTGTACATTTGCCCTAATCCGCAAGGCTCGTATCTGGATGGCATCAGGAAGAAGTCGACACCTGCGTATATCCTTTGTGCCAATGTAATGTCGAACCCGATTTTGATGCCAGCTTTTCCTGGAAACTCTTTGGCAAGCTTGGAGAATGACTCCTCGTATTTTGGATCACCCGTTCCAAGAAGCACAAACTGCGTGCCACAATTCATCACATATCGCGCAATGTCATTGACAAGATCCAATCCTTTTTGATCGACAAGTCTGCTTATAAGACCAATAACAGGCACATTTCTGTTAACTTCGAGCCCCATTTCTTTCTGAAGTTCTTCTTTATCTTTCCACTTGCCGTCCAAATCATCTACCGTGTAATGATACGTGATCCGCTTGTCAGAAGCAGGATCATTTTCCTCATAATCGATTCCATTTAGTACACCGTAAAGAACATCACTTCTGGATTGAAGAACTCCCTCAAGCCTTTCTCCATAGTCCGAAGTTTTTATCTCTTCAGCATACGTTGGGCTAACAGTACTGATAATGCTTGAAAATAATATGCCACCTTTCATGAAATTTATTTGTCCGTAGAACTCTATTCCATCAACGTTGAACAGGTATTGAGGCAATTTCGCAAAATTCATGTATGATTTATCAAAGAGCCCTTGATATCCAAGATTATGAATTGTGTAAAGCGTTGCCGTACCAGAAAAGGCTGACTCATCTTGATAAACTGTTTTCAAGTATACAGGCAACAATCCTGTTTGCCAATCGTTTGCATGAATGACGTCAAAATGTGTACCCATTCTTTTGATGGATTCCAAAACGCCTTTCGTAAAAAAGATGGCTTGTTCTCCTCCATCTGGAGCACCGTAAACATCTTCGGAAGAAAAGTAACGATCGTTGGCAACAAGATAAACAGGAATATCTGTTCCGGGGAGGTTAGTTTTATGAAGGCTCGCTTTCTCATTTGTTGCAAGTCCCAATTCGAATTCATCAAGCACGATCTCAGACGTAAGTCCCAACTTTTCCATGTTTTCTCTGACTTTTTTGTGAAAGGGCATGAATACGGAAACATCCACGCCTTTCTTTTTAAGAGCTTTTGGCAGAGCGCCAGCAACATCGGCAAGCCCTCCAACCTTTGCCAAAGGATAAACCTCAAAGGAAACTATCGCAACTTTCACATCAATTCCCCCTTTATATCTTTTCTTCTTTGATTATGGATCTGTAAGAGATATTATTTAAATCGAGGATTTTGGAAAGATCTTTGACATCTTTCCCATGAACACGCAGTATCGCAATCCGTTTTCTTGCTTCTCTTGCAGGATGGATTAAAATGGAAAGAACATTCATAGAATGGGCATAAAGCACGTCGATCACCTTCTTAAGTTCACCAGGTGTATCCTCGAGCTCTATCTCCATTCTCAAGCCACCCTCTCCAAATCCAGCCATTTGCGTAAAAGCATCCAATATCTGAAAGAGATTAAGAACCCCAACGATCTTTCCATCTTCCAAAACGGGAAGTCTTTCTATATCAGCTTCTAAAAAGAAAACAGATGCTTCGTCCAACGTGTCTTGTGGATCGAGTGTGTAAACAACCCTTTCAACATAATTTGAAACAGAAAAAGAATCATCAACTCCAAGTATTTCATCTGCTTTTACAATTCCAACAAATTTTTCTCCATCGCACACGATCCCACAGCTCAAATTGTCCTTTCTAAGAATTTCTTTAACCTTTCCCACACTTAAACCTAACGGAATTTTTTCAAACTCCTTTTCCATCCAATTGCCAACTTGCATCATTCACCGCTCCTTTCTGAACACATTGAAGATCATACACCAACTTTGCTCAAAAACAAAATACAGCGCGGATATCGAAGGAAAACGAAGAATGAGCGAGTTATGTAGTCTTAAATAAGTTTAGTTGCTGAAAACAGTCTAAAATCATATTTTTTCACTCGAAAATGGCTTTTCTAAAAAGTAGAAAATGAAGAACGTCGCAACAGTGAGAAGTGCACTCAAAGCCTGAGCTTCAGGAATGTGTCGAGAAGAAAATAACCTATAAGCGCTTATTGATATCGTGGGATATCGTGGATCATACAGCAGCATGGTGGCACTTACTTCTCCCATTGCTATTGCAAAAGAAAAAAGGAAAGCGGAAATTATCTGAGGTTTCAGAATGGGAATGCGAATTTTCAACGTTTTTGTCCAAAATCCAGCACCATCCACAGAAGCTGCATCATCGATCTCTGTTGGAAACCTTTCCCAACCAGATAGGAGAGCTTGAAAACCTATTGGAAAAGAGATAACAGTGTAGATCGCTATAATTTCTACGGGAAATGGAAGAAAGAAATAATTTTGCAAAATTATATATCCAAAGGCGAGAGTTATAGGAGAAACGGCAAGAGGAGAAGTAAAAAGTGCTTCTAAAACTGACGCATGCCTTTTTTGAACAGCGTGAGCTCCCGTGATCGATAGCAAAACAACGATAATGGCACTCGATGTGGCAAAGATGATCGTCCAAACTATCGCAGATACGGCTGAATTTCCTATATATGAATTAACCGTCCCGGAAAACAGCCTGCTAACCCATTCGAGTGTTAATCTTGAACTTTGAAAATTCCAGAATCCTGAAATGATTTGTGAAAAAATGGGCCCAAAAACAAAAATGATCATACCAATAACGTAAATATATCCCCACTTTGGAAAACGACTCCGTGCTCCTGAAATCTCCTCCGAAAAGATCCCGGCAGATTTTCTCAAAATCGAGAAAAGAAATGTGAAAATTCCGACAAAACCTAGTTGTAAAATTGTAAGCGCCGTTGCTCCTTTAAAGTCAAGCAAAGTTCGTAAATACATGTATATCTGTACTTCCAAAGTAGCATACCTTGCCCCACCTATCATAAGAACAACTGCAAAAGAGGTAAAACAATATACAAAAGCCAAAAGAGAAGAAGTTGCAATAGAAGGAAGTATCATTGGAAGTTCTATATGTAAAAAACCTTTAAGCCTTGTGGCCCCATCAACACGAGCAGCCTCAAGATAAATGGGGTCAAGAGTGGAAAGCGCTCCACCAACGACGATCATGATAAGCGGAAAGTTGTAAAAAGCGTTACCCATAATAATACCCAAGAGTGAAAAAAGCGGTTCAAATCGCAAATGAAACAATGGCCAGAGAAAATAAGAGTTAAGAATCCCATTATGACCAAAAAAGGTGTAAAACCCTAAAGCCATTGATATAGAAGGCATGACAAAAGGAACTGTGGAAAGAGCGCTGAAAACGTATTTGAACTTGAAATTCGTTCGTCCAATTAAATAAGCACCTGGAAGCCCTATAACAATAGCCAAAATCGTTGAAAGCACCGCTTGATAGAATGTAAATGAGACAATGCGCGAATTTAAGGGAGTGAATATCGAAATCTCACCCCCAAGCTTCACAGCATACACAACTATGAGAATAAAGGGAACAAGATAGGCACCTGCCATAAAAACAGTGGCAGGTGTCATTTCAAGTATGTCTTTTCTCTTCATTGAACGATCAGCGCATTCCACTCTTTAAGCCATTTAGAAAGGTTTTTCTGAATTTTGGAAGGACTTATGAAAATAATTTTTGTAAGCTTAGGTGCGTATTTATAAACTTCAGGAAGTTTCACATTCGTTACTGGATACATCCACTGATTAAGAGGAACTGCACTCTGGAAATCCTTTGAAAGAACAAAATTCATGAATTTGCGCGCAAGTGCTACATGCTTTGCGCCTTTGAGAATTCCGGCATATTCAACCATAACGTAAGCACCTTCAGATGGTATCACAACTCCAATAGTTGAACCTTTATAGTAGTAATAATCGTAAGCCTTATCCGTTGCAAAACTCACCATCATTGGAGCTTCTCCTTTTTCAAGCATCTCAAATGCACTGTCCCAGCCACTGGTTATTGTTTTAATCGAACCCATCAATTTTTTCCAATAACTTTGCCAATTATTCCCGTACACTCCTATTGTCCACAACAGAAAATCCAATCCTGTCGACGACGTCCTTGGATCCTCTACAACCAAAGAATGAGAAAAGCGTGAATCGAGCAAATCTTGAAAACTCAGTGGCGGGGTTTTTACAGTTTTGAGGTTATAATCGATTGCCAAGGCACCATAATCAAATGGAATAACCCGATATTCTGGATCAATCAGAAAAGATTTGTTAACCACACTGGCAATATTAGATGGTTTGTAGGGCTGAAAAAGCCCTTCTTTCAAAGCGCGTGGTATTTGGCTCTGTGAAAGTCCAACAACCACATCTGCTTTTGGATGTGACCTCTCCAAAATCAGCCTTGACAAAAGATTTCCAGAATCTCCAAAAGAAAGAAAATTAACTTTGCAGTTGTACATCTTCTCAAACACTGGTCCAACTTGCTTGGCCATACCAGATATAAAACTGTCGTAAGTGTAAACCGTAAGAGTTTCTGTAGCAAAGATCCCAGTCGCGATCAACGCCACAAGAAAAAGTGATAAGACGAACTTTTTCATACACGCCACCTCCTATTTAAAATAAAAAAATCCGCTCCCAACGGGGAACGGCCCATTCTTTCCCTTCGCCGGCATTACCCGGATCAGGTTCAAAGGGTCGAGGCTTTCAGCCTCCTCTCAGCCGGTTACACCGGCTCCCCGTTTCTCGTTTATATTATACCACAAGATTACCTAATTAGGATGAGATTGCGGGTCAAGCCCGCAATGACGTTAAAGTCAAAGACTCTACTGTGATGGTCAAGCCCGCAATGACGTTTTGGTTTGTCATGCTAAACCGACCGCAGGTCGTCCCGGACCTGCTCCGGGATCTCGCATTTTTTCAGGATCTCATTTCCTCAATATCACTTCATAGAGACAGCGGTGAAATCCACATCTTCCAATTCTTTTTTCGCTATTTTGTATATGCTTTTTGCCTTGTTAAATTCATACCATTGAATACGAGGAATGTTGAATTTCACCGCTATGTCCGCTTCTTGAAGATCGAGATCTGCCAGAATTTTTCCTTTTACATCGTCCACTGTGTATTGAAGAGAAAGCATAGTTGAAAGATCCGGAATGAAAGGGGAAACATCTGAGGCAACAACAAAATCTCCACCATACATTCTAACTTCTTTGACAGGAACAACACGTGTTGTTCCGCCGTCAACCAGATGCATACCTCCAAGTCTAACAGGTGGAAAAGTACCAGGAACAGATGAGCTTGCCACAACAGCATCAAGGATGAACCCTTCATCTATCACAATTGCTTTTCCACGTCCGATATCAAATGCGACTGCTACAAATTTTGTTTTACAATCCGAAAATTTCTTAGCTCCAAAAAGACGCTTTAAAGAATTGTATATCACGTCCCCAGCCAACAGAGAATGGGCAAACACTATTTTCGATATTTCAACAACACCATCTTTGAGTTTGTGCTTCCTTCCCATGAGCTCGTTCGCTTTTGCAATCAATTCCCTGTTTAAATCCACAATTTCAAGCATTCGCTCTAAAAGCCCATCAAGTCCAAACAAACAATAAAACGCACCTATAACAGCTCCCGCAGACGATCCAACTACAACGGATGGCTTTATCTCCAAAGTCTCAAGCTTTTCGAGCAGTGCTATGTGTGCAATACCTCGCGCGCCTCCACTTCCAAGGGCAAGCCCTATTTTCATGAATTCATCTCCTTTTTTGCCTCGACTTCTTATTATACAAAAAATACCAGAAAAAGCGCCCCGCTGTGGGGCGCTTTTAAAAATCGTTTATTGCTAAAATTTACGGATTGATCGGTTTCGGAGTTGCTGGTGCTGCTATGTACCACGCAGAACCGCTGTTTGCAATTGGGTTCCCAACCGTATCGGTAATATTACTCACATACACATTCCAAGTCCCGCCTATGTCTTCTGGATAGACAACATTCCCATTGCTGTCAACGAACTCTGTGATAACTATCAAACCGTTTGGCTTGTCAAATGTCACATAGGTTCCAACCTGTGTTGCATAGAACGTCAAGCCAGACTGGACAAATTTGATATCTGAAGCCACAAAGGACGTTGTTGTTGCGATTGGCTCACTCAGCTGTATATACATAGTACCACTACCGGACTTTGTTTTGTAAACATTAGTTATAGTTGGATCAACAGTGTCAACGTAGAATGTTGCTGAAGTAGACGCACTATTAAGTGCAAGATCCGTTGCTACCAAACTAATTGTTACCGTTGTCCCATTTACTCCATCAAGATATGGTCTCAAGTCAACAGTCGCCCCTTGAACTGGTGCAACAAGTGTGGTTGAATACAACGTTCCATTTGTATCATAAACCTTAAGGTATGCTGACTTAAAGTACGTATCTGTTGCTGTGTACGTTGCAATTGCACTAGTATCTGCGCTTATAACAGTTGCAGGCGTTGCGACAGAGACATTTGGCGATATATTGTCAATCACAACAGTCTTTGTAGCAACAAATGTCTCAACCTTGTTGTTTATTGGGTTCGTCGCCGTAATGGTTATCACGTATTGACCAGATGCAGACACTGAGACAGCACTTGAAACATCAGTAGCACCTGTTGCAAGCCCAGTGATATCTACTTTCACTGTTGCTGTTGTACCGCTATCAGTCTTGACATCCCATGTGAACGTCGCAGGTGTTGCCACATAATTGGTTTCACTAGCACCGTTAGTTATAGTTTCGGTGGCATTCTTACTTACAATTTGGACAGTTATCGTTGGAGCTGTAACATCAACGTACACACTCACGGAAGATGTTGCTTCGTTACCAGCATTGTCAAGCACTGCTATATCGAATGTTGCTGGACCAGATGTTGTATAATCCGGAGCGGTAAGCGTTGCAACGTAAGTTCCTTTGAGAACACCAAACTCGTTAACTGTGGTTGTGGATTGAAGTGCAGCTGTAACTCCACCAATCTTAACCGACTTAATAGCACTCAAGTTATCAGTCGCATGAACTGTAACTGTGAATGTCGCCGCTCCCGCAACCGTAGCTGGTGCACTTGCTGGTGCTACTATCGTCGGCTTGGTGTTATCAAATCCGATGACTTTCGTCGCAGTTACGCTAATACCAGCGAGATCAGTAACTGTAGCCTGGGCAAGAGATGTCGCATTGACCCCTGTAAACGTCGCCGACCACGTTGCTGTGAATGGATACGCTGTGTAAGAAG
>JALSLY010000038.1 GCA_026988035.1 Thermotogae bacterium
TGTGGTATTGCGCGAGACAATATCTCTGCCATACTCAAAGGCAAGGTAAAGGAAGTGAGAGGATACACACTTGGAAAGCTTATCAAAGGCTTGAAAATAAGAGTGAATCCAGATGACGCTCCATTTGCAATATTGAACGAATACATAAAGATGAAAATAGAGGATGAATTCAAAGAATCGATCAAGAAACTTGAAGCAATGAGCCAAAGTGAAAGGGAGACTTTGTTTGTATCCACGTACATGGCTTATTTTGAAAGAAGAAAGATGATTCCGTATTTGAGCAGAAAAGGAAAGCTCAAAGAAGCTTTTGACTTGCTTAACAATATAGAAAAGTTCAAAGAATTCATGACAAAAAGATATGAAACGATGGAGTTCGTCAGTCACATAACCAACGGAATGCATCCGTTTCTCCAAGCGAGAAAAGATTTGGTGATGAAATATCTTGAAAGGATGCCAAAGCGAATAAGAGAAAGATTCATCCAAAGATACCTCACACTCAACGATGAGGAAAAAGAAATCATCGACAGATTCGCAAGAGATTACACACGATATGACATACACTTAGGAATGCGTGTGAAAATGCCGGATGAGATGGAGAAATACGCCAAATCCTTTCATCTCAAGAAAATTCCCACGGCTCTTGCTCACTGGGCGTTGAACGGTGAAAAGGAAAGAGACAAACTGTTGAAAGTACTCAAAAAGTTGGGTCTATCTAATTTTGATGGGAGCACTACACTTAGACGACCATTGGAAAGGAGTCTTTAACCTTACTTTTATGATCACTGTCCAACAAGTACTATAAAATCGGTGTTTCCTATATTATAATATCTGTTAGCTGCGGCTTGTTGTTCGAGCTTGTAGTACAATTCTAAACTCTTTTTGTTGTTCAATGCCAAAAAAATGAAATTCTTATTTGGATAGGCTGATTTTAAAGCTTTTTTTATTTCATTTATTTTCCAACTAACACCGCTTATTTCCAAGACCATATTCTTGTAAAAAGAGTTGTAGGAGCATACCACTGGGATGATTCGAAAATCATACCCTTTCTTCGACCACTTATTCCAAATACCGTAAGAAAACACTCGATTGGGGAGATAAGAATTGTTAACAAAGGTGATCTTGATTGAAGTTCGCTTTTGAATGGGTGTACAGTTTTCCAATTCTACAGATAAGTTTTTAAGCTCGGTTTTGTCAGTTTTTAACGTACCGTCTGAATTTACAACAGGGTAGGAAATTACCAATACCCGAGGTTCACCTTCAAAAAATTTTACAATTCTGAGAAACTTTGGGATTTCAATTGTACTTTTAAAGTTTTTGGAAAAAGTGGGATAAAAGCTTAGGGCACGAAATACATCGTGATTTTTAAGCTCTTCCAGTAATCTTTCAATTTGTAATGCTTTCTTATTTTCAGAGATTGTAGAGTATTCAATTTCATGAGTTTGATCTCTCAACCCAGGGATCCCACTTCGAATCTTTTTCTCAAATTCTTCAGCTTTTGAAGGGGTAAATATGAAATAGTCCGTGAAATGTATTCCTATAATGTTGGACAAAGCATTTCTTACACTATTTATTCCGTTATTTGTGTAGAGAACTCCCAAGGATGTTCCTTTTACATTCAATTCCTTAGGAATATCTACAATTATAGAGTTGCTGGTTGTGAAGTCAATACCCACAATGTAAAAACCAAGAGGGTCTCCTGTGTCATTTGTCATAACGGAGAGAATATAAGCTTTCGAATTAGGATATTGATTTGTTAAGCTGTTGAACCCTATTTCCAAGAATGGATAAAATACTATTGACATTACTAAGACTGCAAAAGCAATTGAGAAAAATGACAGAGATATTAATACGTATCTCACTTATCTTACTCCTCTCAAAAAATTCCATGCTTCCACTGTTTGTGGGAGAATAAGAAGAGAGTGGTTTAAGGCATATCTGATCTTGTTCTTTATCACCTCTATGTATCCTTCATCCAAGGAACGTTTTGCAATCGCGCGCAGTTCATCCACACCGTCAAAATTTCTTCCGCGTTCCAAAGTATCTAAGAGTACAAGTAGTTTAACGATCAAGGAATCAGTTGGCATACCAGATGTGTGATATGCCACAGCATCTAAAATTTCTTCGTCACTTAGTTTAAATCGTCTCTTCAAATATTCACTTGCCACCTTACCGTGAAGAAGTACCGGAGCAAATGCTTCTACTTTAGTAATTTTCAAATTCCAAATTTTAGATATTTTTACAAGTTTTTTTGATTCAACATCTCGAAAAAGATCATGAGCACATACCGCTACCAAAAGCCTTTCCTTATCAGATTCGCAAAGCTCAGGAAATAATTCAACAGAATCTTCTTCCATTCTTTGAATGTGAGCCGCTCTCTGGCGGCTCACCATGAATGACCTAATTTCTCCTAAGTATTCAATAACTCGTTTGTACACGATAACTGAATACTCCCTTGGAGTGAGCTTTAACTTTGATATAGAAATGGACCTCGTTTGAGGAAACACGCTCAAATTGAACATTCCCCACGGGGGTTACGATGGAGTCATTTGGAACGTACTCGTAAATCCAAATGCCCTGTATTTTATTAGAAGAATTACGCACAGTTGTCTCATAAGTGTAAAGATAAACCCTTTTTGAGACCATGATTCTTTGTTTCTCTACATTTTTTACTTCAACGTCGAAGTTTTTACCATATGGAATCTCTAAGACAGCTGAAGCTGGGCTATCAGGAATGTTCGACTGTCCAAGGAAATATTTAACACCATGTGACGTTGTATATAAACTTAAAACTCCTTGCGGTATGGGAAAATCATGTTTAATCTTTGCAACGAGGCTAACAGCTTTGAAATTATTTGATGGATTGTAAGCCACGTTGAGTTTTTCCAACTCTACCTTTTTAGAAAAGAGTGAAATGAAGAGAGAAGAATTTGCGCTCAAAGAATGGATGTTTCCAAAATCATAGACTTTGTATCCTCCAAGACTCTGAGATTGACTTGGAGGAGTAAAAACATTGGGAGTTGTGCTCAAAGCAATGGTTTTTCCATATTTTTCTTTTCTCTGTACCACAACATTAGGTTTTCCAGCCACAAAAGCGAGATGAAATCTTTTAAAAGTCGTGTCTGTCCTATTCCGTAGGTTTACATTTCCAATCATCATAGAAGAATTCATGTCAAGGCTGTAAATACCTCTCCAACCTATGTTTGAAGTGATATAGCTGTAAGAAAGTTCCGTGGCATTCGAAGAAACTGTAAAATAGTTCTTCGAGTCTATAGATGAAATAGATGGGAAAATGTATTCACCTGCAGGTGAGAAGTAGACTTGTCCTGTTTGCACGTCTTTCAATATGGCTGGATCATACGATATAACTCTGACATTTCTGAGAGTGCCGTCTTGAAATTTGAATTGCAATGTTTTTCCCAGGTAGTTTTTTAGAATCTTATCAAAAGAGTATTTTTCAGCGCGGTGAAATGTATACCAGTTTAAGGGCTGAGAAACAACAAGAGAATTCTCAACAACACCGTTTGTTGTCGGAATTATAATGAGATCTCCAGACCTTTGAAAGACATTTGATTGAATCAATGCGAAATCCGAATACACAACAAGAGAGGTTGTTGCCAAAATTCCCGCAGTCAAAAAAGTGGTAATTAAAATGAAAATTATTGAAATCTTTCTCACGTGAATCATCTCCTTTACTTTCTCTCAAGTATTAGAACTTCGTAGGGTTGAAGCTCAAGAGTAATTGGTTTTTGATAACTCCAAATAGACCCATCTATGAGATTGCGAAAGCTTCCGACGAGAGGGGTTTTCACATCTTGGACGTTTTCTCCGCCATTTATAAAGACGTACACCTCTTGGTTCTCATAATTACGCTTGAATCCAAAAACTTGTTTTTTGGCAACAATAGGCGTGTAATTTCCGTATCTTATGGCAAGAGTGTCCCTTCGAATTCTTATTAACTTTTTATACCATTCATAGATCTCTGAATTCCATTGATATCTTTTCCAATTCATGCAACCTCTATTAAGTGGATCGTTACCACCAGACATTCCAATCTCATCTCCATAATAGATCATGGGAGCACCTATAAATGTCATCTGGAGACCAACGAGTACTTTCATCTTTTGGATACTCCCATCAACAGCTGTAAATGCTCTCGGCGTGTCATGACTGTCTATTAAATTCCAGAGCGCATTCCACAATTGAGGTGGATAGGTGTTGAGATAAGAATTTGTATCGTTGAGAAAAGCTCTTGCACCAGCTCCGTAAACTATATAACTATACGCTGCATCTTTAAAAAGATAATTCATGGTTGAATTGAATGCTCCTTCATTGAACCAATCAGAGGCATTTGTCCATATTTCAGAAACATCGAGAGAATCTGGTTTTATCTCGTGTATCCATTTGTAGAGCTTCACAAGGAAAGCATTTGCTATAACATTTGCTGAATCTATTCTCCATCCATCCGCACCGTTAGAGGTCCACTTGTTCACAACTTTTTTTAAATACTCCTGAACAGACAGATTTCGGACGTTCAGTTTTGGAAGACTTGGATAGTTCTGGAACGTCGCATAATCTCCAGATTCTACTCGGACTGGGAAGTGTTTTATAAAATACCAATGAACGTACTTAGAGTTTTGTTGATTTTTAATCACATCACGGAATGCAAAAAAATCTGTTCCAGTGTGGTTGAACACCCCATCAATAACCCAGTACATATTATTAGAATGAAGCAAGTTGGCTAAAGTTCTAAAAGTTTGCATCGTACCAAAGTGCGGATCAATGCGCATATAATCTTGGGTGTCATATTTGTGATTTGATTGAGCTTCGAAGATTGGGGTAGTATAAAGAATATCAACACCGAGATCTTTAAGATAACGGAGTTTATCAATAATTCCTTGAAGATCCCCACCAAAGAAATTGTTATAGGCTGGCTTTTCTCCCCAAGGAGTAGTATATATCGGATCGTTAGAAACATCTCCATCGAAAAACCTATCTGGGAAAATTTCATAGATAATAGCACCTTTTGCCCAGCGAGGTGCATCAAGTATAGAAACAGTTGGACTCGCAAAGTTGAAAATAAAGGCCTTAGAAGTTGTTGCGAGTCCGCTTTTTCCCAGTTCGAGTTTTGTTTTTCCATCTTCTATTATGAACTTGTAATGAAATTTTTCAGTCGAAGGGTGCAGAATCATTTTATATCTGTTGGTATATTTGTTTATTTCGATAGGAACCATGGGGTAGAGTTTTCTTCCAACCTTGATATTTATTGATTGAACATCATTTTTCAACGTATCTATTGCAAAGTAAATCGTATTTGTGGAAGCGGGATTAACATATACGCGTGAGTACTCGTCAAATTGTATGTAATTTTTGTGTATTATGCCGTCTCCCTTGATTCCAGTTGGAGGGGTGAAAGTTCCAACTGTGAGTACTGAATAGTATCCACCCTTGCCATTTGGTTTCTTTTTGGGATTATGAGGATCGGCTACAACATGACCATCAACAAGAAAGTTGTAAAGATAAGTTCCGTCTGGGATTTCCACTTGAACAGTCCAAATATTGTCAAAAGCGCGCTTCATGACGGTAGCAGTCGCCGACCAATTGTTAAATGTGCCTATCACGGCAACGGATTTCACGTTTTGAGTACTTTGATAAGCAAAAAAGATCTTTCTTGAGAAGAGTGATGTGAAAGATATAAAAAGGATCAAAACCGTTAAACATGTATATCGCTTCATGTCGGGTCCTTTCTGAAATCGAATGCCTTTGGGAGAAGCTCTTCAACATTTGTAACTTCCATTTTTCCTTTAACATTGGAAAGTATTACCTCGAAATTTCCAAATTCGGACATGACTTGTCTGCAAGCTCCACAAGGCGAAACCACATCTCTTGTGTCAGCAACGATAACCAATCTTTTGAATTTAGTTTCTCCTTCGCTAACCGCTTTGAAGATCGCTATTCTCTCAGCGCACATGCTTAGACCGAATGACGAATTTTCGATGTTAACGCCGGTGTAGATTTTACCGGACTCTGTTTCCAATACTGCTCCTACTTTGAATTTGGAGTAAGGGGCGTATGCATTTTCCCTTACCTTTTTAGCTTTTTCTATCAGATTGCTTACCTTCAATTTCTCTTTTCCCTCTTTTCAATTTCAATTCTACTTTTATGATCTGCTTTTTGTTGGACTCCAAAACTTTGACAGTTATCTGTTCTGTATCCATTGTTTCGCCTGGACGCGGAACGCGTTCAAAAATTTTTAGAAGATACCCACCTATTGTTTCAAATTCACTTTCTGGAAATTTTATTCCCAATTCGCGCTCTATGTCATTCAAAGGAGTCAACGCGCTTAGGATATACGTGTTTCTATCTTTTTTAATTATTGGACTTTCGTCTTCTTCAATGTCAAATTCGTCGAAAATCTCACCAGTTATCTCTTCGAGCACATCTTCAAGGGTTACAAGACCAGCTGTACCACCATATTCATCAACAACTATGGCAATATGTACCTTGATGTGTCTCATTTCTTGAAGAAGATCATCAATCTTTTTGGTTTCTGGCACAAAATATGGACCTCTCGCCACTTTTTCAACTTTAATGGTGTTAAATGCTGCACCTTTGGAATTTAGAAGTGATAACACATCCTTTGCGTAACATATACCCACAATTTGGTCTATAGTTTTATCGTAAACAGGTAATCTTGAGAGCTTTGACTCATCGAAAATTTTTATCGCTTCGTTTAAAGTTTTTCCGGACTGAATGCCGACAATTTCGACTCGAGGAACCATTATTTCTCTGACGTACGTGTCTTTGAGTGCTAATGCTCCACGAACGAGAGCACTCTCTTGTTCTTCTATTACTCCCTGGCGCTTTCCGACATCTATAGCGAAAAGGATCTCCTCATGTGAAATAAAAGGTTCTACCTCATGCTTGCCAGCGAAAATTTGTATCAAGAATGCTGAAAATGCTGTAAAAGACCATGTAACGGGTCTGAAAACGAGATCCAAAGCTTTTATCGCGGGGAAAGAAATGTTGAAAAATTTTGATGCGCTCCCGCGAGCATAGATCTTTGGAGTAATTTCTCCGAAAACGACGATCAAAATGGTAACCACGGTGGTAACTATTCCGACCAATTTTGAGCTCGATGTTCCTGGCATTAGTTGGAAAGCAAGAACAGTTGCGAGTGAGGACAGAAGCACATTAACGACGTTGTTCATTATAAGTATGACAGTGAGATATCGATTAGACATTTTTAAATTAGACGTAAGGTCAGAAGATTTTACGTTCATGGCATCCGTAAGTTTTTTTCGGCTGATACTCATCATGGCCGTTTCCGAAGCAGAGAAAAACGCAGAGAGGAACAACAAAATAATGAGAAAAATGAGTTCCCATAAAACACCAGAACTACTTAGCGGATCAACATCCACCTTTTAATTGCCTCCTCTTTGTCAGTGATCGTAGGGCTGACCCGAGAGAATTTTTGCGGCACGATACAATTGCTCGGCGAGTATCATCAGCGTTATAGAGTGGGTAAAAGTCATACGTGATAACGAAAGAGATAAGTCTGAACGTTTTTTTACCTCAGCCGACACACCATAGACCCCGCCTACTACAAATGTCAAATCTCGTGCACTATCCAAGTGTTTGCCAATGAATTGGGAGAATTCACTTGTATTCAATTCTTTACCCTCAACATCTAATAAGATAAATTCCCTACTTCCTATATATTTTAACAGTTTTTTTGATTCTTCTTCAACACATCTTTTTCGATCACTCGATCGACATGACGGAATACTTACAATACTTAACTTAAAGAATCGGTTGAGACGCTTTAAGTATTCTTCAAAACCTTCCTTAGCAAATGAATTCTTGATCCTACCCGGGTATACTACTTCAATTTTCAAAAACCTTCCTCCCATTTTTAAAAACGGCTTTAACGATCTCATTCGTTGGCATGTAAGATAGGTATTCCAATCTTGGTGCATCTAAAATCACAATATCTGCACTTTTCCCCATCTCGATTGTGCCAACCTCATTTTCAATTCCCAAAACGCAGGCAGCATTCAAAGTTTGAGCCACGAGTGCTTCAGATGGGGTCATTCCAAGATGGTTAACGGCAAGATGAGACACAAACAGGGGTGAATAAAAAGTGTTGGAGCCCGGGTTGAAATCCGATCCAAGAGCTACTGGCACACCATTATCTATAAGCTTTCGAGCAGGAGCATACATGGTTTTTAAGTAGAAACTCGTTGCTGGCATGAGAAGAGCAATGGTACCGTATTTTTCAAGTGTTGGAATTTCACGGTCCTTTATTTTTATTAGGTGATCTACACTTACCGCACCTAATTCTGCTGCTATAGAAGCAAAGCCATTTGAGGATAGCTCCTCGGCGTGTACTCTGATCTTAAATCCCATATCCTTGGCACGTTTCAACAAATCAAAGGAACCCTCAACAGAGAAAGCGCCTTCATCGCAAAAAACATCCACAAATTCAGCAAGTGATTCCGATTTTATGACTTTCATCATATCAATAAGTTCTGTAAGATAAGCTTTTTCACCCTTTTGAGGTACCGCATGTGCTCCTAAAAATGTTGAGATCAAAGTCTGAGGGACCTCTTCAGATAGTTTTTTAATAGCTTTTAACTGTTTCAACTCGTTTTCGAAATCGAGGCCATACCCGCTTTTGCATTCCAGAGAAGTAACACCAGATTTCAACATCCATTCCAAATACTTTTTGTTTTCTTTCACAAGATTGTCAATTGAAGCTTTCCTCACCTTTTTGACAGTAGAATGTATCCCACCACCAGATTTCAGGATTTCCACATAACTTTTTCCAACAGCGCGCATGACAAATTCCTCAGAACGCTCACCATGAAAAGGGATGTGAGTGTGTGGATCTACAAATCCCGGGATGGCCAACATGCCCTTCCCATCCCAGTTTTCGAGAGCTCCGCGGGATTTACCTATAGAAACGATATGTCCATTTTTGATGCTAATATTTCCTTCAAGTTCTAAAATCTTCCCTTCAATACTTGGTGCTCTTCCAACAGGGGTAAAAATCCTGAGGTTTGAGATTTCAAGATCCGCTAATTTCGTCGAGGAGCCTATACTCGATCACCCTCTCGTTTTTGAAGTCATCCACGCCTAAGTAATACTTGACAGTTCTAACAAGCGCATCCATAGGGATCATCCCAACGATCTCAGAGCCTACTACGGATACACCATATCTTTCAGCTTCCCGCTTTATTGTTTCAAAAACCCTGAAAAGTGGCGTCTTTTTGTAATTTGTCATGTTCATAGAAACCTGAACAATCCCTTTTTCCTTTAGATCCACCCCCATAGCTTTGACAAATCTATAACCTCCAGATGAATAGCGAACGGCACGCGCGATCTTGTTGGCAATTTCAAGATTTTTAGTCCCCAAATTTACATTAAATGCTATCAAATATTCTCTCGCTCCAATGGCAACAACTCCAGCAGTTGGGTGAACCACGCTTGGACCGAAATCCGGTTTCCATTTTGGAGACTTTATCTTTTCAAAGAAACCTTCGAATTGTCCTTTCCGTATTTCTGAAAGATTGGAGCGCTCTTGACTAACAGCGGATTTCTCATAGAGATAGACTGGAACTTCAAGCTCCGTGCCTATTCGTTTTCCGATCTTCCTCGAGAGTTCAATACATTCATCCTCTGAGGAGTTTTTTATCGGGACAAAAGGTATCACATCTACTGCCCCCATCCGAGGATGTCCGCCGGTATGTTGGCGCAAATCTATCAATTCTACTGCCTTTTTGGCCATTTTGAAAACCGCGTCCCCTACGTGATCTGGATCACCTACAATAGTAACAACGGACCTATTGTGATCGTGATCCATCGACCAATCGAAAACCCAAACATTTTCGGTCTCTTCGGCTTGTCTCACGATTTCTTTTACCACATCCTCACGTCGTCCTTCACTGAAATTCGGTACAGACTCGATCACTTTTTTCAAAAGAGTCGCCTCCTATCCTTTAACTCTTACTCTCACTTTTTCGACAACGACGTATCTATATGGTTCAGTTCCCACCGAATAAGAACGTATATCATCGTACTTAGAAAGCACTTCGTGAACGATTTTACGTTCCCGAGCGCTCATTGGTTCAAGGGATATTTTTTTTGTACCTCTTTTAATTTTTGCGACTGCACTTTCTGCCATCCTTTTCACGATTTCTTCTTTCCTTTTTTTGTAGTCGTTCACATCGACAGAGATGGAAACGTGATGATCGTTATGTTTATTCATATAAACTGAGACCAAATGTTCAATCGCACTTAGCGTATGACCGTGCTTTCCTATAAGCTCGGATAGCGAATCTTTTCCATTAATCCTGACAGAATAGATTACCATAGGTCTTATCACGTCAATCGCAATTTTGGCATTAACACCGTAAAAGTCCAAAAGCCTTGATAAAAATTTTCTTATAGAGTTTATATTATATCTATCGTTGAATTTGACTCTGATCACGGCATTCTTTGCGCCTATTCCCAAAAAGCCATGAGTTGACTCTTGCAAAACTTCGTAATCGATTTCTTCTTCTGAAACGTCGAGCTCTTCGTAAGCTTTATCAAGACATTCCTTGATATTTTTAGCTTCAAAAATCTTTTCCATGAAACCACGCTCCCTACCTACCCATATCTTCTTTTCGGATTCATTCCAAACAATTCTCTAAGAGTTATGCCCTTAATGTTGTACATTTTTGCGACAAAGTATGTAGTGATGAGTTGCATAGCAGAAAACACCGCGTAGTACAGAAATAACCCCACCGGAAATCCAACAAAGAAGAATTCCATTACAGAAAATATTGCTATGCTCTGCCACGCCTGTTTGGCATTGGTACTTGTCCACAATGTTGACCAAGATGAAAGAAGCACTATTAAAAGTATCAAAACGATATTTGCTCCGAATCCTCCCACAGAAAGATCATTCCAGAGTAAAAACTGTGGATTGTAGGCAAAATTCTCTTTTGAATAGATGATAACGTAGTACAGTAGAAAAAGTATCGGAAGTTGAGGAAGAGTAAGTAAACATCCACTTGCTGGGTTTATACCCTCGGCTCTGTAAAGCTTCATTAATTCCTCTTGTTGTTTTTTAGGATCCTTATATTTCCTTTGAATTTCCTTCATCTTGGGTTGAATTTTTCGCATCTGAACCATAGATTTCATCTGAAGGTGTGATAGTGGATACAACACCAGTTTGACAAGAATAGCAAAGATTATTATTGCCCAGCCGTAATTTCCTGTCCATGAGTAAATCCAGTTGAGTATTCTGACAAAGAGGTAAAGAAACCAACCATACCATGGTTCTGATCCCGGATAACCCTTAAGGATCTCAGAAATTGTACCTTTGTATTGTGGGAAAAGGGCAAATATTTCGGAATTCTTCACAGGCCCAAAGTATATCTTACCCTCAAGGTTTCCAGTGAATTCTGCGGAACCATTATTTCTAAATTTGCCGTTTGAGGTTTCGACTCCTATGGTTTTAAGATTCGAAGAGTAAGTTGTAAAAAGCACTCCATTTACCTCATTGTATTTTGACATCAAAGTTGGAAAATTCAAATGCATCTTTAAATCTTTTGGCCCTTTAACAGCGACTTTGATTTCGTAATTTGGCCCGTTGACAAATGTGATCGATTTCTCTATTTTCTGGTCATCGAATTTGTAGAAAAAAGTCAGCGTCACATTAGACTTGGTATCTAAACTCTCTTTTTTGCCATTTATAGACCAGTCAATCGGTTTTAAGGCAGTATTGGACGCATACAGATCAAATCCATCTTCGCTATATATCCAAAACTTTCTGTCACGTTCAAAGGCTAAGTAGCCACTTTTTAACACACCAGCTTTGGTATCTGCAATGTATTTGTATATCTTCGTAGAGATCGTTACCAAACCTGTTGAAGAAACGGTAACTTTTACTTTTGGAATTGCAAAAGCAATCGTCGATCCCATAAGTACTAACAAAACAAATGTTGTAACGTATACAAGCTTTCTTGTCACGTTTTTTTCCTCCTAATTGTGAATTCTGTTGGTACAGGATCTTCTCCACCTTTGTTAAAGGGATTACATCTAAGGATTCTCCACACAGACAAAAGAAGGCCCTTGAAAATGCCGAAACGTTCCAGGGCCTCTACGGCATAATTGGAGCATGTTGGAGTGAATCTACAAGAAGGCGGTTTCATCGGAGAAATGAATCTCTGATAGAATTTGATCAACTTTATCAAAACGGTTTTAGCTTTCACCGAAGTTCTCCTTCAATCCCATCAAGAGCAATCTGAGTTTTTTTGAGAAAGAGTCAAAGCTCATTTCTTTAAACACATCTTTCAATTCCCTTTTGGGCAAAACCAACACATCAACGCTTTCTTCGATATGAGTTATTCTGAAAGTCTCTCGTACATACCTTTTAAATCTGTTACGTATATGTGCCTTCCCGAATTTCCTTGATACAACTATTCCAAGTCTTGCATATCCCAAATCATTTTTGACATACCTACAAACCAGCCAATCGTTTGTAATAACTTTTCCGTTGGAGAAAATCTTTTGAAAATCTCTGGATTTTTTTATGCGCCTTTTTGAATCAAACGAAAAATTCACACCGCAAGTCTTTTTCTTTTTGCACTCCTTCTGCCGTTTATGATCTTTCTTCCGCTGTGTGTTTTCATTCTCACACGAAATCCGTGTGTTTTTGCTCTCTTGCGTCGTTTTGGTTGATAAGTTCTTTTCATGGTAAGTGCACCTCCTGATTATTGCATATGTTGTTATACCGACAAATTATATCATTCTAATCAGCAAAACTCAAACCGCAAATTGGGTTACGAAAACAGGTAAAACAAGTAACACACAAGTCTATGATATATCAGACCAGCCTTTGTCGACATAAGGGGAGGTCATGGCTCGAAGTAAAGCGTTGTATGTGAGCCTGAATTTGAGAATATCCCCAACTTTGAGAGAGCTTTTAAGATCTGTTACATCCAAAACTGTGTGATCACTTGAAGCATGAAGAACCGTTACCCCTTTATCAATGGGCTTCAGTCCATCTGATGGCACGTCTTGTTCTCCAATTGCTATGATCGCCTTGAGTCGTTCTCCGAGATCTTCAAAAACTGGTATTCTCCCCATAGCATCTCTTCCAATTTTTCCTCGTGGAACGGATGGTTTTGTCTTCAACTCTATGATTTCTGCTTGAAGTGTGAAAGTATCTTGGCGCAAAAAGGGAAATGTACGATTATTGGTTACATCTGTTCCAAGAATCATGGATTCTCCGAGCCTGTAACCGTTTATTCCTTTAGGAAGGGTCCCTTTTTCTATAAGGTAAAGGGCAGCTGTATTTCCGCCACTTACAACCTTGAAACTTACTCCGCGTTCCTTTATTGCATTGGCAATATTCACCAAGAGGTTCATGTTTTCCTCGCTTGGAATTACGCCACCATAACATCCTAAATTTGTTCCTATTCCATACAGATCGACTCCGCCAATTTTTGAAGCTTTTACGATCTCGTCAACAGCATTTTCGTACCATACTCCTTCTCTCAAATCGCCGACATCTATCATATATAAAATCTTCTGGGTTTTACCGTGCTTTAGTGCCTCCTTTCCCAAAGCACTCACAGTGTGAAGCTCTGAGACGAGCACCACGTCTACATTTTCGACAACGTCTGGAATCTCGCTGATCATTGGAATCCTAAGCAATACAAATGGACCTTTAAGATTGGCATGACGCATCTTTATAATGTTCTCTATTCTCGAATCTCCAATCATATCAACACCAAGATCCAGATACATTTTTGCAATTCGAGGTTCACCGCAAGTTACTTTTACAACTGCCGTGAGCTCAATTGCCATGTCATGGCACATTTTGACTATCACTTTTGCATTGTGCTCTAAAGCTTCTTTGTTAACGAGCAACCTGGGATATTTCATTCTACGATCCTCCTGCCTTTATGCTTTTAGTAATGATACTTCATCTGTTTCTTCATTTCGCGCTCTTGATCTCTTTTGGCAATATTCTCACGCTTATCGTATAAGTGTTTTCCCTTTGCGAGCGCTATCTCGAGTTTGGCTTTCCCCTTGTCATTGAAGTAAATCTTTAATGGCACAAGGGCAAGACCTTTTTGATCCAATTTAGACGAGAGACGGACGATTTCTCGTTTATGAAGCAATAGTTTTCTTCTTCTAAGTGGATCGTGGTTAAAGATATTTCCGGATTTGTAAGGAGCAATGTGCATATTTTCAATGAAGATCTCCCCGTGTCTTATGATACAGTAAGCATCGTTTATATTAACGCTGCCGGCGCGAAGAGATTTAACTTCTGTGCCCCTTAATTCTATCCCACTTTCAAATTTGTCAAGCAAAACGTAATTCCTGCGGGCTTTGGAATTCGTTGCAACGATTTTCAACTTTCTTATCTCTCCTTCAGATGTTTTTCAAACCAGTCAAGTATGAGATCGAGTCTTTTGACTCTGTGAAGTGGCTTTCCAGATCTTGAAAGTTCGTGATTTTCAGACGGAAATAGTGCCAATTTTGCTTCCTTTCCCAAATACCTCAACGCTGTGAATAATTGAAGTCCTCCTGACATCCAGCAACGGTAATCTTCCATTGAATGGATAACAAGAAGAGGTGTTTTCACGTTTTTCACATGAGTTATAGGAGACATTTCCACATATCCTTCGAAATTTGACCATGGATCACCACCTAACTGATCTGGCACAAAGAAATAACCTATGTCTGTTGTCCCAAAAAAAGATATCCAGTTACTTATAGATCTCTGAGTAACTGCAGCTTTAAACCTGTCCGTTTGAGTGATAATCCAATTTGTCATGTAACCACCATAGGAACCGCCTGTAACTCCGAGCCTCTTTTCATCTATAAAATTGAAGCGTTTTATTGATTCATCCATGACTTCCATCAGATCAAGGTAGTCACGTTTTCCGTATATACCATGAATATTTGAGAAATCTTCACCATATCCATCACTTCCGATTGGATTTGAAAAAATCACGACATACCCATTTGAAGCTAAGATCTGAAACTCGAGAAAAAAGCCATAGCCGTAAGCAGTTTTGGGACCACCATGTATTTCAAGGATCGTTGGATACTTTTTTCTTGCATCAAAATCAATAGGCTTCATGATCCATGCATCTAAATGTCTTCCGTCTGAAGTTTTGACATCAAAATGCTCTGGTGTTGAAAGGTTTAAAGCTCTTGTGACATTCGTATTGAAACGGGAAATTTTCTTCTCTTTACCGTTTTTGAGCAGATAAACTTCATTAAGAGAAGTGAAATCCATCGAAAGGAACGCTATATTACCGTTTTTTGCAACACTAAAGCCGTCTATATTTCTTTTTCCCCCTATGATCTCTTCAACTTTCCCGTCGCGGCTACGGTACGCCTTTGCGCTTGGACCATCTGTCATTGTGAAATACAGTGATTCACCAATCCAGTAGAATGGGTTTGGACTGAACACTCTAACATCACTGTTTATTGAGTTTTCCTTGGAGCGGTCGACATTACAGACCTTCTTTACCCGTTTATTCATAGTTATAGTGTAAATTTGAGGGGTTGTGAAGGTTCCCTTTTTCAGATCAGATGCCATAAACGCTATTTTTTTGGAATCAGGGCTCCAGACTATGTTACCAATTAGCATGTTGGACTTTGTAAGTTTGATCAATTTTTCTTCGCTAATTTTCAAAACGAATATATCAGAGATAAGGGGTTTATGTTCGGCATCCAATGTTTCCACAAATGCGATACTCTTTCCGTCTGGTGACGGTGAGAATGCGAAAATTGAACCCTCTTCGTGCGTTATTTGCTGTTTTTTTCCATTTTTTTTAACGAGAAAAAGTTGATTAAGTTTATTATAAGTGAAGCCTTTACCGTTAAACCAGATTGGTATCTTCTCTATCTCGTGTACATCGTCTTTTGGATCTTTTCTTTCTATTTTTTTGGATGCAAGTACCACAAGCGTAGTAGTGTCAAGCCATTCTACACTTCCCAAGTCATCTTTAAAGTGTGTGATTACTTTTGCTTCACCACCATCTGCTCGGATGATCATGAGATCTCTGCCATTTTCTTTCGATCTTTTGGAAATGAAAGCAATCTCGTTACCATTCGGTGACCATCTTGGAGAACTGTCGTGAGGACCGAAAGTAAATGGTCTTAGCAGTTGGCCATCGTATCTGTAAAGACGCTGCGTGTAGCTATTTTCTTTTTTGTTAACTTCACTTACTGTAAAAACGATTTGATTTCCCATCGGACTTATTTGAGGATCCCCTACGAACTTGAATCCGAAAAGGTCTTTCGAAGAAACTTTTCTCATGGAAGCTCCCTCCTCTAATGCTGGTCGGAAAGATGAGCTCTACCAGAACTCCCAGCATCTCATAAAAGTTTTTAGCACGTACTAATTTTATCACATGCACTGCTCTTCACTTTTGATGAGCTTCAGTTTATCTGCATGCAGAAAATATTTTTTTGAATCAAACAATCTATCTTCCCATATCAGTTCCTATTCGGGATGCATAAACTATGGCAAGCAAAATTTGCATGACATCTTTGTACGAATCAGACTGATATTTGACTCTGTAACCATCAATTCTTTTAATGCCCGGAGTAAGCGAAGCTTCATCTGCCATTTCAGTTGATCTGAAGGTTATTTCAAGCGTGTAGGGTGATTCGAGTTTATAGGGCTTGATCTGACCCTTTTCAGTCTTCTCCAGAGCAAGTTTGGTTGATTCTATTACATCGTGTTTTACTACATTCTTAGGCCGCATGATCGCCGCGAATCGACTAAGTCCCCGTTTGGTTTCAACGAGGACCGTATCTGGCATAATAGGTTTTAATTCTTCTACCAAAGCGTGGTCCCCGATTACCAGAGAAACCGGTACCTCAAAATCTCCAGCAAAAGCCCCATTTATGGTAGATTCATTCATTCGAATGCCATTTATTCGCAATTCATGTACAGCGGTATTAGAATATGTGTGATCCATTGTGCCATGAATGGTACCAACACCGGCATGGTATCCAACGAAAAAGACAGTGGTGAAAGATGAATCGAATCCAGCCATCATGTAATAATCTCTCAATCCACCTCTGACAAGGTACAATCTATCATCCAACTCAGTAAGATCATAGGGAATGTTTTCACCTAAAGAATGAGAGTCACATACGAGGATTTGATCGATTTTGGAATTCTGCGGGGAAGCTTTGATTCCATCAAGCACCCATTCAACTGTTTCTGTCATGTATTTCCCAAGATACCTCGAATCTTTAACATTCACGTGGTGCCAGGCATTTGTACCCGGAAGTCCTTCCATATCGGTGGAAATGAACACTTTCATGATTACAACCTCCCTCTTGACAAATTCTGTACGCTTGTATTATAATCCTTCATGTGCGTTCCACCATAGCTCAATCGGTAGAGCATCCGGCTGTTAACCGGAGGGTTGTAGGTTCGAGTCCTACTGGTGGAGCCATTTTTTATAGTTCG
>JALSLY010000039.1 GCA_026988035.1 Thermotogae bacterium
GATTTGGCACGTGCGGAAGGTGCGTTAAACACCTTGTCAACACCTGAACTTAAAATGAACACACTTTAAAAAAGAGAGTTAACTCGGTTCTCATCAGTTTGATGTGGGTAATTGAATTTTATCTATTTTTCGCTTTGCAAGCGATCATGTAATTTTTTTCGAAGTCTCGTCAGGTCTGATTCACTCGTTTATCCGTGTCAGAAACTCATAACGGGGCCCGCTGCATACGAACATCCTGTTCGATTCGCTTTCTCGGCACATCCTGTGCCTTCTTCGCAGCTACCGCTTTGGTCGAGAAAGCGAGAAAACATTGCACACTGTGCAATCTCGCTCCTGTTCTTTCATTTCTCGCACGGCTCGTTCATATGACCTGACAAAACTTCGAGGGACTTTAAGTGCTTTTGTATCCATGTGCTTTAACTCTATTACTTTTATACTTTTAGAAACTCAGAAAGGTGATCGTTGATGATGAACTTTGAGAAATTCAAACATTTGTTTTGACAATTTATATGAATTTATCCACACTATCTCGGAGAGAACCGTTAACTCAGATTGTGCACGAAGATTACAAAACGATCCAAAGTCCGTAAAGAAAGAGATTTTTCACATCTCCTGAAAAGCGATGTTTATTTGATAAATGTTCATAGACTGTAAAGCTGACGCACAACGCGGTGAGAGATTTAATATAAAACCCTGTACAAAAGTTGTGCGTATATTCTTGCAGTCATCAGAAGATCGTCCAACGCTATTCGTTCATCCGGCTGATGCTCCGTCGATTCTCTTCCCGGGAAAAGTGGTCCAAATGCTGCTGCGTTCGGAATCGCACGCGCGTAAGTTCCACCACCTATGGCGATCAAATAGGCCTTCTCTTTTGTCACATCTTCGTACACCTCAGAGAGCAGTTTCACAAGTTTGCTTTCCGGAGAAACGTAAAGAGGACCTTGATCGTGAGCACGTACAACATTCATACCACTTAACGCTTCTTTGAGCTGAGATTCTATCATGTTAACATTAAAAAATATTGGATATCGTATATTGAGAACGAGTTTTATCGCGTTATTTGTGATCTCAGCTATTCCAAGGTTAACAGTCAGCTCTCCGGAAACATTATCACTACCAGCTATTCCCATGGATTTTCCATCCGTTTCATACCCGATTTTCTCGTTGATTTTTTTCAAATACTCATTGAGCCCTTCATCATCAAGTTTTATCTTTCCAAGCAACTCAAAGAGTGCTGATGCAGCATTGATTCCCTCTTGTGGCTTTGCACCATGAGACGATTTTCCAAAGGCTTTCACTGTTAGCCTATTTCCGTTAAGATTCATTTCAACACGCGCGTTGTTTCGGGGCTTAAATTTTCCAACAAATTCAGCAACACTCTCATTCTTAACATCAAGTATCAATTCGGCATCGGCGATGACCATATTCGATGCTTCTCCACCTTTTAAAGAAATAAGCGTTGCGTCACCATCAGTCGATCTTACATTCCTCGCAGCTGATATTTCAAAGTTGACAATCCCTTTTTCCGCATATATTATTGGAAAATCCGCATCAGGTGTAACTCCCCAATCTGGCATTTCTTCATGCTCAAAATAGTGTTTTACACCCTTCCATCCTGATTCTTCATTTGTTCCGAAAATGATCCTTACCCGATTTTTTGGTTCGATCCCTAACTTTTTGACAGCTCTTAGCGCAAAAAGAGCTGCGATCGTTGGCCCTTTATCATCGATCGCACCTCGACCCCAAAGGTAGCCCTCTTTTATCACTCCTTCATAAGGATCTACTGACCAGCCTGTCCCTTCTGGTACAACATCGAGATGACCAAGCACGCCGAACAGCTTCCCGGAATTTCCAAATTCCACGTGCCCCGCATAGTTATCAACATTCTTGACTCTGAAACCATATTTTTCGCCAAGCTTGAGAGCATATTCTAAGGCTTTTTTTACCCCCTCACCAAATGGCGCTCCTTTTTCAGGCTTGCCTTGGACTGATTTGAACTTTATGATCTCACCTGCCTCTTTAAAAAGTTCTTCTTTTAGTGAAAAAACAATTTTATCCAGTTCTTTATTCATAAAATCCCTCCGATCAAATATAATTGTTGCTACGACATCATTTTATCACGATCGATCACACATTTTATGAATTGAGAAAAAATTATGATCTTTTCACAAAATTTATGATATAATCCATCCTCGATAACATTAGTAGGAGGTAATCCAAATTGGAAAAAGAATTCAGAGAGAAAATAGAGGAAATAGCTTCTCTAATAAAAGACAACGAGATTCGAGACTATGCTTCTTTAGATGTTATTTGGGATGATGATAGAGGTTACGTTATCGAAAACGAGAACGAGGTCTTGGAAGAGCTGGTTTGGAATGGCTTGACGGAATCAGAGGCCAAAACAAGACTAAAAGAATACAAAGAAATTTTAAAAAAGGCCTCTTTAATGGTCAAAGAATTAGTTGACGAAAACGCAATATCCTCTGAAGATGAAATATGGGACTATATCAGTGAAGAGGATGACTATTATGATGACGAGGATGATGAGAATTGATCCTCAGAGGATTTCACGTTTTCTCTTCTCGAGAATAAGGAATTCCAAGTGCCGACGGTGCACCAAATCTTTTCTTCATCTTTTCACCTGAAGTAAACAACATGACTATGATTGTAAAGAGGTAGGGAAACATTTTCATTATGTTGGCTGGTATCGGAATTTGAGCAACTTGCAAGCCAAATTGAAGTACGCTTATCCCTCCAAAAAGATACGCTCCAACCATAGCGAGCAGAGGATCCCAAATAGCGAATATAACCAATACAATCGCAATCCATCCGCGACCGGCGCTCATGTTTTCCACCCACATAGGAGTATATGCAAGAGAAAGATAAGCTCCTCCAAGTCCAGCAAATGCTCCTCCCACGATTGTATATATATAGCGCGTTAAACTCACATTTATTCCTCTAGCATCAGCTGCTGATGGGGCTTCACCAACGGCTCTCAAATTCATACCAGCCCTCGTTTTATAAAGGAACCACCAAACAAGTGGAACAAGTATGTAGCCTACGTAAACAAGAGGATCTCTATCAAACAGCACCTCACCTATAATTGGAATTTTTCCAAGAAGTGGTATGCTTAAATTCGAGAAACCCGGAGCTTGTGTACCAACATATCTTTGTCCCCAAAAACCACTAAGTCCCGATCCGAGGAAAACGAGAGCAAGTCCACTGACTACTTGGTTGGCACGTAGTGTAACGGACATAAAAGCGTGTAGAGCAGCTAACAATGCTGCTACAACCATAGCAACTACAACAGCCAACCACAAATTGCCAGTATTGTAAGACACCGCAAAGCCTGTGAATGCGCCAATTAGCATCATACCTTCTACACCAAGATTAAGAACACCGGATCTTTCGGCTAACAGCTCACCAATGCTTGCAAAGAGAAGAGGTGTACCAGCTCTTATGGCACCTGCTACAGTGGTAATCACGATGTTCTGGCTCATGCTCTCACCCACCTCAATTTGTAATGAAGTAACGCTTCACCAGCTACAAATGAGAAAAGCAGCAAACCTTGAAATGCGTTAACAAGGGAGAAAGGTATTTGGAGAAAAAGTTGAATTTGTTGAGTGCCAACGATCAATCCCCCGAAGAGAAATGCCACTGCAACAGTCACGAATGGATTCAACCTTGCAAGCAAGGCTATGATTATAGCGGTGTAACCATACCCTGGCGAAAAGTTAGGTTGTAACCTGAAAAGCACTCCACTCATTTGCATCATGCCACCAAGACCTGAAAGAGCACCACTCACGATCATTACAATGATAACCATCTTTTTAACATTTACACCTGCATACTCAGCAGCTTTTGGATTGTCACCAGCAATGTCTATTTCAAAACCAAATCTTGTCCATCTAAGAAGGTAATAAACAAAAAAAGAAGTAGCGATCGCCAAAAATATTCCAAGATTGATACCATTTGCAGTGTATTGGGGTAAAATTGCCGATTTCGGAAAAGTAGCAGTTATGGGAAAATTGTAACTTCCAGCACCCTTCCATGGACCATAAACGAGGTAGTTAACCCAATAAATAGCTACATAGTTGAGCATGAGAGTACTCAATATTTCGTTTACCCCAAGTTGCGCCTTCATTACCCCGGCTAATGCCCCCCATCCAGCTCCAATACCAGCTCCCAAAAGTGCAAGTAAAGGCAACATGATCCATGGATTAGAAATATGATTGAAGAGGAACAATGCTCCCCATGTGGCACCAAATGCTCCCATATAAAATTGTCCCTCAGCTCCTATGTTCCACAATTTCATTTTAAATGCTATTACCAAACCGAGAGATGTAAAAAGCAAAGGCATCATAGAAATCAGGGTTTGTGTCAAACCAGCAATTGTCCCAAGAGGCCAAGAAACAAGCTGAATATAAGCCTCTATTGGATTTTTACCAAGGGAGAGGATGATAAAACCAAGTATTACCAAAGAAACCACAACCGAGAGTATAGACATCAACAAAACAGAAAATGTCGAAGCATTTTCATGCCTTTTTTCGATTTTAAGTCTCACTTTTTCACTCTCCTTACACCAGCCATCATAAGGCCAATCTCTTCAAGATGTGATTCATCTGGTTTGCTATATCCAACTATTTCTCCTTCATAAAGCACGGCAACTCGATCAGACAAAGTGAAAATCTCCTCTAAATCTCCCGCAATTAGCAAAATCGCGGCGCCATTGTCTCTTGCTTTCAACAGAGTTTTGTAAACGAATTCTGTGGCTCCAACATCCAAACCACGAGTTGGGTGAACGGCAATTATGAGTTTTGGATTTAAGGAGAGTTCGCGCGCCAGAACAACTTTTTGCATGGTACCACCAGAAAGATACTTTACCTCCAAATTCAAAGATGAGGCGGATATGAGATACTCATCTACGAGCTGCTCAGAAGGTTTTTTTAAGCGGGATGAATTGAAAAGATATGGATTCAAGTAGAATTCTGGTATTCTAAAGGGCTTTTTCAAGAAAAGATTATAGTAAAGCGGCAATCCTCCACAAAGAGCTACTCCTTTTCTGTCTTGAGGAATATAAGCAACACCACTTTTCATCCTGCTTACGACACCGAGAGAGTGCATCATTTCTCCTCCGATCTTGACTTCTCCCGTGTATTTTCTGAGGCCATAAATGGATTCAGCAAGCTCTCTTTGGCCATTACCTGCAACTCCTGCTATTCCGAGTATTTCGCCTGATTTAACATCCAAACTTACACCACGAACAGCGTAAGGACCCTTATCTCCCCTTGCCCAGAGATCTTTAACTTCAAGCTCGATTTCCCTTGGTTTTGGCGGTTTTTTAGAAATCTTCAAAACCACTTCACGACCAACCATTTTCTTAGCAAGGATCCTTTCGTTAGCTTCTTCTTTTTGAAGGGTGTCTATTACTTTTCCGTGTCTCATCACTGTGATTCTATCTGAAATTTCCAATACTTCCTTGAGCTTGTGACTGATAAATATCACAGAAGCACCGTATTTAACCATTTCTTTTATAGTTTTGAAAAGGTTTGCAGCCTCTTGAGGTGTAAGTATCGCTGTAGGTTCATCTAATATCATTATTTGGGCACTCATGTAGAGAAGTTTTAAAATTTCAACGCGTTGTTGCTCACCTGCCGAAAGTTGCCATATTCGACTGTCTGGATTCACATCTAAACCAAACCTTTCGGCGAGAGTTTTGACTTTCTTTCTAACTAAATCTATTTTAGGCAATATTTTAGATTCTTTTAGTCCAAGTGCTATATTTTCAGCAACACTGAACGAAGGTACAAGACTAAAATGCTGCTGAATCATGCCAATTCCATATTCCATTGCACGATGAGGCGAAGTGATTTCCACCCTTTTGTCGTTGACATATATCTCTCCTTCATCCGGCTTGTAAATACCATAAGTGATGTTCATCAAAGTTGTCTTTCCGGCACCATTTTCTCCCAAAAGTGCGTGGACTTCACCTCTTTTAAGGGTGAAGTCCACGTGATCATTTGCCAGTACGCCTGGAAAGGATTTCACTATACCTGAAAGCTTAAGGACGATATCGCTCATAGCACCAACCTTTTGTTGTTTACTTTTTTGGTATCTTTCCCACTACTCCATTGACAAACCACTGCATGGAGAGCAGCGCATCATCACTCATTATCTTTCCAGCCGGGATTCTGAGTTTTCCATTTTGATCGTAAATCGGACCTTCAAAAACATGAAATCTTCCACTTATTATCTCATCTTTCATAGCTGTGACGAGCTTCTTAACCGACAAGGGAACCAATTTGCTCATTGGAGCGAGCTTCACAATTCCACTTTTCATTCCCTTCCAATATGCTTCTGACTTCCATGTTCCATCCAAGACTTCTTTTGTATTTGGCACATAAAAAGCTGACCAATCCCATATTGGAGAAGTCAAATAAGCATCTGGACCGAATTTGCCCATGTTGGGAGAATCATATCCTATTGCATAAACACCTTTGCTTTGAGCAGCTTCAACAGCGGCTGGTGAATCCTGATGCTGAGCCATCACATCACAACCAGCGTTGATAAGACTAAGAGCAGCTTCTTTCTCAACAGGAGGATCGTACCACGAATACGTCCAAACTACGTGCACAGTCGCTCGAGGATTGACAGCCCTGACACCAAGTGTGAAGGCATTTATTCCTCTGACAACTTCCGGCGTTGGATATGCTGCAACATAACCGATTTTCCCGCTTTTCGTCATCGCACCAGCTATAAGCCCGCTAAGGTAGCGTGGTTCATACATTCTTCCAAAGTATTCCCCAACATTTGATGCGAGTTCGTATCCAGAGCACATTTCAAATATCACATTTGGGTGCTTTTTGGCAGCTTGCATAACTTGATTCATATAGCCAAAACTTGTAGCATATATAAGCTTAAATCCTCTTGAAGCAAGTGAATTCAACACATTCAAAGAAGGTGCTCCTTCAGGAACATTTTCTATGTAGGTGATTTGAACTTTATCTCCAAAAGCTTTTTTCAGTGCCAACACTCCACCATCATAGTGTGCTTGAGTCCAACCGTTATCATTTATTGGCCCAACGAATATGAATCCAATCTTCAAAGGGCTTGCAAAAGCAAGAACTCCTATTAACAACAACGCCACCAAAAAAGCGAATCTATATTTCATAAGTATCCCCTCCCTATCTTCTCATCATTTGGGTATACTTCCCACTACACCTTGAACAAACCAATTCATTGAAAGCAACTCTTTGTCAGTTGCCATTTTTCCGGATGGTATAGCGAGTTTCCCTTTTTGATTGTAAATCGGACCTTCAAAAACGTGGAATTCATGAGACTTTAACTCTTCCTTCATAGCCTCTACTAATTTCTGAGTCTGCGGTGGAACGAGCTTTGTCATTGGAGCTATGTCAACAACTCCCGTATCAAGTCCTCCCCAGAATTTCTCTGGTTTCCAAGTACCATTCATGATCTCTTTTATGTCTTTTTCGTAGAAAACGCCCCAGTTGAAGATTGCTGAAGTAAGATAATAGTTTGGAGCAAACTTTTTCATATCTGCATTGTAACCTATGGCATAGACATGCTTTTGTTCCGCAGCTTGAAGAGGAGCCGCAGAGTCTGTTTCCGATTTTATAACATCACATCCTGCGTTTATCAATGACAGCGCAGCTTCTTTTTCGGTAGGAGGATCGTACCAACTGTTCACCCACACTACGTGAACTTCAGCCCGTGGGTTAACCATCCTAACACCAATTGTGAAAGCATTTATTCCTCTGACAACCTCAGGTATTGGATATGCCGCAACGTATCCGATTTTCCCACTCTTTGTCATCGCTCCAGCGATGAGTCCGGTTAAGAATTCCGATTGGTAAATTCTCCCAAAGTAGTCTCCCATATTAGCCCTTGTAAGATAACCAGAGCAATTTTCGAATATTACTTTGGGAAATAGTTTGGCAACCTCAGCAGTTTGTTCCATATAGCTGAAACTTGTTGTATAAATAAGATTATATCCATGGTTAGCAAGGGATTTCAAAACACTTATCGCACCAGCACCCTCTGGAACACTCTCAATATAAGTTGTTTGGATCTTATCTCCAAATATTTTCTGTACGTACAGTCGTCCGAGATTGTGGGTATAGGTCCATCCTGAATCTCCTACAGGACCTACATAGATAAAAGCTATTTTTAAAGGTAGTGCAAGAACAGAGGCAGTAATTAAGACGAGGAGAAACGGCAAAAACAGTTTTTTCATCATTCTCCCTCCTTGAAATTGGAATTTTTGAGAAAGAAACTTTTTTAGGACGCACTTGTACCGAGATATGCTTGTAAGTATTTTACCACAATTTAAACTGTATATTATCTTGAATTTTCCGTTCTGCGCAATTCACAGTAATTGACACATCTTTTTAGTAATTCCTCTTCGAGAAAAACACACCCCGGCCTTTGGCCACCCCTTTTGATAGTGGGGACCAAAAACCAAAGTAGTCCTTCCTTGAGGAGTGGGATTGCACGGTGTGCAATGTCTTTCCCACTTCTATGTCCGAGGCGGTAGCCGAGTGGGATTGCACGGTGTGCAATGTCTTTCCCACTTTCCTGTCCGTTCTGTTGTCCTTTACAGGGCGCGAAGGCGCAGGCGGTAGCCACGAGGTGGCGACGGAGTCGACGGAAGGTGTTATTCAAGAGTGGTACAATATCCATAACCAAACAAAAATTTTCTATGATAGTGAGGTGGTGAAAACGGCTCTTTTATATTACACAAGAGCCTGTCAAAATTATGAAAATCGGAATAGTGGGAGCAACCGGAGAAGTGGGAAGGACTATGATAAAAGTTTTAGAAGAAAGAGGGCACGATTTCGATGAATTCAAGCTCTTTTCATCAGAACGTTCTGCCGGAACAGTCTTAAGCTTCAACTCAAAAACCATAAAAGTCGAAAAACTGACTGAGGAAGCGATGAAAGAAGGCTTCGATTACTTGCTCTTTTCTGCCGGAAAAGAGATTTCTAAAAAGTTTGCGCCTATAGCAGCTTCACACGGCAGCACTGTGATAGACAATTCATCAGCTTTCAGAATGAATCCGGACATTCCACTCGTGGTTCCTGAAATCAACTCAAATGTTTTAAAGGGATATCATGGAATAGTGGCAAATCCAAATTGTTCTACAATTCAACTTGTTCTTGTTTTAAATCCTCTTCACATTCTGTACAAATTAAAACGTATCATCATTACAACTATGCAAGCTGTTTCTGGAAGTGGAAGAAAAGGTATGAATGAGTTAGATTCTGAGATAACCAAAAACTCAGATCCAACAGTGTATCCAAAAAAAATTGCATTCAATTGCATTCCTCAGATAGGTCCTTTCTGTGAAAATGGATTCTCAGAGGAAGAAATGAAAATGCTCAACGAAACGAGAAAGATTATGAATTGTACCTGTGATGTAGAGGCAACAGCGGTTAGAGTACCAGTAATGTATGGTCACTCTGAGTCTGTGTACGTTGAGTTTGAAAGGAGCTTCTCTTTAGAAGAAGCAAAAGAAATCCTAAGGAACGCACCATCTGTTAAAGTATGGGAAGACTATCCAACAGCTCTGGAGGTAGTTGGCAGTGATCTTTCACACGTGGGGAGAATTAGAATTTCATATGATGGGAAAGCATTGTTATTTTGGAACGTAGCAGATAATGTTAGAGTTGGTGCCGCCACTAATGCTGTAAAAATACTCGAGCACTTTTTGAAATAGATAGAGCTTTAAAAACAATCTCAATCTGAATCTTTTTGTGTGTATGTTTTTATGTACGCTAATTGGCGCGTTTCGTTTCACTGAAAATATGCTATAATTCTTGCAGTTATATAAACCTGAAGGGAGGAACTTCTGGCTTTTCCAGAAGGAAGGCATGGTTAAAGTAGGAAATATTGTCGAAGGTACTGTCACTTCGATCAAGAATTTTGGTGTTTTTGTAAAACTCGAGGATGGAGTCGACGGACTTGTCCATATTTCTAAGGTAGCTAATGGTTACATAAAAGATGCATCGGAATACCTCAGTGTTGGACAAAAAATCAAAGTTAAAGTGCTGAAAGTTGGTGAAAACGGGAAAATAGATCTTTCTATAAAGGACGCCGGTGTAGTCCTTGAGAAAAAACAAGCTAAGGGACGAAAAAATGAAGGACCAAGTGATTTTGAAAAAAAATTATCTAAATTTCTGAAAGATAGCCAGCAAAAGTCTGGTGATTTGAAACGCAGAGCCGAAAGGTACCGCTAATTTAATCTTGAATATCTCGGGGGTGTGCAACAAGATGTGCACCCTTTTTTAGTTCTTTTTTTTCAATGTTCATCCCAAAAAAGGCTGAGCCAGAACCTGTCATCATAACAAGAGTATGTTTCTCTAACTTTTTATGTGCTTCTTTCACAATTGAAGGATAGGCTATTCGTGCAACCTCTTCAAACGTGTTATACATATTTCTTTTAGCTAATTCTACATCTCCGTTTTTCAACGCTGTGTATAATGTTTCAGGATTGCCTCTTTGACCAAAAACTTGCATTTTATCCACCAATTCGTACATATACGATGTTGAAAATCTTACTTTCGGAACGTAGAACTCCATGAACGCATCAAGCGGTTCCAAATGTTTTGTCCTTTCACCTTTTCCTTCAACAATTGCACATCCGCCTTTTACAAAAAATGGAACATCACTTCCTACTTTTTGAGCCATTTTTAGTATCTCATTCACTTTATATCTTCTACACAGATACCACAAAAGAGCGGCGGCGTCCGCACTTGCACCTCCAAATCCTGCCCCCGATGGTATACTTTTGTGAAGCCGTATCATTAGATTAGTTTTAATGCCAGTTTCATTCTCAAAAATTCTAATAGCTCTGTAAATAGTGTTATTTTCATCCCAACTTAGCATATCATTCGATTCAAAAAATTCCGTATCAGAGTCTGTAATCTCGATCAAATCATACAAAGATATATTGTGCATTAAACTTAAGATATCGTGATACTCATCTTGACGCTTTTTAAGGATTGCCAAATATAAATTGACCTTTGCATAAGCCTTTATAATCACTTAAGCTCACCTATTGAGTTTATTCTCTCCTGTTCGCGTATGATCCTTCCAGTGCGCGGATCCACCACCTCGCATTTCCCATCAACAATAGCCGTGGAAATTTTCCCAAGCCCAACGGCAGAACCTGAAAAATTTGGAGTATCAAGATATCCTATTCTGAGAGCAGCATAGTAAGTATTAGGATCAAGGAATGGATCTTGAGCATTTGAGAGTTGACGAATTGCATCAATAAGCACATGAGCGTCATCCTCAAGAATTCTTACTCTATTTTTGATTTCAGGATCGTTCTCAATATGAGGTAACCCTTTTACACTTTCCTCTATAACTTGGCGCGCGATTTTAGCTGATTGAACGATCTCGTGGGCAAGTGCCACATGATCGGCTTCTGTGAACGAAACCACATGAACAATCTGTGGCTCCAGCTCCATAGCTTCTGCAACTGAAAACGCAAGTTGTCCTTTGGCTTTGTCCATATCAGCTGGAAATGCCATAAGGCCTGGCCGTACTTCTGTTATAACTTTGAACTCTTCATCTTCTAAGGTATGTATGAGTTTTTTGGCTGCTAACATCTTGGCAAGATCCATTCTGGGGCTAAGACCAGGCGGGGTGTTCATCATATACTGAGCGACATAAGTCTTCACACCAAGTTTCTTCGCCACGTAGGCTGACACATAAGCCATTGCTACAAAAAGCGCATCATGAGCATTTCGCAATCCCCACTGATGTGGTTCATTGACTTCTACTGGAATGCCGTGCTTCGCGTTCCATTTTATGCCTTCCATGTTTTCAGAAACTGCCTCTGTGAATTTCCTCTTGCTTCTGCCATCAAGTTCGTTGTACCAACACAAGGGTATCGCAGCCCACGCATTGTGAATTACTCTGTTTAGGAGATCAGCCATTTCAACAATATGAGCAGTTCCAGAATAGCAACGCATTATGGGATAATTTCCTCTTCTCGTTGCTTCGTAAATTCTTTTAAAATCTTCTTCTGTTCTTAAAGGAACTCCTCCTGCACCTGACAATTCTTTCTTCATTTCTTTCGGTTCGAAAAAATACTGTTGCGCATTTTGATCTGGAGCCAATGATATAACATCTATAGTCTCAGAATCAGCAATTTCTTTTATACCTTCAAGAGTTTCTTCAAGCCTTGGAAGTCCAAAATGATGTCTTATTATGGGATAAGGAGCACTTTCTCTTATTCGATCAACCAACGTTTGAGCAGGAATTGCCACTTCCAAAAGCTTACCCTTATCTCCTTTTAAGAAATCAACAATTTCCCTCTGTCCTTGAGTAGAAAATACTTTGTCAAAAAAATCAAACTCACGTGCGATTTTAGCAACTTGAGCAGTTCCCCCAAAAACAAATATTCTGTCACTTAAGCCATACTTTGGTATTTTCTCTTCAAGCTCTTTAAATATTTCACGGGCCACTGAAGGAGTAAGTCTATAACTCACCGCGATCATGTCTGCTTCGGTTTCAATCGCAGCGCCGAGAAGCTTATCAACAGGCGTAGCAGGTCTTAAAAAGATCGTTTCATGTCCAAGAGATCTTGCAATTCCCATAAATGATAAGATTCCAGCAACATGCACGCAGTTTCCTACAGCAGCGCCGACGATTTTCATGTTCCCACTCCATTCACAACGTAGTGAATGATGTCCGAAATTTCCATTCGTCTTATTCCCATATCTTCAAGATTTCTCCCATAAGCCATGACATCAATATCAACAAAATAATTTATCAGATTCACAAGTGTTTCAATGGCACGAAGCCTCACTCCGCATTTTCTTGCAAGATGAACCATTGGAACTAACCCCGTAAGAGTATCCTCTATCAGATACCGATGCTGTAAAGAATCTGGCCCAAGAATAAAATGGTAAGCTTTGGTATTTCTTAAAAGTTCAAAAAGATTGTTCCCTTTGGAATCATAAACATCAGACAACCAAACGGTAATGGGTTTGAGACGTACATCAAGACACTTTCCAAGTGCTATTCTTTCACTATCTATTCTTTCTATGAATCTTGCTATAGACGGTGTTATTCCTTCTATATAGTGAGTGAATCTCGTTTTGTTCTCTATTCTGCCAACGTTAAAAATTACAGGAGCAGGATGAAGCATCGCTCCGTAATTACTTAAAGAAGTGTACAATACATCAGGTGCAAACTCCACTTGTGGAAAAACACTTTTCACAAACGGAGCTATTTCAAGTGAATTCTCAGATGGAATGGTTGCCAGGTGAACGTTCTTCTTGATACCATAGTACCTTACTTTGGCTCCTTCTTGAGTAACACGTGTCGCAAAAAGCGACGTTTCAAATTCTCCTATCACTATTTTGAGATTCGGGTTTACTCCTTCAACAACTTTCTTGAATATTAAAGCTCCACCTGTTCTTCCAGGATGTAAAAGCACAACTTGGCCATCACTCAAAAATTGAGCTAACTTTTGTGCAATTTCAGCATGAGCTGTAGAGGTAATGGAAACGATGATCACATCGGCACCACTTACAGCTTCTTTAAGATCTGTGGTAAGCATGTCCATGTGAAGAGCGCGAACACTTGAAAATTCGTCTCCAAGATTCATGTCATGATGTCTGAGATATCGAAATCGCCAAGCCGATCTATCATAAAGTCTAACCGTGAGTCCCTTCATTTTTAAATATCCTGCCAAAGCTTGACCTGTATTTCCTGCTCCAATTATCGTAAACACGATATCATTTTCTTTCATTCTTGCACCTCCAAAGATTGTATTGCTCTTTTAATCACATATTTTATCAACCATTCGTAATCCTTGGACATGGCTTTGATCATCTTGGGAATATCGCTATTTTGTGGATCCAAACCAGGCATGGAATTTACTTCTATCACGTAAGGCTGATCTTTATCCAATCGCATGTCTATTCTGAGATAATCTCTTGCTTTGGTAACTTCAAATGTCTTTTTTGCGATATCAAGTACCTCACGTTGAACTTTTTCGCTTAAAAGAGCAGGGCACCTGTAAATTGTTTGAGAAGCATATTCTTCTTTTACCCTTTTACTGTAAAATCTTTCTACTCCTTTGGGTAAATTCGAAAAGTCTATCTCTAAAGATGGAAGCACCTTCAATTCGGAACCAAAACCTATAACTCCTACTGTTAATTCTGCACCGTCCAGATATTTCTCAATTATTATTGGTTCCTTGAATTCTTCAAATTTCTTTTTTGCCACTTTTTTTGCCATTTCGATGCTATCACATAGACTATCAGACTCCACACCAATCCCAGAACCTTCAGCAACAGGTTTAACGATCAGAGGAGGGGCAGGAATGTCCCCCACAAAGTAGCTTCCATCAAATAAAGTGCCGGCAGGAGTTGGAATGCCGTAAGAATTTAACAAACTCTTTGTCGTAAACTTATCAAGACACACATAATGTGTGTAAGCAGGTGACCCAACAAATTCGTTCCCCAATCCTTCCATGATTGCCGAGATCGTTCCTTGAAGAAAGTCATGTCTTTTTCCAATAGCAAGGTTGAAGATAACATCATCTTTTGTCAATCTTTTGATCAAAGAAGCATCAAAACTTAATATCTCGGTTTTCCCTACTTTTTTTAAAACATCCGCCACAGCTCTCACAGTCCTTGCCCTTGCAGCTTCTGGAGAAAGATCTTTTACAACTATGAAGCGCATACAAAACACCTCTTTTCTGAAATCAAAAGCAGAGAAATCTTCACCACAAATTGTTTCTCTGACAGTAAGATTTACATAGATGATGCACTTGCGTATTCTCTTAAAAGAGTTTCGATAAGTTCTTTAACGGAGATAATTCTATCTACTCGATAGGCATTGGCACCCGCGAAGGCAAATCCATTTTCAAAGATTCCCATTTTAGCATTGGTCAATGCTTCGGTAATACAATAAGGGACCTTTCGAAAATCGCACGTTTTTAAACACTTCCACGAACACTTGAACGGCTTTTTTATGCCGGCTTTCGCGTCATCCAAAAATTTATCTCTTATAGCTCTCCCAGGTAATCCAACAGGGCTATCTATTATGGTAAGATCATCTTTTCCACACTTTACATACATTTCTTTGAATTTTATTGAAGCATCACATTCGTGGGTCGCAACAAATCTTGTCGCCATTTGCACACCCTGAACACCTAATTGAAAAAATTTGTGAATATCACTACCTGTGAATATGCCACCCGCAGCTATCACTGGGATACTTTTGCCAAAACGCTTCTCAAAAGGCTTTATTTCGGATATCACATCTGGGACGATCTTCTCCAACGCGTAATTTGGATCGCCAATCTGCTCCTTTTTAAAGCCAAGATGACCACCAGCCATTGGTCCTTCCACAACAACCGCATCCGGAACATAGTTATATTTTTTTGCCCAATATTGAAATATGATCTTAGTTGCTCTCCCAGAAGAAACAATGGGAACAATCTTAGTTGAAACTTTCTTTGAGCCATCTGGAACTAATATTCCCATATTTTTTAACGGCAATCCGGCACCGAGAAAAAGTAGATCTGCTCCTTCCTCCACAGCAGCTTTTACAAGATTGTCAAAATCCGAAAGAGCCACCATTATGTTTACACCCACGATGCCATCCGTCATTTCCTTAGTCTTTCTAATTTCCCTTCGTAAAGCTCTTTCATTCGCTTTTTTGAAATTTACGTTGAAGTCTTCTTCAAGCATGCCCGTTCCTGCAGCAGAAATAACACCAATTGCACCCTCATTTGCAACAGCTGAAGCCAATCCAGATAAAGAAATCCCAACTCCCATTCCTCCTTGAATGATTGGCACTTCAGCTTCCAAATCTCCTATTCGGAGTTTTGGCATTTTCTTCAAACCCATAAATCAACCTCCTTAAAAATCGTTTCTTCAATTACAATTATACACTTCCTCTTGAAAAGGCCTGATTTTTATGCTATACTTTGTCTTGCATCGGGGCGTAGCGCAGAGGGAGCGCACCTGTCTTGGGCACAGGGGGTCGCTGGTTCAAATCCAGTCGCCCCGACCATATTATTAATAATGTAGTGCGGGCCTTTGAGCCCGCATTTTTCGAATATGTTATAAAACATGAGCGAATTTCTCGCTTAGCCAAAACAAGAGTTTTTCCTTGCTTCGGCGAATTACGCTTACAGATCACTCTCTATCTCTTTCATTCCCTCCTTAAAATATGCGTGGGACATATTTGGCGTGTTGTACGCATACCCTATTTCACCATGCCTATCCACAACTATAATACCTGCCTCAGTTCCCACCGTATTATCGAGGTAGTTTAACGCTGCCGTAGCCGCATGCTGAGCATCAAGACCCATTTTGAGAAAATCCGCAGCAACTTTGGTGATCAAAACTCTCATCATGCCCTCGCCAAGTCCTGTTGAGGAAGCAGCTCCATGTGGGGTAGCGTAAGTACCAGCACCTGGAATGGGAGTATCACCAACTCTACCAAGCAATTTTAGAAAAACGCCACCTGTAGATGTTGCCGCTGCCGTTTCTCCATGTGAATCAACAGCTACAGCTCCAACTGTACCATGAAGAAATTCCGGATGTTCTTGAAAAAGTTTTCTCAGCTTGGGCCAATCTTTATAATCACCGTTAAGAAAATCTTTGCGGTAACTTTCCCACTGTTCACGTCTTCTTTGAACAACGGGATCATGAGGTTCAAATCCCATAAGACTTGCAAAATTATTGGCACCTTTTCCGGCTAACAACACATGATCTGTTTTTTCCATAACCTGCCTTGCCAAACTTATAGGATGGCGTATGTTTTTCACTCCCGCTACCGCTCCAAAATCAAAATTGGGACCATATGCGATCGCAGCATCCATTTCAACTTCTCCGTTAAAGGTCAAAACAGAACCTGTACCGGCATTGAAAGTTGGATCGTCTTCCAACACTTTTACTGCCGCTTCAACAGCATCCAAAGCTCTACCCCCACTTTTAAGTATCTCTATCCCCGCTTCAACGGCATTCCTTGTCCCTTTCTTTGCACTATCAAACCTTTCAGGAGACACCTTCCCAGCACCTCCATGAACCAATATGGCGTACATTACGCTCCCTCCTTCTCAAAGAAATTCTATGATATACTCGATCCACTTCAAAATTGAAGTCCAGAAAGTAATCATCGGCGATGACATTGCCTTGCAGGAGCCTCCGCAGCGTAGCGAGGACAGATCCGAAAGACAATTGTCAGAGCCATCAACACTTATCTTTTAAAGTT
>JALSLY010000040.1 GCA_026988035.1 Thermotogae bacterium
AGCGAAGCACTCACGGATGAGTGTCTGAGCGTGCCTCACGATGTGAACTGGAAGATGGATAAACGAGCGAATCGGGCTTGATAAGACTTCGAAAAAAATTCTTTTATCGCTTGAAAAGCGATGTTTAATTTGATAAATACTCATAGGTTGTAACATTGACGCACAGGATGAGTACTTTAATGTAATTATACACTCAAGTCAAATCATATGTTTTCAAAGGAGAGATTTTTTATTATGAGAATCGCGATATTAACGGTAAGTGATAAAGGATCAAAAGGCGAAAGAAAAGACACAAGCTCTCAAGTCATAAGAGATATGGTCAAAGATATTGGAGAAATTGTCGCATACGAGATAGTTCCAGACGAAAAAGAAATAATTTCTGGAAAATTGACGGAATTCTGTGATCGGCTAAAAGTCGATCTCGTGCTTACCACTGGTGGAACAGGATTCAGCCAGAGAGATATTACCCCAGAAGCAACAAAAGAAGTGATAGAAAAAGAAACTCCAGGGATTCCAGAAGCTATGAGAATGTTTTCGTTTAAAAAATCTCCACACTCTGTTCTCTCAAGAGCAGTTGCAGGTATAAGAAAACAGACACTTATAATAAATCTTCCTGGAAGTCCCAAAGGGGTTCGTGAAAATCTTGAAGTGGTACTCAATTCACTCGTACACGGAATAAAAATTCTCAAAGGCGAAGACACTGAATGTGGAGGTGTATCCTGATGACCAGATTTGATGAAGCTATGGAAATTTTGAGGAGCAACTCTAAAGAAATTGAAGATGTGGAAGAAGTAGGCCTTTTGGATGCCGTTGGAAGAGTCGTTGGAAGGGACATAATATCCAACTATGATTTTCCTCCATTTAATCGTTCTGCGATGGATGGATTTGCATTTCGATACAAAGATATTGAAACAGTCGAGAATCCAATACTTAAAGTCAAAAGTCTTGTACTTGCCGGACATTCAGAAGGCAAACATATAGAGTTAAAAAAGGGTGAATGTGTGAGAATAATGACTGGTGCTCCTGTTCCGAGTCCGTGTGATACGGTTGCAGAATTTGAAATATGCGAGGAGAGAGATGGCAAAGTGAAATTTGTGAAAACCCCGCAAAGGCTTGCAAACATTGCGATAAGAGGTGAGGATCTTAAAAAGGGAGAAGCAGCACTTTACAAAGGTCAGCTAATAGAGCCAAAAACGATCAATCTCATAGGCTCTTTGGGACTAAAAAAGATTTCAGTTAAAAGAAAGCTAAAGATAGGTGTCATATCAACAGGTGATGAACTTGTTGAAGTGGATGAAAATATAGAAAATGGCAAAATTAGAAATTCTTCCAAATACTCACTTGGCACACAAATCAATGCGATCCATCAGGAATTTGTTGATCTCGGAATGGTGAAAGATGATGAAGATGAAATATACAAAGCAATTGAGAAAGGACTAAACCTTGATATATTGTTGATCACTGGAGGTTCATCTGTTGGTGACAAAGATCTCACGCTAAGAGTTCTTAAACAGTTTCAAGCCAATGTAATGGTGGAAAGGATCGCTATGAAACCCGGAAAACCAACTATAATCGCGACGATCGATCGTGAAGGAAAAGATGTGTGGGTGTTTGGAATGCCGGGAAATCCCGTCTCTACATTTTCAGTTTTCAAATTGCTTGTTACTTATCTTATTGAACAACTTCTTGGGACTTCTGGACTTACCCCAATGTTTTTCACTGGGATTTTGAACTTTGATTTTAGAAAAAACACGGATAGAATGCACTTTGTACCATGTAAAGCATTGGTACGTAATGAGAATATAGAAATCGATCATATAAAATACAATGGCTCAGGGGATTTCACAGCTCTCTCTAATGCAAACGCCTTTTTTATTGCACCAAAAGAGACAGAAGAAATTAAAGGGGGAAGTACAGTTGACTTTTTCTTTATATAGGAAGAATTGACAATGATAAAAAAAATCGTGATGGTAACAACCATGTTGGTTGTGTTAACCGTTTTTTCTCTCGGAAATCAAGAATTGATCGTCTTCCACGCCGGCAGTTTGACTGAGCCGATTCGTAAAGTCGAGAAAGCTTTCAACAAAAAGTACGGTGGTGGTATTTTTTTCAGAGACGAACCTGCCGGAAGTGTAAGAGCCATCAAATTCGTGACAGAACTTGGCAAAAGAGCAGATGTTATCGCCGTCGCCGATTATTCACTCATACCACAATTTCTCATTCCCAACCACGCAAATTGGTACATCCAATTTGCTAAAAACGAACTTGTTATTGCGTTCACCAAAAATAGCAGATATTCGAAAGAGATAAATGCTCAAAATTGGTTTGAGATACTCCAACAGCCTGGTGTAGAATTCGGTTTTTCAAACCCAAATCTCGATCCCGCTGGATATAGAACGCGTCTTATGTTTGAACTGGCAGGAATATACTATGATAAACCTGATCTTGCGAATAAGCTTGTTTCGATATGCCCAATGAGTAATATAAAACCGATGTCAGTCGAACTTATCTCCGCTTTGCAAGCTGGAGAAATAGATTACGCTTTTGAATATCTGTCTGTGGCAAAAGAAAATGGTCTCAAGTACATCGAATTGCCGGCGAAAATTAATTTCAGCGATCAAAAATACGCATCATTCTACTCAAAAGCTTCTTTAACTTTAAATAATGGAAAGCAGGTAGTTGGGAAACCTATCGTGTATGGAATAACTATTCTCAACGATGCGCCTCACAAGAAACTCGCAGAGAAATTTTTACAGTTTATGTTTAGTGATAAAGGCAGAGAAATACTCGAAAAAAATGAGCTGCCTTCCGTTGCTCTGAGATCCAATATACCAATTAAAAACCTGCCAGAAAAATTGAGAGGAGCTTTCCAAAAAGAAAATGCGAAAAAGTGACAAAGTTAAACTGCTCATTTGTCCAGAAGATATTCTTTTGATGAAAATGCCTTATAAAACAAGCGCTAAAAACCGTTTTTTTGGAACTGTAGTTGGCATATCTCCACACAGTCCGCTAATAAAGGTTAAAATTGATGTAGGTTTCAATATAATCTCGTTTATAACAAAGGGAGCTTTAGAGGAATTGAGCGTGAAAATTGGAAGCAAGATATATGTAGAATTTAAAGCTTCAGCTGTACATGTTGTTAAAAAAATTTTTTAAAGTTGCCTTTGAATTGATCCGATAATATGATAAGATCCTTGACAAGACGTATTCTATTCAAAATTTGAGTATGGAGGTGTTAATTATGAGAAAGAGGAAGGAAGGTTTTACTTTAGTCGAACTTCTCATCGTTATGGCCGTTATAGCTGCGCTGATGGGAGCGCTGGTGCCGGTGGCATTGAATGCAATAAATCATGCGAATGCCACAAGAGTGGCAGAAAATCTAAGAGCGATTTCTACTGCTGCACAGCAATACATTTACACTGAGAAACCGGCATCTCCAACTAATGTAACAATATCCGATCTTTCAAAATATCTTTCTGGCAATCCGGATGCTTATAAAGATTACACAGTTAGTGTTCAAGCCTCAGGTACAAATTCAAAAACTTATAACATTTGGGTATGGTACGATCTTAGTTCTCCTGATGCCTCCGCGGTTCAAAAAGTGTGGAATATGGTCGTAGCAACTGATACTAATAAAGCAGCAGTTGAAAATGCCGTGACAGTTTATTGGTGATTTGTTAAATTTTCAATTAGTATTCCCACCCATCGTGGTGGGTTTTTTTGTGCTAAGATATGAGTGTAGGGGTAATTTATGAATTGCCTATGGAGGGATATATAAGAGGTGACAAGATGAGAAAGAAAAGTTTCACATTAATCGAACTTCTCATCGTTATGGCTGTTATTGCAGCGTTAATTGCGGCAATAGTGCCAGTTGGAGTTAAAGCTATCAAACAAGCTAAAGCTACCACCGTGGCAATGAATCTTTTGGATCTTTCACTCACAGCTATGGAAAAATTCTATCTCAACCACAACACGAGTATAACTCTGAATAGTCTTAAGTCATATTTTGCTGTTGAGAAAAATATAAACGATTACGAAATAAAAACCACATTTGGCGCTACTACAGAACATGTGTATATATGGTATAAAAAAACTGATGTGAACGCTTCTGAGGTAAAACGCATACTTTCTTCAGTGGTGGCGACTGGTAATAATAAGCCCATGGTAGTCTTAACAGTGGAAAAGTATTGGTAAGAAGCAACATGCATTATAAATACCAACTTTGCGCTGTTTTCAAATTTTACACCCAAAGATTTCTGGCGAGGGGATTTTTTGTTTTTGAATACATGCTAAAAAATTCACAAATGCAAAACGATGTGTTCATTATTTTTATGGTAAAATATGAGTGTAGGGGCAATTCACGAATTGCCATATAAAATATTTATACAAAAATAGTGCCTACACCAAGAGGCGAGAAAAATGAAAAGATCTTTCGTTGCTTATGTTGAATATGATTCAGAAAATAAACTTTACATTGGCTTGATTCCATCAATTCCAGGAGCTCATACTGCAGCTGAAACCCTTGAAGAACTTAAAGAAAAACTGAAAGAAGTGACTTCTCTTTGCGTCGAAGAAACAGGAGAAGAAATAGAAGATCTGGAATTTGTTGGCATTCAAAATATAGAGGTTGAAGTGTGAGTAGACTCCCAGTAGTTGATGCAAAAACATTGGAAAAAGTTCTGCTAAAAATTGGATTCAAAAGAATAAGGCAAAAAGGAAGTCATGTTTTCTATCGTCATCCAGATGGTCGTTATACTACCATACCTTTTCATTTATCAAAGAGTGTGCCAAGAGCTTTAATCAGAATTGTGTTGAAAGAGATAAGTTTATCTGTTGACGATTTCAGTAAAATTTTAAAAAACTTGTAACTTTACAATGTTTTATGAGGTCAAGATTATATTTTTAAAACACGGGCGTAGTGGCAATTCATGAATTACCCGTCAGGTGGCTAAATCGTGGAAACTCTTTATTTGAAATACCGACCGAAGAGATTTGGTGATTTAATATGGCAAGAGCATGTTAAAAGGCTCTTTGCGAATGCAATTTCCAGGAGTGAATTTTCACACTCTTATTTGTTTAGTGGTCCAAGGGGAACTGGCAAAACTTCAACAGCTCGTATTCTTGCCAAAAGTTTGAATTGTCTAAACTTAGTTAAAGGTTATGAGCCATGCAATGAATGTAATTCCTGCAAAGCAATAGACTCTGGAAAGTCTATGGATGTCATCGAAATGGATGCTGCATCGAATCGCGGAATAGACGAAATTCGTGCCATACGCGACAGGGTAGCATATTTACCCATTGAATCGAAGTACAAGGTATATATCATAGATGAAGTTCACATGTTAACGAAAGAAGCATTTAACGCCTTGCTTAAAACTTTAGAAGAGCCACCAAAACACACGATTTTCATCTTGGCAACAACGGAGATGCAAAAAGTTCCTGAAACAGTCGTGTCAAGATGCCAAGTTGTAGAGTTCAGAAGAGTTCCGACGGAGTCTATAAAAGATCATCTCATAAAAATTTGCAAGTCGGAGAATATGAATTTTGAGGTTGAGGCTCTTAATCACATAGCTAAAAAATCAGCAGGAGGGTTGAGAGATGCTATAGGACTATTGGAAGAAGTTGCAAGGTTTTCCGCTGGGAATGTGACATTCAATGATACACTTTTTGTACTTGGCGAAGTTCCAATAGAGACAGTTGAAGAATATGTGTCGTCTATATCCAATGGAAATGCGGAATCTTTACTTCAACTTATAGAATCTATAGAAGAGCGTGGAATTGATCCTATGAACTTTGCACAGGAAACATTAGAGTTCATAACATCTAAATTGCCAGATCCGGCAGTTGCAGAGGTTGGAAAATTTGTTTCTGATCTTATCCAAAGGCTTAGATATGAAGAAAGGCAATTTGATGCTTTTAAGGTATTAAGTGTGTTTGAGGCTTTGAATCATGAAAAAGAATTTGTTCATAGTGACAGCAAACAAACTATTCGAGAATTTTCTAAGCCTGAGAGAACAACTTCCATTAAAACAGATATAGACCGTTTGATCGACTGGTACGCCAAAGAAGGAGATATGTCTATCTTTGCATGTTTAGTGCTGTCTGTCATAAAGGATTTTGGAGATAGAATACTGGTGATATCTGGTACTCCAATTCACCATGAAATTCTAAAAGAAAAGTTGAAAAATATGGAGGTGGACTTTAAACGCATTACTTCTCGTGATGTAAAATTCGTGAGCGCTTATTCTGCGATTCCAATTGAGAATATAGATTCAGAGATCAGAGAGTCAATCGTAAGAACCTTAAGTATCTTCGGGGGAAAACTTCTTCCGGAAGGAGGAGAAGAAATTGTCTAACAAATTTAAAGGTGCTGGGAGACCCGGTGGATCTCATTCTTCCAGCATTCGAGGTATAGGTGGTATGAAGAATATGTCTAAACTACTCAAACAAGCTCAAGAAATGCAGAAAAAAGTAGCTGAAGTTCAAGAGAATTTCAAAAATATTGAAGTTAGTGCCTCGGTTGGAGGAGAAGCTATCACAGTTAGGGGGAATTGTGATTATGAAATCAAAGAGATCGAGATCAAACAAGATGTTACTGAAGACATTGAAATGCTAAAGGATCTTTTGATCACGGCATTTAATGAGTATACACGTAAAGTTAAAGAACGCACTGATAGTGAAATAAATGCCATAACTGGCGGCATGAATATGCCATTTTAATTTCATATGGCCGTCACTTGTAGTATTTGTGACAAAAAATGAGGCGTGCTATTGTAAGTGAATATACCAAATTTAAAAAACAAGGAGGCAGATATCATGTCAAATGTAAAAGTTGGTATTAACGGTTTTGGGAGAATTGGGAGACAAGTGCTGAGAATTATTCTTGAGCAGAAGAGGGACATCGACGTGGTTGCCGTAAACGATATCACAGACACGAAAACATTGGCACATCTTTTCAAGTATGACTCTGTTCACGGTACTTTCGGCGGAACTGTTGAACACACGGACAATTCCATAATCGTTAATGGAAAAGAAATAAGAGTTTTTGCTGAAAGAGATCCATCCAAACTTCCATGGAAAGAATTAAGTGTGGAACTGGTGGTTGAGTCAACGGGACTTTTCAGAACACGTGAAAAGGCCTCTGCGCATTTAACGGCTGGAGCCAAAAAAGTTATTATAAGTGCGCCAGCACAAGGTGTGGATTGCACAATCAATCCGTGTGTTAATGACGAAGCCCTTAAAAAAGAGCATACCATTATTTCCACTGGTTCTTGTACGACTAATTCTCTTTCCCCGATAGTGAAAGTACTGAACGATGAGTTTGGAATTATCAAAGGATTTATGACAACTGTTCATGGTTACACCAACGATCAGAGGATTCTCGATCTACCTCATAAAGATCTAAGACGCGCCAGAGCAGCAGCGGTGAACACAATTCCAACGACAACCGGAGCAGCGAAAGCTATTGGACTTGTAGTTCCGGAAGTTGAAGGAAAGTTGGACGGAATGGCAATGAGGGTTCCGGTGCCAGCTGGTTCGATCACGGATCTTACCGTTATCGTTGAAAGATCGACGTCTGTTGAAGAAGTAAACTCTGCCTTCAAAAAAGCATCCGAAGGTCCCATGGGAAAAGTCTTGAGGTACTGTGAAGATCCTGTCGTTTCTTCAGATATCCTTGGCGATCCTCATTCAAGTATATTTGATTCTTTGTTGACAAAAGTTAACGGGAATCTTGTTAAAGTATTAGCTTGGTACGACAACGAGTATGGTTATACAAATAGAGCCGTGGATCTTATAGAAATGGTGCAGAAGTTGATGTAGGTGAGCAATATGCGAGAAAAACTCACCATACGGGATATTGAACTCAAAGACAAGCACATTCTGATGCGCGTGGATTTTAACGTTCCGATGGAAAATGGAAATATCACAGACGACACACGAATTCGTGCAGCTCTTCCAACTATAAAATATGCCCTTGAACAAAACGCCAAGGTGATACTTATGTCTCACCTTGGTCGTCCAAAGGGCGAGCCAAATCCCAAATACTCTCTTGAACCAGTTGCAAAAAGGCTCGGTGAGCTTTTGGGGAAAAACGTTAAGTTTTGCCACACCGCAATTGGAGAACAAACCGAGAAGATAGTGGAAGAGATGAAGCCAGGTGACGTCGTTCTTTTGGAAAACACACGTTTTTTTCCGGGAGAAAGGAAAAACGATCCTGAATTTGCAAAGTCTCTTGCAAAATTGGGTGATATACATGTCAACGATGCTTTTGGAACAGCACATCGCGCTCATGCTTCAAATGTTGGAGTGGCAAAGTTCTTGCCTTCAGTTGCAGGGTTTCTTATGGAAAAAGAAATAAAGATGTTGTCGAGTGTTACGTACTCTCCAGAAAAGCCCTACGTTGTAATACTCGGAGGAGTCAAGGTTTCAGATAAAATAGGGGTGATAGAAAATCTTCTTGACAAAGCAGACAAGCTGTTGATCGGTGGCGCCATGATGTTTACTTTTTTCAAAGCGCAGGGCTACAAGATAGGCGCGTCTAAATTTGAAGAAGATAAGCTCGATCTTGCACGTGAAATACTCGATAAGGTGAATAAATCTGGCGTTGAACTTGTTTTGCCTGTTGATGCTGTATGTGCAAGAGAATTTAAAGCCGAAACTGACAAGAAGGTTTTTGATATCCGTGAAGGTATCCCAGAAGGTTGGATGGGCCTTGACATAGGACCTAAGAGCATTGAATTGTTCAAATCCAAACTTTCTGGCGCAAAAACAGTCGTGTGGAATGGTCCTATGGGTGTCTTCGAAATCGAAGATTTCTCCATTGGAACTCGCGCAATTGCCCAATCTCTTACCGAATTAAGTAGTGCACTCACAGTTGTCGGTGGCGGTGACAGTGCAGCCGCAATTACAAAGTTTGGATTTGCCGATAAAGTTTCCCACGTGTCAACAGGGGGAGGTGCATCGTTAGAATTTTTGGAAGGCAAAGAACTACCAGGAATAGCTTCAATACTTGAAAAGAAAAAAAAACACCCAATAATAGTGGCCGGCAATTGGAAGATGAACAAAACCCCATCTGAAGCACGCGTGTTTTCGAGAGAACTTCTTAAAGAATTGAACACAGCTGGAAACGCAAAAGTTTGGGTTTTCCCGCCTTTTGTATCTCTTGTTGATGTCCAAGAAATCTTTACTGGTACTTCTGTTACAGTAGGTGCCCAAAATGTGCATCAAAAGCCTTTTGGAGCTTTTACGGGTGAAGTGAGCGTGCCGATGCTCACCGATCTGGGAATAACACATGTGATAATTGGTCATTCAGAAAGACGCCATGTGTTCAATGAAACAGATTTTACTATAAATGAGAAGGTAAAAGCTGCACTTGATGGAGGGATGGCTGTTATTTTATGCGTGGGTGAAACTTTTGAAGAAAGACAAGCTGGAAAAACATTTGACGTTCTCAAAAGACAGCTTACAAAAGATCTCGAAGGAGTAAACCTTTCGGATGCATCAAAGTTAACCATTGCGTACGAGCCAGTATGGGCTATAGGTACAGGAGTTGTTGCACGACCTTATCAAGCTCAAGAAGCCATCTCGTATGTGCGCGAAATGCTGTCGAAGATTTATACACCGCAATTGGCTGAAAAAATAGCTTGTCTCTACGGTGGAAGCATCAAGAAAAGTAATTGTCAGGAACTCTTTCTTCTTCCAGATGTTGATGGAGGATTAATAGGAGGAGCTTCTTTAAAAGTTGATGAATTTTCTGAAATATATGAGATAGCATCGAAGTTTTGTTAAAAAATGGGCCGACCTTCAACTGGTCGGCCTTTTTGAAAGCAAAAAGTTTTTGGGAGGTGCCTACGTGTATAACATAGCAGTTTTATATGGTCTAAAGTTTGGGTTGGTAGATGCTCGTGGCATAAAGAAGTCCTACGATGGTGGATTCGCAAAAAAATTTATCGTCTTTACATCATATCCTCCCATGGGTTCAGCAAAGGAGACTTTAGCCAAAATGCCTTATTGTGAAGTAAAGATCACAGCTCACCCGTTGAAAGATGCTAAAAGTTACAAAAGAGAACACAAAGACGTATATTTTTCCCAACTCGATGAATTCGGTGAAAGAGGAATGAGTAGGGACTTTGATTGACTGATATGGGGATGTAAAAAATGCATTCAGCAGTTTTTATACTTTTTGAAAGAGCTTCTGTTATGTTGGTGGCGATGTATTTTGCATTTCAATTCCAAATCACAAAGCGAATATTGAAGAGGCCAACTTCACTTTCTCAATCTCTGTGGGTGGGAATACTCGGGGGAGTTCTCGGAATTCTTGGCACTTATCTTGGGATACAATACAAGGGTGCAATACTTAATTATCGTGACACCGGTGTCATTGTTTCGGCCATGATAGGTGGATTGCCAGCTGGATTGGTGAGTGCTGCGATAGCGGCTACACATCGCCTTTCACTTGGAGGTACCACGGCATTTCCTTGCTTTCTTGGGACTTTTACAACTGGAATAGTTACAGGCATTCTTTCACGAAAATACGGGCGAAGAATTTTCAATGTTCCGTTTGCAATTGGTTATACTGCTGTTATAGAAGTTATTCACCTTTCCTTTGTTTATTTCATAGTTCAACCTTACTCGTTGGCTGTCGATATAACCAAAACAGTCATGTTTCCCATGGTGTTTACGAACACCTTTGCGGTTTCTATGCTGATCGCCATATTTTCGGGCACTGAAAGAAGTTTCGAGAACATAACAGCAACCACTACGTCTTCTCTTTTCAAAATCGTTGAAGATACGATGGATATAATCGATCAGGGTCTCTCCATGAAGACTTCAAAGCTCCTTGCGAAAAAGATAAAAGAATGCACAGATTTTGATGCGATCTCAATAACGAACAAAACCACAGTGTTGGCTCACGTTGGTGCAGGCGAAGACCATCATCTTCCCGGAACTCCAATAATAACCAAAGCCACAAAAGAAACTTTATCTCGTGGAAAAGGGAGAATGATCAACAAAAAGTCAGGTATAGGTTGTCCAAAAAACAACTGTCCTCTCACGTCTGCCGTGATAGTGCCATTGAAATTCGTAGATGGGATCGTCTTTGGAACCATAAAATTCTATAGAACCAAAGAATATGCGATAAGTAGAACAGATCTCGAATTTGCAAAAGGGCTTGCCCAGATCGTATCAATCGAAGCGAATCTATCGCGAGCATTAAATGATTCTAAAATGGTTTACGATGTCAAATACAGAGCTCTTTTATCAAAATTCAGTCCGCATTTTCTCTTTAATGCTTTGAATGCAATATCTTACCTCATTAAAAGTGATCGAGAAAAAGCAAGAGAAATGATATTGGAATTGTCGGATCTTCTTAGATACACAATTAAAGAAGAAAAAGCTATGGTGAGTTTGAAAAGAGAGTTAGAATTTGTAGAACATTATCTCAAGTTCATGAAATATAGATATGATGATGAATTTGATTACGAGATATCGTCTGATGCACCAGAAAATTTGCTGGTCCCTTTTTTTCTCTTTCATCCCATTGTTGAAAATTCTGTGAAACATGCGAAGATACCGTCTAAGAAGTTAAAGGTAAGCGTGAAATGTACTTACAAGTCAGAAACTCTTACCTTTATTGTCAAAGATAATGGAAAGGGTTTTGAAGTTCCCAAGATGCGTGAAGGAGTTGGAACAAAATTGCTTAAGGAAAGACTAGAAAATTTGTATGGCGATACTGCAAAATTAAGCGTTCATTCAAATCTTTACAAGGGAACTAATGTAAGAATAGAGATACCCGTTGTGGAAAAGGTGGATGTTTCTTGAAACTCAGAACGATGGTAATTGACGATGAAAAATATTCAAGAGAGAATATTAAAGATCTTCTTAAGCCTTACGAACAATTCGAGGTCGTTGGAGAATCGAGTTCTGCTGAAGATGCCGTCAAAAAAATGAGGAAACTAAAACCTCATCTTTTGTTCTTAGACATTCAACTTTCAGGCATCAACGGCCTGAATTTTGCAAAAACGATTAAAAACTTTCCCCACATAATGATTGTATTTGTGAGTGCATACGATGAATACGCACTTGATGCTTTTTCTGTGAATGCGATAGACTACATAACAAAACCAATATCCCCCTCGAGGTTTGAAAAAACTGTACAAAAATTGGAAAAATATGCGGAGCTCCTTTTCCCAAGAATGGATAAAATAGCAGTCAGAAATAAAGACGAATTCGAGTTTGTTAAAGTAAAAGATATTTGCTATATAGAAGCAATAGGAAAAAATGTAGTTGTACACACGAAGGAATCTGCTTGGAACTTGCATCGTACAACGCTTACAGCGCTTCAAAAAAATCTTCCCAAAAATTTCATAAGGACACACAAGTCATACATTGTGAACACAGAGAAGATGTGTAAGATGAGAAAAGAGCTTGGTGTATGGGAAATCATCACCATCTGCGGAAACGCTGTTCCAGTGAGCAGGCACTTTCTCAGTTCTGTCAAGGAAAAATTACACCTCTGATACCCTTTTCTTGCATCTTATTCCTAAAAAATTACCTTTCATCCCCAATTTTAAAATCCAAAGTAAAACGGGGATTATCATTATTAGCATACTAAGCGTAAGGAGGGATGAAAGTGGGCTTTTTGATTTTTCTGTTAGCAGTTATCTGGTTTTTCGTGATGTACAAATTGTACGGTGGTTATGTAGCCAAAAAAATCTTCAAATTAGATGACAAAAGAGTCACTCCTGCTCACGCACTCAAAGATGGTGTGGATTATGTTCCTACCAACAAGTGGGTTGTTTGGGGTCATCATTACACTTCAATTGCAGGTTTAGGCCCGATCGTTGGCCCTTCCATAGGGGTTATATGGGGATGGGTTCCGGCGCTGTTATGGATTACAATCGGAACAGTTTTTGCAGGCGCCGTTCATGACTTTTCAGCTCTTGTGATCTCGATGAGAAACAAAGGAAGATCTCTTGGGGAAGTAACAGCAAAGATTGTGGGGCCAAGAGCCAGATACTTGTTCTTCATTGTGATATTCCTTGAGTTATGGATTGTCATAGCGATTTTTGCTTTGATAATGGGAATTCTTTTCAACATGTATCCTTCTTCTGTTTTCCCTGTGTGGATGGAAATTCCAATAGCCATACTGCTTTCTCACATGGTATTTAAACGCGGGAAAAGTCTTGATAAATGGTCTTGGATAGCCTTAGTCGCAATGTATGCAACCATTTTCATTGGTGTATTTATGCCAATCAAGCTTCCAGGAAACGCGATTGTTACGTGGCTCATGATAATGCTTGTATATTGCTACATTGCCTCTGTGCTACCAGTTGAAACATTATTGCAGCCTCGCGACTATATAAATGCTCATGAACTCGTCGTTGCCATAGCGTTGATCGCCATTGGAGCAGTAGGAGCTCTTATAGCTTCTCCACAGCATCTCGCGATAGTGGCCCCGTCGTTCAATTTTTACGCAAAGGGAGCCCCATCATTTTGGCCGTTCATATTTGTTACGATATCTTGCGGAGCTATCTCTGGTTTCCATTCTTTGGTTGCTTCTGGTACCTCTTCCAAACAAGTGGATAAAGAAAGTGATGCGAAATTGATCGGATATGGAGGTATGGTTTCTGAAGGAATACTGGCTGCTCTTGTTATCCTTGCGGTGTCCGCTGGAATTGGAACTGACGCGTCAACAAAATCAGCTGGAATTGCGCTCTGGAACCAGCACTATGCAAGTTGGGCGACAGCTTCCGGGCTTGGTGCAAAAATAGGAGCGTTTATCAACGGTTCTGCAAAAATGCTCAGTTATCTTTTCGGAACAAGTCCTTATATGAAAGGATTTGTAACAACAGTTATGGGAGTTTTCATAGTAAGCTTTGCCGGAACGACTCTTGACACAGCTACACGTGCTCAAAGATACGTTGTTCAGGAATTTGGCAAAGACATCCATGCAAAATGGATGACGAAAAAACATCCAGCTACTTTAATAGCAGTAGTGAGCGCGTTTGCCCTTGCAATGGCAGCTCCAAATGGGAAAGGTGCTCTAATCCTTTGGCCTCTTTTTGGAACAGTAAATCAATTGCTCGCTGGCCTTGCTTTACTTGTGGCAACTGTGTATTTGATAAAAAAAAGAACACATTATCTCATTACAACAATACCAATGATCTTCATGATATTAATGACTGGTTGGGCAATGGTTATGAACATTCAGCATTTCGGCAAGACTCACAACTGGCTACTGTTTATCATAGGTATAGTTGTTTTCGTAACAATGCTGTGGTTAATAGTTGAAGCTGTGATAGCGATCTTTAAGGCTCATTCTAAAGGTAAAGGTTTGAGAGCAAAAGAAGCTGAAGAGTTTGATTAAAGAGTTTTTAAAGCTAAAGGCTCGACGAGTGTCGAGCCTTTAGCTTATGTTTCCTTGCTACTAAGCAAGTTAAGTCTGTCGTTTATGTACTTTAAATCTTCTTCGAGCAAGTGCTTTCGATACTCAAGATAGGCTTTTTCGTCTTCTACAGATGGATACAGAGCTCCGTACCATCCACCGTAGCATCCCCATCCATATCCTCTTGCGTAACCTCGGCCATATCCTCTTCCGTAGCCCCATACACCTCGTCCATAACCGCCCCACCATGGGCCTAATCCATCGCCATAGGGCATTTTTCAACACCTCCTATATATACTTTACGCATATATATTAACATTTGAAATTGCCTCCTGTCAAGTTTGTAAAGTAATAATTAGTTTATATTTAACGATCAAAACGATTTCTTTTTGATATTGTGAAACGTGTCTAATTTTTTTGGTTTTGCTAAAAGGTGATATGATCTTGGATGAAGATAGGCATCTTTCAAGATAATTTAGCATTCTAATAGAGTTTTGACCGTCATAACAGAGTCCTTAACCATAATGGTAGGGTCAAGAGATGGCGTCTTTGGTTTAGGCAATGCCTATCAGTTTCTCCCCGTTTCCTTTGGGAGTGCCTCACTAGCCTTACCATGCCCAGATTTCCATCTCCTGCCACATCAAACCGTACGTGCCGTTTTCCGGCATACGGCTTTCCTGTTTGCTTCACACTTTCGGCTATGTCCTATCGTGCTGGGAGTGCTTTGGTAAAGAGATATCGTATTTGAAAATCGTTGTACACCTTACTTCTTTCGAATATCTCTTTCGTACTCCACCTTTTCCAGCCGAATCCATGGCGCTGTTTTGCCCTCATGAGATGTGCTCTTATTTTCTTTTCGAGCCATCTCCTCACATATGAAAAGCATTTCGCAGAGTTGCCTATCCTGTAGTAATTAAGCCAACCCCTGAGTATGGGATTTATCTTCTTTGTTATTCTATCCAATGGCTGCGAGCGATGCTTTCTGAATTCTTCTTTTAATTTCCTCAGGAGTTTTGTCCTGGCTTCTTTCTTTGGCTGAATGTTGGGTCTGTATTTTCCATTTCTGCCTTTGACTCTTCTAAATATAAATCCGAGGAATTCGAAACTCTCCCCTTCTGTGAGGTCTACTATTTTGGATTTATCTTCGTTGAGTTTTACTTCTATCTTTTCGTATTCTTCCCTGAGTCTTGTTAGCACTTGCTTTGTCAGTTTTCCATTGTTAGCCCTGAGCAGTATTACCAGGTCATCTGCATATCTTGCATATTCAAGTTGTGTACGCTTGCCATTTCTTGTCACTTCTATTGCTTTTTCAACATCTTGTCCACATCGTTCAAGTAGATGTTGGCAAGTAATGGGGATATGACTCCTCCCTGTGCAATGCCTTTCTTTCCTCTTGCCTTTAGTATGAGCTTGAGTAAATGCAAGACTTTTGGGTCACTTACTCGCTTTGCAACCTTTCCAAGCAAGATATGGTGTCTTACGTTGTCGAAGAACGAAGCTATATCCACGTCTATTACCGTCGTTTTCCAATACCATATCGCCTTTGTCACATGTTGTACTGCCTGGTGTGCACTCCTTTTCGGCCTGTATCCAAATGAGCCTTCTTGAAAGTCTGCCTCGAAGATGGGTTCCAATATGAGCTTTAGAGCTGCTTGTACTATTCTGTCGCGTATGTTTGGAATGGAGAGTTTTCTCATCTTTCCATTGGCTTTGGGAATTTCCACCTCTTTTGCCCTTTGTGGTAGATATTCTCCATTTACCAATTCTTTCCTTATTTCAGAAAGATATTCCTCAACACCGATTTTCTCAATGTCTTTGAAGCTCACTCCATCCATACCACAACTGCCGTTGTTTTTCTTGACAAGCTTATACGCTGCCATGAGTGTTTCCATCTTCGTGACATGAACATATATACCCCAGAATCGCCATGTTGGTTCGGATTTCGCCTTGGTGTATATCTTCCTTCTCAAGTCCTTCAAAGTAATGGTTGACATTGTCAGTCTCCTTCGCTTCCTTTCTTGTAGAAAGATTTACAAACAGTAGGGCTCCTTCGCTCGAGAGGCATTACCCTCTGTCATAACTACTACGAACCCATCCGCCACCTTCTCGCCTTTGGTCCAATTTCCCCTCTTCAGGTTATATGGCCTACATGCTCAAGAGATTTCTCTCAGGGACGAGGAAGGCTTCTCCAGTTGCTTGACATGTCCTTGATTTCGTGCCGTCGCTACCACCCCGCCAAAGTGAATACACGTGTCAACCAGTTTACATGTATTCATACTGCCTTCACTTGCAATGAAAAAGCTCGGCCTTTGGAATAGCCTTTCGAGGCTACCTGTGCGTTCATTTTCATTACGGCCCGAAATCTC
>JALSLY010000041.1 GCA_026988035.1 Thermotogae bacterium
TAGAAGGGATAATTTCGGCTTTGAAGGCCGTTCAAAACCCGAACAACGATTATCTTTTCACGCTTTTCTTCTTTTCACCGTTGGCAAACGGCGATTTGGAATCGTTCGACAAGATCGTCAGAGAAAGAGATGAAATGAGCGAAAGAGGAGAAAAACTTTCCCTTTTTAAAGCTTACGAAGCCCTCTTAAACGTTCTTTCACCCGATTTGGTAAAAGCACATGATGTTTTGAAAAAATACGCCGATTTGAAATATTTCATAAGGCCAACTGAAATAGTCAGAGGACTCGTGAAGGATCTCGATTACGTCGCAAAATTGAGTAAATGGAAAGACAGGAATATCGCCCTTTACAATTTGAAAAAACTGCTTAGCGGTGTGGGAGATTTCGATCAGATGGCGAGCTCTTTTTCCGAACTTATACGTCTCATCTCTAAAATAAAGGAAAAAAGTGAAGAGGAAGCCACCTTGGAAGACGATCGATCAGACAGCGTAAAGCTCATGACCATCCACAAATCAAAAGGTCTTGAATTCAAAGTGGTGTTGTTGGGTGGAACTTTTAAAGAACGTTCTTCAAAGCAAAATGACGAAGAGATTCAATTTTCCCTTCCGAAAGCCGGAGTGAGGTATTTCATGATGAAAGACCTCATTTCAGATAACCTCAAGGCCAAAGAAGAAGAGATCATGAAAGACTTTTACATAAACGCTTTTATGAACTACACGGAAGAACGGCGCCTTCTTTATGTGGCCGTTACAAGGGCTTCTGAGCTTTTCATCCCGATCTTCGTTGTTGATTCGGATGAAAGCATCTTCTCGCAAAAGGAATCTTTTTCCAATTATCTGAACGTGAAAAGTGAATTCTACGATCTCGTTCGCGCTGAAGAGATAAAAGTACCAGCGATGGAAAACAAAGGCGTCGAAGAGAAGATCGTGTTTCAAAAAGTGCCCGAGGAAAATTTAAAGAGCTTTGATTCCCTTTCTTACAAGATGTACATCGCTCCGACGTTTTTGAAGAACATAAAAGACGGTAAGGAAGAAAGTGATGACGTGAAAGAGCTTACCGGCGAAGATCTGCCTGTTATTTCCATCAAAGACGTTTTCAACAGTGATGAAAAAGGTGAAGGAAAGAAGATCCATTCGCTTTTATCGTCTGTTCAAAGAATAAGCGATTTGAGATATTTGGAAGAAGAGAAGATCATAAATCCAACACGCTCCCTTTCCGAAAATCCAATCATTCAGAGGTTGTTTTCTTATCCCATTTCAAAAACCGAATGGAGGCTCATGAAACCTTTGACCGTTGAAGGAAAAACTTACATGCTGTTTGGCATCCCGGATAGGGTGTTCATGAAAGATGGAAAGATAGAAATCTTGGATTACAAGCACTCTTATCTCAAAGGAATTAACAGAAAGGAAAGAATAGAGAATTACGCGTTTCAGATAAAATTCTACCTGTACCTTCTTTCGGATTTTGGCACACCTGAAAAAGGGTACATAGTCAGCACAAAAAGTGGCGAGATAATAGAGGTGAATTACGAAGAAGATTTTGAATCTCAAATAGTATCCTCCATAGAAAATTTTGAAAGGATAGAAAAGGTATGAGAAAAAGCGTTGAAGTGGAAGCCAAAAACGGAATTTTTTCGGAAATAGCCGATTTCATCAAGCCACTCTACGAAAAAGATCCTTTATCTTTCCTGTTCGTAGGGCCGACCGGTTTCTACGTTAAACAAGTGGCGGATACACTTGCTTTGAAGCTCTCAAAAACCATCAACAGAGACGCCTTTATAGTGATAAACCAGTGGGCAACCGAAACGCTTAAAAGGTTCAAACCAAACGCTTTGACTTTTGACAGAAATTTTTTCGAGGTTTTCATATCCAGAGAAATAGAGTTGATCTCAAAGGAAGCCCACAGAAAGGAAAACGATGAAAGGTATGTGAGTTTCCTTAAGTCCATATCTCACTCCAACACATCTCTTTCGTATATACTTGAAATTTTCGAAAAAACGTGGGAGCTTCTTTATGAAGAAAAATATTCTTACGGCATGTACAAAGTCGTCGACGATATCATGAACGGAGAATCTTACACCAAACGTCTCATAGCAGAATTGATAGAAAGATCGAAAAAACTCTTCGAAAACAGGGAAAACGTCTACGATCCTTTAAGCGTTTACAAGTGGTACATCGAAGAGCTTCCAAAAATTCAAAAAGAAAAATTCGGTAGCACTTTGGTTGTGAGCGGATTTTTCGATCTCACACCGACGATAGAGAAGATGCTATCCGTGATGTTCGACCAGTTTGAAGATGTTTACGCTATCCTTTGGAAGAGGATGGACGATCCCTCATTCGGTCAACTTGACAACGTGCGTGAATTCTTTGAAAAAAATGGCTTTGATGTTTCTAAAGATAAAAAGAGAATTTCACCTTATCCCAAAAACGTTGAGGTTTTGAAGTTCAAAGATCGCTTTCAAGAGAACTCAATCGTTTCGAAGATGATAAAAAAGCTTTTGATAGCAAATGAAAAGCCAAGTGACATAGCTGTCATAGCTCCAAATCACCAAAGCATGGACGCGATCGCGGAACAGTTGAAGGATTTGGAAGTACCCTATCGTTTTAAGGATGACGTACTACTGAGTGAGAGTAAGGTGGTTAAAATACTTTTACAACCTTTGAAAACTTTTGTGAGCCGCGATGTTGAAGATATTTTAGCGATGATCGAAGCCGGCTACGGAGGACAAACTTCTCTCACGATGGATGAAGTTGAAGAGCTCTTCGTCGATCTTTCGTTTATGAACGATTATGAAGATCCGAACACGAGAGAGGAAAGATGGTTTTCACGAATAGATGAAAAGATGAAGAATTTAAAAGACATGTTGAGTGAAGAGGATACGCGTGAGATGATTCGGAATCGGATCGATTCGCTGGAGAATTTAAAAGAGGTGCTGAAGGGCGTTTTTGCAACTTTGGAAGAAGTGAACAGAAAAAGAAAATCCAAAGATGTGGGATGGTATCGAAAGCTGATTCAAAATTACATCCATGAAAGGCAAGTGGTAAACGAAGAAACGCTGCAGAAGTATTCGAACGAAAGTAGCGTTGCAAAAGAGTTGAACGCGCTCATGAAATTCGAGGATGTACTTTTGAAAGTTGAAGATAGCATTTTTAACACTTACAAAAAAGTAAGCTTTTCCATGTTCTACAAGATACTCATCAACGTGGTGAATGTCGAGCGCTTTCATGCGAGTGAACGTTATTCGAACACTGTTGAGATCATGGATGTGAACAGCGCGAGGTTCGTCGAGAAAAAGTACAAATTTTTCGTCTCTTTCACCGACTCTTACTATCCTTCTCTTAAGATAAATCCTTTGATCATGCAAGCAAGCGAAGACATGAATTTCTTGGTCAAAAGTCAAGAACACATCGAAAAAGGCGATATGCTTCTTTCGATGTTGATGGCCGATAAGGTGTACATCTCTTACCCAATAGCGGACGTTGAAGGAAAACCCATTCTTCCCTCTTTTTACGTGAACGAAATAGCGAAAGGAAAAGAAGAAAACGATTTTACGAATGTTGAAAGGGACTTGATTCCCTCGAATCCAAATGAAATTTATTCAAAGAGTGAAAAAAAGATCTACGAAATAGTCAATTCCGCACTTAAAAGAGATGAAAATGAGTTTTCGTGGCGTACCGTTAAAACGAACGTTGGTGTGATCAGCCACAACAAGTTGATGAATTACGCCGATTGCCCTTTCAAATACTATTTGAAATTCGTCGCGCAGGTTAAGGGAAAATTCGATTACAACCGATTCAACGACGGACTTATAAAACACAGAGTGTTGAAAGAAATTTACGCTTTGGGTAAAGCTCACACAGCCTCTTTTGAGGATGTAAAGGAGATCGTCGAGAAAAATTGGGACGGCATATACCTTAACGGCCTTTACACTTACAAAATGCCAAAAGAAGTTGAAGTGGAAAGGATAACGAAAGAGCTCAGCGAATTTCTTGAGTACAGGAAAAACAACGGTTGTTTCAAGCTGAGAAAAAATAAGAGCATCTTCAGAAAGCGTACCATCGGAACGGAAATGACATTCCAAGCAAAGGTTAAACTGAACGCCAAAGAGTACAAAATGGAAGCCAGAATAGACAGATTTGACGAAGTGGATGAAAATTTCTTCTTCGAAGTGTCTCAAGGAAAAAATGGGAATTTGGTGGTAAATCCCATTTCCACAGATAAAAAAGCTTACATGTTGGTCGATTACAAAAGTTCTTTCAACTCCTTAAAAAATGAGCAGCTTCTTCTGTACGATCTCGTCTTGCAAAACTCGCGTGAATGGAAAGAAAAGCTTGAAGATAAAGACGTTTTCATGGTCTTTTTTGAGCTAAGACCCTCTAAAAAAGAAAAGCGTTACAAATCGAAATTCATGAAAAGGCAGGGAACGGAATACATAACGAAGACGAACAAATGGGAGAAATACGAAGTTTTCGATTTCAAAAAGTGGCTTTCAAACGTGATCAATTCTTTGGAAAATTCGCATTTCCTTCCGATAGCTGTGGAAAGGAAAATAGACGGTTTTTTGGGTGCGAACAAACAGAAATGCACGAATCCCAAATACAGTTGTGAATACGTGGAAATTTGCTCTTTGTTGAATAGATTGAAAGATTTTAAACTCGTAAAATGATGAATCCTTTCTTTTCGAGAAAAAGGCAAAATGTAAGACTATGTCCCGTGTGCATAGTCACGCGGTAGCCATGTTTTGAGAGAAGTTTTGCCAATTTTGGGGCCTTCATATTCCTTGTATCTTGTACAGTTTACCTTCTCAACGGAAGGATTTTTTTTGGCCGTAAGAGACTTTCTTACAGAAATTATGGGGACTTTGACTTTAAAACCTTGCGGTCGTATAATGGAAAAGCAGATAGCGTACAATAAATGCTGTAAAAGTTGAAGAAGGAAAAAGTTCCTGATCCTAAGAAGAAGCTAAAGCTCAGGTAGGTGTTCTGCCTTGAGACATGTCGTATGTGAGAATGAATCTATCAACCAGATAACGCTCCCAGGCACAGATACAAGTCTTACCGGCATTGATGAACAAATACGAAAAATGATATGATAACGTTAGGATCACGAACTTCTACAATTCCAAAACAAAGGAGTTAAAAGCTATGAAATGGGTGACAAGAGAAAAGGTTCACGTGGACCGGGTCGCATGTCCGTGGCTTATTAAGAATTTTGTGGACAAAGACGCGGAATTTGTATTTGTTCCAAGGGATACCGATCCAAAGACCATCAAAGATGGAATTCCATTCGACATGAAAGGTGTGGAACTTGGACATCACGGAAACAAGTGTTCTTTTGATGCCATTGTGGAAAAGTATAACATTAAAGATCCAGCATTGGAAAAAGTTCAAGAAATCGTGAGAGGTGCAGACACGAACGTTGAAAATCCATCTCCACTTTCAATATCACTTGATGTACTGGCAAGAGGTTACAGAATGATATGCAAAGACGATTATGAAACCTTGGAAAAGGAATTTTATCTTTACGATGCCTTATATGCCTATTTCAAAAAAGAAACAGAATAACACCTACAACTTTTCGCCAATTATTGAATTTCAAGGGGACAAAATTGAAAAATCGCAGAGTTAGCAGTTTTTTTGCCATTAACTCTTCTGTTCTTTCGATGTTAATATTGGTTATGCTTGTCGGGATGGGACAGTATATGGCAGACAAATTCTTGCCTCTTTACCTCATAGCATTTGGTGGTGGTGCCATTGCGATAAGCAGTTTAAATGGTATGCAAAATCTATTGGGCGCTGTGTACTCTTTCCCGGGAGGATATCTCAGTGACAAAATCGGGTACAAAAAATCTCTGATTGTTTTCACTCTTATGGCAATAACTGGATACACAATCGTTATATTCTTTTCATCGTGGCAATCAGTCCTGATTGGAGCCATTTTCTTCATCGCTTGGTCTGCCATATCTTTGCCGGCTGTGATGAGCTTGATCTCGGACGCCGTTCCAAAAAACAAAAGAGTCATGGGAATTTCAATGCACTCACTTTTCAGAAGAGTTCCAATGGCGTTAGGCCCGATTTTCGGCGGAGTTCTGATAGCCCTTTACGGAACGAAAAGTGGAGTGAGAATTGCTTTCGTTTTTGCAACAGCTTTTGCGATTGTCTCCATATTAATCTTCGATAAATTTGTAAAGGACAGTAAGAAAAAGTCAGAATCCATAAATCTAAAAAAGATGTTGAAAAATATAAAAGGGAATCTTAGAATATTACTTATTTCTGATATACTTGTGAGGTTTTGCGAACAGATACCATACGCCTTCGTGGTCGTATGGGTTGTGAAAAACAACGGTTTTACGGCGTTAGAATTTGGTTTCTTAACCGCAATAGAGATGGCGGTAGCTGTAATGGTTTACATTCCAGTTGCGTACTTGGCAGATAAGTACAAGAAAAAACCCTTCGTTGCGATCACATTTGGCTTTTTCACGATTTTCCCGCTTATTCTTCTCTTTTCAAAAAGCTTTGAAATGCTCGTGATAGTTTTTATCATACGAGGATTGAAAGAATTCGGAGAGCCTGCGAGGAAGTCCATGATAATGGATTTCGCGCCAGAGATGGAAAAAGCAGGCACATTTGGAGCGTATTACTTTTTGAGAGATAGCGTAGTTTCCATTGTGGCTTTTTTAAGTGCCTTTTTGTGGCAGACGTCTCCTGCTGTGAACTTTCTAACTGCATTCGCTTTTGGAGTTGCTGGCACCATGTTTTTCATTGTAAGGCGTGGATCACCCGCAACATGTTGAATAGCTTAATTTACGTTAAGGCGCAATAAAAACACAGATAAAAGCTTTGTCTGAGAATTGTTTACAACATGCTATTTGAATATGTGAGCTTTTTCTATCATCTGGTTGAACACCATAAATGTTGCGAATGCTACGACACTGGCATATATTGGCCAGGTAACGGTTTTTAGATGATTTCCATTCAATGTTGGCACAAGATCTTTTAATCTGTCTTCGTTGATTTTCCGCAATTTCTTTAGCAAAGGTATGATAACAAACAGTGACAACATTGAGATTATCAAAAAAGTGATCGTTGAAGTTATGAAATGCCGAGGTGACGATGTTGTACTTTTCTTATCGTTAAATGTGAAATAACCTAACGTGAATACCACTGAATTGTTAAGAAAGTGGACGATCATGGAGGAGAAGATAGAATCTGTAATTTTAACAAGATAAGCAAGGATTATGCCTAAAACAAATGTGTAGAAAAACTGTTCCGGATTCATATGGAACACACCAAAAAAGAAAGCGTTTGCCATAACCGCGCTTTTAACGTCGACGTTTTTGTACCCGGATAAAATCACGCCTCTCATTGCTGTTTCTTCGCATATTGCTGGAGTTATTCCTATTGCGAATAATCCTTCCCAATATGGCAGAGAATAGAACTGTTGAACTTGTCCTCCTATGAAATTGCGATAAAGCGTATTTGATACGAACGCTACTGGCAAATTTAGGAAAATTGCCAGCAAACCGATCAATGTGACTAATAGTACAGATGGTAATTTTAAATATTTTAAGCTCAGGTTGTTTTTCAGTGATCTGTTAAGAGTTAAAAAAATAAGCGAAGGAATAAAGATGAATCCATATTCATTTATGATGAACCAATTGTAAGACGGCACATTGATAACCCTGCTTAGGCTTCTAAAAAAGAACGCACTTATGAATTCACTGATTATAAGGTAAAAGAAAAATAAATTAGATTTTGAGATGGTAGTCGTGAATAGCCTCCTTGAAAATTATACATGTGATTGCAAAAACGAATTTCGATTGAGTCTCGAAGACACGGTTAAATTCTACCATACAGAATCTACAGGAGCTATTTTACTCTGGCTTTTTAAATATTCTTTACTTAGAATTTATATTTTTTGATTTAATAAGTTGACAAATCAATTTATTTGATTTATACTTTAATAAATTTGATTTTTATAAAAAGATTTTAATATGGTCAGAGCTTTCGAATATTTATTCACTCACGTTGGGCATCAACTTTACAACCTATAAGCATTTATCAAATAAACATCGCTTTTCGAGCGATAAAAGAATTTTTTTCGAAGTCTTATCAAGCCTGATTCGCTCGTTTATCCATCTTCCAGTTCACATCGTGAGGCACGCTCAGACACTCATCCATGAGTGCTTCGCTTTCTCGACACGTCCGTGTGTCTTCCAACCGCACTCTTGTGAACTTGGCGATGGCGAGCTCATATGTCTTGATGAAAACTTCGAGGGAGATATGAAAAATCTCTTTCCTTAAAGAGTCCGAATCGTCTTGTAAAGTTTGCACACAATATGAGATATTGAAATGGGGGTTAGAACTATGATCGAAGTTCCGAGTCTATGGAGAAGTAGAAATTTCCTGCTCTTATTCTTTGGAAGATTTGTTTCAACAGCGGGTTCTGCCATATTCTTCATAGCGATAGTATGGGGTGCTGCAACTAAATTGGGCAGCGTAGGTGCTATCAGTCTCGTACTTATGGCAACGGCCATACCTTCAGCAATATTGTCACCATTTGCTGGAGTTCTTGCGGATCGAAAAAGCAAGAAGAACATAATAGTCTTTACAGATCTCGCAAGTGGCATTCCTCTTTTGATCATGATCTTGTTTCTTAAAGTGAGTTTCTTTCAACTGTGGACTTTGATCAGCATCATTTTTTCCATTCAAATCCTTTCAACCTTTTTCAGTCCGGCGCTTCAATCGCTCATCCCTGTTATTGTAAAAGATGAAGAACTTTCTCATGCAAATGCGCTCATTTCGATGAGTTCCAACTTTTCTCAACTCATAGGAATGGCAGTGGGCGGAGTTTTGATCGCATTATTTGGTCTTCACGGAGCGATCTTTATTGATGGAATGAGCTTCATACTCTCAGGGATATCCGAAATTTTCATAGTGGTAGATGAAAAAAGGAAAAGGCCCAATAAGAGTCTTAGAAAGATATTCTCAGATGTAAAAGAAGGTTTTGGGGTGGTCTTCAAGAAACCGGAACTGGGTGGACTGATCACAATTGAAGCGATTGTTGATTTCTTTGGAACTCCTATCTTCATTTTTTTACCGGTGATAGTGAGTAAGTATTTAGATGTAGGAGCTACCCAATATGGTATCATGCAAGCTGCGATGGGAGTTGGAACTGTGCTCGCTTCCATACTGTTTTCCTTTATACCAGAGCCAAGGAATAAATACTCATTACTCGCGATCATGACATTTTTGTTGGGTGCATGTTTGATCTTCATCGGAGTAAAACCCATTTATTTCGTAGTTCTCTTTTCCTTGCTGTCTATAGGTTTCCTTGCTGGTATCGCAAATGTGATACAGAACGTGATACTTCAACGAAATTCGCCAGAAAATACAAGAGGACGCGTTTTTTCATTTCGTTCAACTCTGAATTCCGGAATGCGGCCTTTGTCTTACGGATTTGCCGGACTGATGAGCACATTTTTCCCTATAACGGATATTCTTATCTTTTTTGGAATCGCTTCTGGACTTCCAGGATTTTTTTATTTTTTTGTAAGACGAAAAGTTTCTCAAAAGGCAAGTTGATGATGCTGAAAAGAAAAAGTTGAAAACTGCGAAGTGGGAAGCTGTATGCACATCTATAGTAATTAAAGGCAATTAAAGCATAGTATTTGTGTTATAATTCACTTGAGAAACTGAACATTTTTTGAAAGGTGGGAGAGTAGAATGGTTGAAAAAACTGCTGTCAAAACCGTTATGGCAGTATTGATTGATAACAGAAAGATGGCTGCGACTCAAGTGCAAAAGATTCTTACAGCGTGGGGGTGTATCATAAAAACCCGTCTTGGTCTTCATGAAGGTACCCTTGATGATTGTTCGGATTTTGGTCTTTTAGTACTTGAAATTGTTGGTAGCAAGGAGCAAAACGAGGAAATGTGCAGAAAACTGAACTTAATCAAGGGTGTCACAGCGAAATACATGGATCTTTCGTTTGACGAATAGATCAAGATCCTTCTTTTTTGTTATTCTTTTACAGCTCCTTGTGTAAGACCAGCGACTATGTATCTTTGAGCGACCGCGAAAACCAGGATAGTGGGTAAAAGCGCAACGATTAATCCGGCGCTCATGACATTCCACTGTATACCCGCTTTAGATATGAAAGAGTAAAGTGCGACAGGTACGGTCAACTTGGAATTGCTACTCAAAAACAGAGCCGCTGTGAAGAGCTCGTTCCATGTGTTGACGAATGAAAAGCTAAAGATCGCCGCCAATCCTGGAAGAGAAAGTGGTATCGTAATTCTAAATATTGCTCCGACTCTCGAACATCCATCCATTAGTGCAGCTTCTTCAAGAGATCTTGGAATCCTTGAGAAAAATCCACGTGCCATTATAGTACTAAAAGACACTGCAATGTTTACGTAAACAATTATCAGTCCCCAAAGGTTGTTTATAAGTCCAAAGTCTGAAAACATCTTGTACTGAGGAATCATGATCAAGTACGCTGGTATCATTTGTGCAAAGAAAAGGAAGACGATGAGGGTCTTTTTGAACTTGAATTTATAGCGTGCCATTATATAGCCACTTAAGGTGGCAAAGGACATCGCGACAAGGGATGAAATAATCGAAACGAACAAACTGTTCTTGAAGTATTGTGAAAAGTTGGCAAAAAGGAAAAGAAATTTGTAATTTTCAAGTGTGAAATGCTTAGGCCAATAAATGAGAGGATATGTGTAAACCTCTGTTGAGGGTTTAACTGAAGTTATAAAAATCCAAAACAAAGGTACAACAGCGGCAAGAAGATAAAGAGAAAGAAAGAAAAATCTAAAAGATTTTGCCAGTATATGTTTTTTTCTCATTACAATTCTCCCATTTCATAAGAAGAGGTCAATTTGAGATAGAACAGTGTGTATAAAGTCAGGGCACTTATGATGACCAATCCAACAGCAGAAGCCTTGCTATAATCGGACTCAAAATATACAATATTTATCATGTAAGTGGCAAGTATGTTTGTTGTCCCAGCAGGACCACCGCGGGTCATTCCGTAGATAATATCAGGGAAATTCATAACCCAAATGATCCTCAAAAGCACAGTACTTACAAGAGTCGGTTTTATGTACGGAACAGTTATGTGAAAAAACTTCATGATAGATCCAGCTCCGTCTATTTCTGCCGATTCGTAGAGAGAAGTAGGGATGGACTGAAGCGCAGCAAGTATCATAATGGCAAAAAACGGTATGCCATACCAAACGTTAACTGTGATCACAGATATGAAAGCATACTTAGGATTGGCAAGAAAGTTTATGCCGTGATCCAAAATGTGCATCTTTATCAAAATATCGTTTATCAACCCAAATTGCCCGTTTAAAAGCCAGGACCAAAGTATTCCAATGGCAAAACCTGACAATGCCCAAGGATAGAAAACTATACCAGCGTAAAGTCCACGTCCTTTGAATGGCTTTCGCATAAGTAAGGCCAGTGCAAATCCAAGAATCAACTGAAGTGTCACGGAAAATGCTATCCACCAGATTGTATTCCAGGTGGCAATGGCAAATTCTGGACCTTCAAAAATGGTTTTAAAATTGTCAAGACCTACAAAATGAATGTTTTGAAAGTTGAAGACACTGTAATCTTTAAAAGCGAGAATTGAGCCTTCTACAGTTGGATAATATGTTAAAATCAGTACAATCACAAACGTTGGTAAAAGCATCCAGAAGATAAATCTTTTGAGTTTTAAACCAACTTGCCTTGAAGAATTTGACAATTTCATCATCCTTATGAAAGGAGCAGTCACGCAGGACTGCCCCTACAAAGTCAAATTACATTCCAAAAGACTTTTTCCAGTACTCATACCACTTATCCGTCATTTGTTCTATGCTTAACCTTCCAAGCAAGCATTGTTGCATAGTATCTTGTTGGTATTTTGTCCATTTCGTCCACCCTGGATTTGCAAGTGGGTAAGATGTAAACACATATTTTTTGGGATTCTTGAACATTTCTTTCCATCCTTCAAACACACCCGTACTGAAGTATGGATCGTTTTCATAAACGGATTTCAGAACTGGGAGTGCTCCATATTCTTTACAGAAGTATGCAGAGATTTTGGGTGTCGTGAAAAATTTGATGAACTCCCAAGCTAATTCCTTATGCTTCGAGTAGTTGGGTATCCCCCATCCACCAAAGCCGTAACTTGGATACACCTTTCCAGATGGACCTACTGGAAGCGGTGCAGTTTTATATTCTCCTTTCTTAAGTAATTTGTTGAGAAGGCCAGTGGTGTCAGGATCTTGAAACAAAAAAGGCGTGATTCCGGAAACAAATGCGTTGACTTGCTCATCAAATCCCCAATTTATAGAATCTTTAGGAGCGGTATTCTTGTAAAAATCCAAATACAGTTTAAGTCCCTCTATTGCTCTTGGATCTTTAAACCAGAGCTTTCCATTTGTGAGCTTGTACATATTCGATGGATCAATGTCATTTATGTAAGAGGTTGTTATTATGTCGATGAAGTTCGTAGGAAGGCCTGTTCCCCTAAAATCGAAGCCGTACTGATTTTTGTCAGGATTCGTGATCTTAACGCTATCTGCATATAGTTCGTGCATGGTTTGAGGAACCTTGGTTATACCATATTTTGCGAGTATGTCTGGTCTGTAGAAGAGAGCTTTGGCGTAAACTCCGTTTGGAATTATGTAGGCTTTACCTCCCGTCGCTCTTACCGCCTTCAAAAGACCCGGAACGAGCTCCTTCGCACCACTCCAATTTTTTATGTACGGTTCCAAGTTCTCCATTCTGCCAAGTCGTACCACACCTTCTAAAGACCAGTCTCCAACTTCAACTATATCCAACGGTTGCTTAATGCTAAGCATTAGATAGACTTTTTGATATGCAGTTTCGTAAGGCGGAGAAATGAGATTTATTTGTACATTTGGATGTAATTTTTCAAATTCTTTGATGATGTTCTGAAGTATTTGTGTCCTTTGTGGACTGGTAAACACTTGTATCATGTTAAGTGTTACCTTCTGAGCGATTCCAATACTGACTAACATGAGAATCGCTAAAGTTAGAATGATCACAAGAAATCTTTTCAATTTGCTCACCCCCTGATGAATAATTTGTCACAACAATATTTTACCATATCCTTTGCCACATTAGTGGAAAGCCTGTTAGAAGGGGTACGTGTTTGTGAAAAGATGGTGTAATGTATAATTGATCGTCTCTTAAGAAACATTGAAAAGAGGGGTGAAGATATGGAAGTTGAAATAACTATCATCTCTGGAATGTCTGGAGCTGGTAAATCAACAGTGCTTGGTGTGTTGGAAGATACGGGATACTTTTGCATGGACAATGTCCCACCCGATCTTCTTCTCGAATTAGTTGCTCTCATGAAACACCCTTCCATGGGGAAAAAGAGGCTTGCGGCGGTCGTGGATGTTAGGACCGGTAAGTCATTTGAAGGAATGAAAGAAGTTATCCTGAAATTAAGAAAAATGGGAGTAAGGGTTCGCATAATATTTTTAGACGCTAAAGATGAAGTACTTTTAAACAGATACAACTTAACGCGTCGGCGTCATCCGCTTTCGAATGGCCGTAGCTCTTTGAATGAACTTATAAAGAGAGAACGTGTTCTTTTATCTGATATAAGAGACTTGGCGAATTATAAATTAGATACATCCCTTGTAAATCCTCATGAATTAAGACGAAAGATTGTAGAGATAGTTGAAGGTAAAACTGACAGATCGTTAAAGCTCGTTTTGGAATCTTTCGGCTTTAAATATGGAATTCCTATGAGTGCGGATTTTGTTTTCGACGCGCGTTTTTTGCCTAATCCTTATTATATAGAAGAGCTCAAATCGAAAAACGGTACCGATCCCGAAGTAGCTACATATTTCGAAAAATTCGATGTGATGACAAACTACATTTCAGATATCGCGAATTTGATCGATCTTGTAATTGAAAATTATTCTAAAGAAGCAAAAGATGTGCTTTATATTTCGGTAGGTTGTAGTGGAGGAGTACACAGATCCGTGTATATCGTTCAAAAGCTTGCTACCATCTTTAAAGGTAAGGTAAACGTTAGTATTTCGCATAGGGATCTGTCAAGATAATGTAGTGAGAAGCTTCATCTTGTAACACTTATGGTAATTTTTTGCAAGAAATGAACCGAATAGCCTATAAGGCAACTTATGCTTGACAAATTTGTTTAAAGATGATAATATACTATGGAAGGCCGGTAGAGCCTAAGAGAAAACCGCCAAAAGTTTTTTGGTGGTTTTTTTGATCTAATGCAAAGATAACACTGAGTTAAAGAAAACACGTTATATTCCCTCTGTGATGATGATACATCAAGCAAATAGAAGTTAAAACGCCCGAAGGGCGAATATCAAGTGGGGGTGATTTTAGTGTGGCGTAAGTTAATGGTTCTCAGCATGATTCTAATCTTCCTCGTATCGTTCATATTTGCAGCGCCAGTAACTATCCGATTTTGGCATGCGATGTCTGGCAGTAGGATCAAGTTGATTCAGAATCTTGCTAATGAGTTCATGAAGACCCATCCCAACATAATTGTGAAAGTTCAGTACACGGGTTCCTACAACGATACTCTCAATAAGACGATCGCGGCTGTTAAAGCAGGGAATCCGCCTGACATTGTTCAAGTGTACGACATAGGAACTCAGATGATGATCGATAGTGGAATCATAATTCCAGTTCAGGATATGATAGCTAAAGACAAAACGTTTGATATCAATACTTTGGTTCCACAAGCTCGAGGGTATTATACGGTAGGTGGCAGACTTTACAGTATGCCTTTTAATTCTTCCAATCCTGTGATCTTCTATAACAAAACGCTTTTCAAAAAGGCAGGCTTAGATCCCAATGATCCGCCAACAACATGGAGTGAGTTCATCGCAGATGCAAAAAAGCTAACTGTGAAAGATAGCAAAGGGAATACCATTCAATACGGGTTCACGTCAGGGCTTATTGGATGGTTCTTTGAGCAGTACATGGCTGTTCAAGATGCTCCTATGTTTAACAACGACAACGGTAGAGCGAAACGTGCAACAAAAGCTGTGTTCGATAGTCCTGCGGGATTAAGGATATTCAATTTCTGGAATGATATGGTTCAGTCTGGCATAATGCTCAACGCTGGGCCCGGATGGTCAAATCCAAGACAAATTTTCATGTCACAGAAAGCTGCTATGTTGTTGACATCCACATCTGATGTTGAGATGATGTTGAAAGCTGCAAAAGACAACCATTTTGAATTAGGTGTTATGTTCCTTCCGCATCCAAGTGGAGTGCCTTATGGTGGAGTCATCATAGGTGGTGCAAGCCTTTGGATGATCAATACCCATAACGTGCAAAAGGAAAAAGCAGCTTGGGAATTCTTGAAATGGTTGGCTGGTGTCAAACCACAAATAGAGTGGAGCACAGGAACCGGATACTTTCCAATCAATAAAAATGCCATTCAGAAATTGCTGTACGAGGGATATTATGCAAAATATCCACAGTATCTTGTAACCATTTTGCAGCTTCTGATGTCTAATGTTACCCCTTCGACTCGCGGGGGAGTTGTAGGACCATTCCCGAAAGTTAGGGCCACCATAGAAAATGCACTTGGTAAGGTCTTCAATCATGAAATGACAACTGCTCAAGCCTTGAAATGGGCTCAAGATCAGGCAAATCAAGCGATAGAAGAATATAATTCGCTTTACCAATAAAACAAAACAATATAATGTCGGGGTGCCGGTGAGGCACCCCATTTCCAAGAGGTGGTAAATTTTGTCAAGAAAGATTATTCCATATATACTGCTATTGCCAACTTTTATAATAATCACGTTTTTCATTTACTATCCTGCTGCCATGACTTTCAAACTCAGCGCGTACAGAGTATCCCCATTTGGCAACAGGATTATGTTTATTGGGCTAAAAAACTTCAAGTTTCTCTTTACTTCGCAAGAATACGCACATGTTTTGTACACCACTCTGATCTTTGTAAGTGTCACAGTTGGAGTGGGACTTGTTATTTCTTTACTCATTGCTTTGCTTTTGAATGAAAAGGTTCCAGGTATAGGGATCTTTAGAACATTGGTTTTTGCGCCTTATGCTATTTCTCCAGCGGTTGCAGGAACTCTTTGGGCGTTTCTTCTGAGCCCAGCTGCAGGATACGTGAGTTATCTATTCTTGATTTTATTTGGCACACAGCCTCAATGGCTTACAAGTTTTCCATTGGCATTGGTTTCGATAATGATAGCAACAATATGGAAAAATCTTGGTTTTAACATTATCTTTTTCTTAGCTGGAATACAGTCCATTCCCAAGAGTTATTACGAAGCTGCAACTATTGATGGCGCAGGTGCGGCAAAAAAGCTTTTTAACATTACAATTCCACTGATTTCGCCAGTAACTTTTTATTTGGTGATTATGAATATCATTTTCACTACCTTCTCGGTTTTTGGAACGATCGATATCATGACGCAAGGAGGCCCTGGCGGAACAACAACAACTTTGATATACAAACTTTACAGAGATGGATTCGTAAACTACAGAACCGGTTTTGCATCTGCGGAGTCTATAATCCTTCTTGCCATAATGGCGGTCTTCACGTATTTGTATTTCAAATTTGCCCAAAGGGCGGTGCACTATCAATGAAAAGAAGACAAAGAAAGATACTGAGAACAATTATAGTAGAAATCGCCTTGATAATAGTGACATTTGTAATTCTCATGCCAATATTTCTTGCGCTAACGATGAGCTTTAAAACTCCCGGAGAAGTGTTTACATATCCACCCAAGATATTCCCCAGCAAATTTTATTTTGAAAACTACATTAAAGCGTTTCAAAGTGTTAATATGGGAAGACTTATGCTCAACAGTACGATCATGGCGTTAGTTATAATGCTCGGAAAGACAATTTTCGGAATCTTTTCCGGTTACGCATTTTCCAATTTTAAGTTTAAGGGTTCATCCTTACTTTTTGCAATTCTTTTCATAACTTTGTTCATGCCAGCTGAAATGATAATGATAGTACCGCTATTTCAAGTTATGAAATCACTTCACTGGATAAATACTTACTGGGCTCTTACGGTTCCCTTCTTGGCGAGTGCAACTACCACATTCTTAATGCGACAGCACTTTATGACCGTACCCAAAGAATTGGAAGACGCAGCGAGGATCGATGGAGCCGGGCCATTTGGTTTTCTTTTCAAGATACTTGTGCCACTTTCAAAATCCACGATTGGTGGAGTTGCCGTCATCAATTTCGTGTATGCGTGGAACTTGTATCTCTGGCCATTGATCGTGACGAATAGTGATAACATGAAAACTGCTCAAATAGGACTAAGGATGCTTATGAACGTTGAATCAGCTAATGATTGGGGAGTAATAATGGCAGGAACTTTGATGATTCTTGCACCAACATTGTTGCTTTTCTTTGCTGTACAAAAACTCTTCGTTCAAGGAATCATAACAACGGGATTGAAAGAATAAAGTATTTAAGCAAAAACACGCCCAAAAGGGGGATTTTCATGAAACGTTTTATAATGTTAGTTCTCATGATTGCCTTTGTTTTCCCCATTACTGCTTTCTCTTTAACACCAAGAGATGTTGGGTGGCCTTTCGATCTTGAAGGACACAGAGGCTGTAGAGGCTTGAGACCTGAGAACACATTAGCCGCTTTCAATTTTGCCATTAGTGAGGTTGGAGTTACAACTATTGAACTTGACCTTGGAGTCACAAAAGATGGAGTTCTTGTTATTTCCCACGATCGAGCGTTAAATCCCAAAAAAGTGAAAAAGAACGGAAAGTTTATAAACGCCCCTATTCTCATACATAGTTTGACTCTAAAAGAGCTTCTTCAATATAATGTTGGCACTACAAGATCAGATTATTACTGGCCTTATCAAGTGCCAGTTCCAGGTGAAAAGATTCCCACTTTCGAACAAGTCCTAAAATTAGTCAAAAATTATGAAAAAAAGAGTGGAAGAAAAATATTTTTGAACGTGGAGACCAAAATATCTCCCTACAAGCCTGAAGATACCGTAGATGCAAAAACATTTGTAAATCTCATACTTAAAGAGGTTAAAAAGTATAACATGGAAGATGAAGTTATGATCCAATCTTTCGATTGGAAAGCGCTTGTACTCATAAAAAAGATAGATCCAAAGATAACCACAGTTGCTTTAACACGAGAATATCTTTTGAGAGATCCGAACTGGACAGCTGGCTTGAAAATATGGAATTTTGATAACAACGCGGCAAAAATGGTTAAATCAATTAATGCGTCTGTTGTTTCACCCTATTACAAAGATTGCAACAAAGATCTTGTTGAGAAATACCACAAACTTGGTATTTTAGTTGTTCCCTGGACAATTGATGATCCAAAAGATATGGTAAAATTCATTAATATAGGTGTGGATGGAATAATAACAGATTATCCAAATGTACTGAGAGCTGTTCTTATAGTCAAGGGAATCAAAGTGCCCGATCCAATTAAATAAACAAAAGGCAAAAACGTTTATAACTCAGACTGTGCACGAATATTACACGACGATCCAAACCTATAAAGAAAGAGATTTTACATCTTACTCGAAGTTTTCATCAAGACATATGAGTGGGCCATCGAAGATAGAGGGTGGTGTGATTTGTATAAAACACACCCCACTTTTCAGGCATCCCTCTTAATAGAGGGGACTAAAAGCAAAGGTTGTCCTTCCTTGAGGAGTGGGATTGCACGGTGTGCAATGTCTTTCCCACTTCCATGACCGAAGCGATAGCTGAGAAGGGGGACCGCATAGCGGTGGAAAGTGTTAGGTATGCAGTGTGCTTTAACAGAATCTTTGACCATAATGTCATTCCGGCCTACGAGCCGTTGAATAGAGTCCTTGACCCTACCCTGTGGTCAGTCCGGGACGGTCTACGGTCGGTTCAGGATGACGTTAAAGAATAAGTCTCGTAAGACTTCGAAAAAAATTCCTTTATCGCTTGAAAAGCGATGTTTATTTTTAAATGCTCATAGGTTGTAAAGTTAACGCACAACGTAAGTTATAATTCGATTGACAGTGGACAAAGGAGGCTTTATGAGAATACCGCATGTTGCTTTGATAGCACATGACAAAAAGAAGATAGACATGATCATGTTCGTCAAAGAAAATATAGGAGTGCTTTCAAAGTGTGAACTTTACGCAACCCATACAACTGGAAGTATCATAGAAGATAAGCTGAAATTGAATATAAATAAAATGCTCTCTGGTCCAATGGGTGGTGATCTTCAAATTGGTGCAATGATAGCGTCTTCTAAGATAGATTATGTGTTTTTTCTGAGAGATCCTCTTACTGCGCAACCACATGAACCTGACGTTTCAGCTTTACTGAGAGTGTGCGATGTCCATAATATCCCGCTTGCAACCAATATTGCGAGCGCAGAAGCAATGATAAAAGAAATAGCAATGGAAATAGAAAATTGAAGAGAATACCCAAAATTTTAATTTTTTCTCTTGAAAATCTCTATCTTGTCGGTGGAGCAGTGCGAGATCTTATATTAGGGCTTGAGCCAAAAGAGTATGATTTGATAACCACTACCCCACTTGAAAGAATCCGCTTAAAAACTTTTGCTGAATCGAATAACGGTCAAACGATCGGATTTTTTTCAAAAGGTGTAAAATACGACATTTCACATTATTCTTCTTTAATCGAAGATTTGGAACGGCGCGATTTTACGATCAATTCAATGGCCCTGCCCGTGAAAAAAAATGGGACAATATCTCTCAAAGAGATTGTAGATCCGTGTGGCGGATTGGATGATCTCAAAGCAGGTCTTCTCAGATCTTTTAACCCTTTGGATAGTTTTTTCTCGGATCCTGTTAGAGTTGTAAGGGGCTTAAGATTTATTTCTGAATATGATCTCAACGTTGAGCAAAACACACTGGATGCCATGAAAGGTGCTCTTAAAGAAATAGATAAAGTGGCACGCGAACGTATCTTTTCTCCGCTGAGTAAGTTTATAGAGGGAAAGTACTTTCAAAAAGCCGCAAAAGTTGCTGTGAAAATAGGCCTCGACAAACTTCTTTTTGTTCCATTAGAAAATATTGATGCCATTGAGATCTTAGATCCTTGTTGCAGATGGCCCGCAATTTTTTGGGAGAAAATGGATGTCTTTAGCAAGTTTATAAATGTGGTGTTTCCACCTAAGCACTTGATCAGATGGATAACACGTCTAACAATTTTTTCTGAAGAAGTGAAGCATAGAAAGTTTGGGTGGACCGTAAGAATATCTAAGGAAGAGAGTAATTGTCTTCTTTCTCTTTTAAAAGTTTTTAAACTGAACAGTGACATCGTTGAGAAATATGCGCGATTGGATCTTGCCGTTACACCTCAAGAGTTGATTTTTATTGGTGCAAAAGGACGTGAGATATCGATAATAATGACTGAAATCTGGAAAAGTGTTCTCACTTCAAAGCTCCCAAACGAGAAAAACCACTTGTTGAATTTTGCTCGTGAGATACTTAAAAATTTACATTGAATCATATGAAGTTCACTGTGATTGTGATATGATGAATCTGAGCTGCTATTTAGCATATCTTGTAAAGAATCAACCGCTCTGATCCAAGAGCCCAAATCAAATTCGGGACGGTGTTTTTCGAGGAGGATGAAAAGATATGGAAGAAGATTTGATGGAAAAATATGTCAAAGCTATTCAATCAGCCATTGAACAAGCACCCATTAAAAAGGGAGGAAGCGTAGATGTTTCAGATCTGTGGGTGATAACTTCTCTTCCAATGGATCTCATAATAGAATGCTTTAAATCTTTTGATATAAAGATTCCATCAAATATTCGTAGCATTACCAATAAAGGGAAAGTCATAGCAAAAAATCCGAATTATTTTCGCGATGACGGAAAAGATGAAAACTCAGAAGGTCTCGATCTCTAATAGAGTTGTGTCCGCACAAAGGTCTATCGTCCATGCTTTTCATTCAAATCAGAAATTCTTCTCTTTCCACGTTTGAACAAAAAGATGGAAAGCCATACCAAAGAGACCATAACAACGGCAACAACAAACATTTTGAAAGCATTTTGGGATATAGACATCTTCCACAACGCGAATTCCGAATAAACCAATAGCGAGACCAGCAACCAAATAACAATTTGTGCAAGTAACACCGATACCACGTATATTGCTCTGGCATTGATTTCCACGTTATCATCACTGTTTTTCATCTAAATTCACCTCTTTTTTCAATTTTTTTGTGTAAAGATCTGCTATACGTGTAGGCTCTGGTAATCTATACCCTTTGCATGTTTTAAGCGTGTACTCTATGCAGTCTTCAAAATCAACATAACTACCAGGGGAGACGAACAAGGGCTTCACATTGTTTTTGGTTCTCAAGACTACACCCACTTTTCTATCTCCATCGTATAGGTATTCAAATCCTCCACGCATGGCTCCAGGCATTTTGTATGAACCGTAAAGATGTGATTTTGCTACCCCAATAGAGGGTTTCTTCAGATTTAATGCCATGTGCGCAGCCAAACCAAGTCCTCGCGGATGTGCAATACCCTGACCATCGAAAAAGAGAAGATCAGGATCGTTGTCCAAAAGTGAATAAACTTTTTCTATCGCTGGTCCTTCTCTAAAGCTTAAAAGACCAGAAATGTACGGAATATCTATTTCTTTTGTTATCCACTTCATCTCTATCACTTTAAGTTCCGGGTATTTTAACACCACTCCAACAGCAAGAGCTATATGCTTGCTCGGAAATGAAAGGTCAAATCCTGCAACGAGTCTAGGAACATTTTCTAATTTTCTCAGCATTACTTTCGAGGAAAGTTCACGTTGAAGAGCTATCAAATCTGATATTTTCATGAAATCCAGCTTATTGCCCATCGTAAATATTTGTAAGGCTGACCGGTGGCTGATGAAACTACCCTCATCACAACTATGTCACGCTCTTCACTCTTTCCGTTATCAAATTTAAGGGCGACTTTCAGTTTATAAGCTGAAAATTGCGGGAGTCCTTTCCTCGTTGAAAGCATCGTTTGAACAGTTGCGATATTATAATTGTCAAGGGTTGAATTTATCTTTTTGTAATCAGTGTCTTTAATATAGCCATCTTTTTTCAATATCTCGGCGGATTTAGAACTCACAAACACGTACTTTGAGAAAAATGAGTTCAAATCTTTTTTGTTTATTAAAGACTTTTTTAGAATCTTAACGTTCACAATTTTTCGGTCAAAATATGTGTACCAAAAAACCTTGGAAATTTCTTTTGGTGTCAAATTTTTGCTGAATATACCATATGTTCCTGCAGTTACAAATGCAGTGGTATATATTGGATCCAGATGATCTATGTTACAATTTTGCCCAGACATGAGCGTGCTAACAACAACCTTGTTCATGTTATCACCTGAAGAGAATATGAACCACATCACAGCTGCCACTGCCAAGAGAACGATCAATATTTTTAGTTCGATAGAAAGCTTCAATTTTTGTCCTCCTTTCCAACACTTAAAATCGATAAAAAAGCTTCTTTTGGAACTTCCACATTACCAAGCATTCTCATTTTTTTCTTCCCCTCTTTTTGTTTTTTTAGAAGTTTCATTTTTCTTGTTATATCTCCTCCATAACATTTGGCAATCACGTCTTTTCGGTAAGCTTTAACGGTAGCACGAGCGATTATTCTGCCATGCGCAACAGCTTGAACCGGTATCTCAAATTGGTGCCTTGGAATCTGTTCAGCTATCTTTTCTACCAACGATTTTGCAATTCTGTAAGCTTTCTCTTCATGGACAATTATACCAAGAGCTTCTACCGGCTCTTTATTTATAAGAATTCCAACTTTCACAAGTTTTGATGGTCGGTAACCGGAGATCTCGTAATCCATTGATGCGTATCCATGGCTGATGGCTTTAATCTTATCAAAAAAATCGAAAATCATTTCAGCCATCGGCATCTTAAAATTCAAAGCCACCCTGTCTTTACCGGCGTTGTCGGTAGATATAAATTCACCACGCTTTTCATTTTGAATGAATCCAACTATTGCTCCCATTGAACTTGTGGGCGTTATAACCGACAGATCGACATAAGGTTCACGAATCTCAACATACTTTCCTTCATCTGGCATTTTCGCAGGATCTGTGATCCGTTCAATTTTCCCATTCATCATTACCACCTTGTAAACGACGTTTGGGGCTGTGGCAATCACATCAAGGTTAAATTCACGTTCAAGACGTTCTATTACTATTTCCATATGTAAAAGGCCAAGAAAACCACATCTAAAACCGAATCCCAAAGCGGATGAGTTATCAGGTTCGTAGGCAAAAGCGGCATCATTTAACTTAAAGCGTTCCAATCCCTTTCGAAGATTTTCATAATCTTTAGGATCAACTGGATAAAGCCCCGAATACACTACCGGTTTCGCTTCTTTGTAGCCAGGAAGCGGTTTGTCAGCTGGATTATTTGCCTGAGTTATCGTATCACCCACACGCGCTTGATTTGCTTCTCTCATAGAAGCAGCAATATATCCAACTTCTCCAGCAGAAATGCTGTCCACCGGAATCATTTCTGGGACGAATATTCCGATTTCTATTACTTCATGAGTCGCACCAGTCGACATCATCTGAATAACGTCTCCTGTGGAAACTCGTCCTTCAAAAACTTTCACATGCGCCACAACACCTTTGTAAGGATCGTAATTCGCGTCGAATATAAGAGCACGCATTTTCGCATTTTCATCACCAGATGGTGCTGGTATTCTATGAACAATCTCTTCCATGAGCTCTGGCACTCCCTGACCAGTTTTTGCACTGATCAAAAGAATTTCTTCCGGCTTTATACCAAGAGTGTCGTACAGTTCTTTTTTTGTTTCCTCAATGTTTGCGTTTGGCATGTCTATTTTGTTTATAACTGGGATGATCTCTAGATCGTTCTCTATGGCAAGATAAGCATTTGCCACGGTTTGTGCTTCAACTCCCTGAGATGCATCAACAAGCAAAACTGCTCCTTCACAAGCAGCAAGGCTTCTCGAAACCTCATAGGAAAAGTCCACGTGGCCTGGTGTATCTATGATGTTGAGCTCGTAAGACTTACCATCTTTTGAGTCATACATAACTTTAACAGGTTGTGCCTTTATCGTTATGCCACGTTCTTGCTCAATATCCATGGTATCGAGATATTGAGCGTGCATTTTTCTCACTTCAACAGTATGAGTAAGTTCAAGTATCCTGTCAGCTAAAGTGGATTTTCCATGATCTATGTGTGCAATGATCGATATGTTTCTTATAAGAGATCTGTCGTACATCTTTAAGCCTCCGCATTTGTTTCCGAAAATTCGGAGAGTTCAACTGGTATGACTGTAGAAGAGCCGTTTACCATTGTAATGCCATAAAGTGTATCCGCCTTCTCCATAACGATCTTATTATGACTCATGATCAAAAAGTTTGAGCTTTTCGAGTATTCGCTCAGCAAATTCACAAATCTTTGAGTGCTAAAGTCATCAAGAGCTGCGTCCACTTCGTCGAGTATGTAAAAAGCACTCGGAGTTATCATAAGAAGCGAAAATATCAGTGCAAGCCCAACGAGTGATCTTTCACCTCCAGAAAGTGTGTACAGCTTTTGAACACGCTTACCTGGAAGCTTTATGTTAATTTCCACAGGAGAATCTAAAACATCTCCTTCTCCTACGAAAGAAAGGTATCCACTTCCCTCCATGAAAAGAATCGAAATCATATTTTTGAAATTCTCGTTTATTTTATCAAGAGTTTTGATCAAAAGCGATCTGGCTTCCTCATCTGTACGCTTGATCACGTCCTCAAGAGAAGAATACGATTTTTCAAGATCACTTTTTTGTGTCATAAGATCGCTATGCCGTTTTTCAACAGTTGCATATTCTTCTATTGCTGAAAGATCAACTGGACCAAGAAATTTCATCTTTCGTTCGTACTCTTCTATTTCTGAAGCGAGAACCTGAAGTTCTTCTTCACTTATAGTCTGTACCTCATCTTTCGAGCCACCAGCCTCAATTAACTCTTTTAGCGAATTTTCGACAGAGGAATCAAGCGAAACTTTTTCTAATTCAAGAACATGTAGTTTTTCTCTGAGCTTTTCTAACTTCTTGCGCCTGCTGTTGGCCCCTTTTTCGAGACTTTCAAGCTTTTTGAGAGTCTCATTTCTGCTTCCCTTTGAGCTTTTGGACCGTCTAAACAACTCCTCAGTATCGCGGCGCACTGAGTTCAAATCACGCTCTACGGCTCCTAAACGCTCTTGAGTTTGTTCTATATCTTTGGCTATCTTTTCTAACTTCACATTTGTTTCAGAAACTTCGATATTTATCTCATCAACGCGATCAGACAATCTTAAAGACTCTTTTCGATACCCAGAAGCGCGTTCAAGTACTGAGTTGATCTTCATCTTTAAGTCGATCATTTCCTCTTGCAATTTTTCTATTTCCTGGTGCCTGCGCAAACTTTCGGTTGAATCACCTTTGAGTTTGTTCTCCAATTCTGAAGTTTCAAGATCGATCTCTTTAATCCTTTTGTCGGAGCTATCAACTATCGTTTTGCCCTTTTCAATTCTTCTCGTATAATCTTTTTTAAATTTTTCAAGTTCTTCCACCTCTTTTTGAAGAGACGCAAGTTGTGCAAGCAACCCTTCTCGATCATTACGAGAATTGTTAAGTGCCAAATTTTCCTTGAGAAGAGCACGCTCCAAATCATTTTTCTCTTTGAACGCGATCTCTCTACTCACTTCCATGTCTGCTATTTTAGCATCCACTTCTTTCAGTTCTGCAGATATTCTTAGGAGCTTTGATTCTATGTCTTTAAGAAGGCGTCTGTGTGAAACGAGATCTGTGCGTTCGGCACTCCCGCCTGTAATAGTTCCGGATGATGCAATTAACTGTCCATCCAAACTGACAATTCTTGCTCTAAGATCTTTCATTTTTCTTAGTGAAATTGCATGGTCAAGAGTTTCTACTATCAAATCTTTTCTAAAGAGAAAATTTACAAGTTTTTCATATCCCTTGGAAGCTCTGACAAGTTTGAACGCGTATCCTATCATACCAGGTGCGGACATGATGGAAGCTTCCATGGAAGGCTCTCTTAAGTCTACAATATCTAATGGTATAAATGTCGCTCGACCAGCATTTGCCCGCTTCAGCACTTCCACACACTGCTTTGCTGCATCTGAACTTTCCACCACTATATTCTGTGCGCGCCCGCCGAGGAGAACAGACACGGCCATTTCTATATCCCTTGGAACATCAATCAAATTGGCAACAACATCTACTACCCCATCGACATGAGTACTCATGACAGTTCTCACGGCTTTAGAATATCCTGCATATTCTTCAACATTGCGCTTCAGTATCTCTCGCTTGGAGGTCAGCTCCATTCTCTCAGAATTAAGAGAATCTCGTCTTTTTCTGAGTGCCATAATGGCATTTTCAATCTTTTTGCGTTTATCGTCTAACTCATTCAGCTTTTTGTTGTGTTTTTCAAGTGTAGAAATAGCCCGTGATTCCTCAGAAGTCACGTTGTCAAGGTCTTTCTGAAGTTTTTCACCCTTCGCTCTTTTTTCAATTATTTGGGATTCGACAACCTTAAAGCGTTGAGTTAGATCTTTAATGCTTTCCATCGCTTTGTCTTTTGCCACTTCCAAAGAGTTGCGCTCTTTTGTTAATCTGGATATCCTTGTTTCAATTTCAGTACGTTCCCTTTCACTCCGACTGATTTCCTCTGTTTTATCAGAATGAATCTTTTCGAGTTTCTTAAGTTGAGATGAGAACTTTTTATTTTCTTCTTCGAGACTGTTTATTAATCTTTTTAATTCTTCAAGACGCTTAAAGTTTCTATCCAATTCTGATCTCATCGAATCTTTTTTCGTTCCAAGCTCCACGTAAACCGATCTATCTCTCGAAAGTTTAGAGGAATACATCTCTTTTAAATTAGACAGTGTTTTCTCGCGTTCACGATACTTTTCAAGTTCACTCTCAAATCTTTTTATTTCCTCTTCTACGCTGGAGGACAATTCTTTCAATTCAGAGAATTGAATTTCAAACTCGTAAAGTTCTTTCTGGAGCGTTTCTATAGTTTCTGATATCTTGGTCATCTCTCCCTCGACTTCCTTTAATTTAGCAGAATTCAAGGAAAAAAAGTGACCAAAATATTTTCTCTTTCTAAGGTTAAGTGCTTCCTCATATTCTCTGTATCTCTTAGCACGTTTAGACTTGAGATTAAGGGATCTCATTGTTCGCTCTACCTCTGAAATCACATCGTTCAATCTGTTCAAGTTTTCTTGCACTTCAGCAAGCTTTGAAAGTGTTTCCAACTTTCGAGCTTTATAGACCGCAACGCCCGCCGCTTCCTCAACAAGTGTTTTTATTTGCTCAGGAGAGGAATTGACCAGCTGAGAGATCTCACCTTGGCCAACGATGGAATAAAGATCCCGACCTGTGCCAGTTCCCATGAAAATCTTGGAAATGTCTTTTAATCTTGAAGGAGAACCATTCAAGAAATACGTGTTTTTGCCCTCCGCGTTGTACACTCTTTCAACAACTATTTCTCGAGAACCATCAGAGAAGAAAGCCTTGACAGACGCCTTTTCGGCTCGCTTAATGTTGGGAGATCCAGCATAAAGCACATCTGCACTTGTAGACATTCTTAAACGAGTATTGGCTCTTTCACCAAAAAGCCATCTCACAGCATCTACCACGTTAGACTTGCCAGAACCATTTGGCCCAACAATACAGGTTATGCCTTTTGGAATTTCAAAACTTGCTGTTGTGCCAAATGACTTAAATCCGCTAAGTTCTAATTTCACAAGTCGCATCGGGCCATCTCCTTAAGTGAATGAACGTACTTCAAAAGCCATTCGTCAAAAGCAATCTTACCAGCTTTTCCCTCAACTATAATTCGATCAGATGGTAAGAACTCCAGCTCGAGATCACGATTTCTTCCAATGATTTGGGATCTTAAACGCGGAGGCCCAAAAACTCTTTTGGCTTCAGTTAAGATCAAATATTTCCTATAAAGCATAGATCTTGCCATTTCACCAAAAGCTGGGTGAAATGGACCCCCAACAACATTTTTTAAGGTTTCTGCATCTTGATACATTCCGATTCTTTCGATAAGTATTTTACCATTCAAAAAGACAGCTATCATGTCAGAGACCCAATCTAAAGCCTCTTTAAGAGATTGTGGAACATAGTAACCGTTCAAGTACTTTTGTTCCAACTCTGTATTTTTTAAAACAAGAGTAGGATGAATACGCACGCCATTTGGCATTAAACTCGCAACTTCGAAGGATGAGAAAAGGGACTTGGATTTGGTATCCTTAGGAAGGGCAGTCATGAGATGAACGGAAACCTTAATGCCAGCGTTTTTCAACATTTTCACGGCTTTTTGAACATCTTCAGCAGTATGTCTTCGCCTTGAAGCATTTAAGACATCTTGGCACATCGACTGTGCTCCAATCTCAACACTTACTACACCATTGGCTTTCAAAAAATCCACGTCTTTTATCTCATCCGGACGTGTAGACAGCCTTATACCTCTCATTCCCAATTTCTTAACACATTTGTGTGATTTCTCCAATATATCTCTCCAATTTTCAATAGCAGTAAAAGTACCACCGTAAAGTGCAAGCTCGGAATTCTCATCTCCGTGATAGAATTTGTACGCTTTGTAAATCTCATCTGTCACAGATTTGGGAAAGGATTTCATTGTCGCCATCCATTCATTGCAAAAGACGCACCTATACTGGCATCCTGCATTTGGAAAAAAGATCGGAACAACTTTCAAAGCCCTTTAAGCCTCCTAAGAGCTATCTTTGCTGCCATTTGTTCAGCAGATTTCTTGGAGCGACCGTTTCCACGTCCGTAAGAGACTCCCTCAATTTTTACCTCAAATGTGTAAGTTTTTTTATGCGCAGGGCCTCTTTCATCAATCAATATGTATTCCGGCAAAACGCCAAAATGTTCTTGAGTGTACTCTTGAAGATCGGTTTTATAATCGAAAAAGAGCCTTCTCTCAGCGACAGCTTTTATTTTTTCTGTGAGAAGTTTTGAAACAAGAGTGTAAGCAACTTCAAATCCGTAATTTAGAAAAACGGCAGCTACCGTTGATTCAAAAACGTCTGCAAAAATAGATTCCATATCCTCTTCAGATGCCGATTCTAAACTCTTACCCGTAAGGATCATATTGGAAAGACCGATCTCTTTGCTCACGTCAGATAATACTGGTTCGCTTCCAACTACTGCTTTTATTTTAGCCATTTCTCCTTCTGGCATGTGGGCGAAAAGCTCAAAAGTTCGATGAGCTATGACAAATCCAACAATAGAGTCTCCGAGAAATTCCAAACGCTCGTATGAGGCTGTTCCCTTTTCGTTAGCATACGAACTGTGAGTCAATGCCCATTCAAAATAGTGAGGGAATAAGGGCGTTTCTTTTAGTCCAAGCAACTTAAGTATGCGAGAAAGTAATTCGGGGTTCATGCCTTTTGATCCCTTTTGAAGAACGCTGTTGCGCGTTCAACTTCATTGGTTATGATCGCATGCGCACCATGTTTTTTGGCAAATTCCATATCCATTTTTGTGTTGACATCCCAAAATACTATTTTTATTCCATGTTTTCGGGCAAATTCAAGAAAATTATCAAAACCTTCAAAATTCGCAGCGACAATGGGTATGTTATAGGAAAAAGTCTTGATTTTCAAACTGAGTTCCATGCAAGCTTTTAAATTCTTCGCATGCTCCTCGCCAAAAAGCATTCCTATTTTCGCATTTTCATCCATTTCTCTCACGTGCACAAGAGTTGAGTGATTGAAAGATGAAAACCAAACCCTTTCCGGATTATTTCGATTGGTAAGTTCCAGAACTTTTTCCACAAGAGAAGGATAAGATACAACGTTCGTTTTCAATTCGATGTTAATGATCGAGTCTAAAGGTAGCACTTGAAATACTTCATCAAGAGTAGGCATTTTTTGACCCATGGAATTATGCCTTTCGATCTCATCAAAAGTTGCTTCCTTTATATTTATATGTTTGTTGTACGTGCGGTACAAACTTTCATCATGGCACACAACCATTTTGCCGTCTTTTGTGAGATGTACATCCAATTCTACACCATCTGCTCCGTAATCGATAGCTTTTTCGAAAGCTAAGACGGTGTTTTCTGGATACATTCCAGAATATCCTCTATGAGCCAGTACGATCATCGTCACACCTCCAAAACATTTCCTTTGTATGCATAGCGAATAAAAGACTCGTACGTCAACGGACAATTTTCATTGAAGAATTTTGCAATCGCCATCGCATATTTCCTAATTTCGTACTGCGCATGTTTATCAGCGCGAAGATTTAGAAAATTCATGAGACTTCGCGCATTAACAGTCCAGTACCATTGAGTGTACAGGCTCATGGGGAGTACCATACGCGCCACTTCGCGCTTTACTCCAGATCTTAGAAGAATTTTGTAAGTTTCAAAAGCATCGTGCATGGCACTTCTCATAATCTCTACACTCTCGCCGGCTCTCACCTTGTCTGGAAGATAGAATTCCTCTTCAAACTCTGTAAAACGGCCTGAACGCTCAGAAAATGAACCAATTCTATGTCGAAACCATTGTCTTGCCACAAATATTGGAGCTTTCACGTAAAAAGTAAAGACGATATGTTCAAATGGGGATTCATGTCCGTTCATCATTAAAATTTTTATGAGATTCTTATCTCCCTCAGGACTTGATTCAGACATATACGATATCCTTGCAGCCCTTATAGCAGCTTTATCACTTCCGAAAATGTCGATCAATTCAACAAAACCTTTGTCTAAAACGTCAATCTTTTTCTGCACTTTCTTCCCTCCATTGATTCAACTTGTTGTGCAAGGTACTCAATCCAATGCCAAGAACCTTGGCACTTTGAGTTTTGTTTCCATTGAAATGCTCAAGAGTAGCTTCTATTAAAAGCCTTTCCGCATCTTCCAATTTCATGCCAATGGGTATTTGAATATGACTTGTTTTAGATCCCATAACCTTGGGAGGAAGGTCATTCACATCTACCTTGTCGTTTTTTGAAAAAACTATCGCAGATCTCACTATGTTTTGAAGCTCACGTACATTACCAGGGAAAGGATATTCTTTTAAAACTTCTACGGCTCTTTCGGTGAAGGGCTTAAATTTCATCCCCATTTGATTCGCAAAAATTCGCGAAAAGTGATCGACAAGCATGGAGATATCTTCAGTTCTCTCTCTAAGAGGAGGTACTTCTATCTTAACTACATTAATTCTGTAATAAAGATCTTCCCTGAAGTTCCCACTTTCAACTTCTTCTTCAAGTCCTTTATTAGTAGCAGATATCACACGAACATCCACTTGATTCGACTTAACGCCTCCAAGCCTTTCTATTTCTGAAGTTTCGAGCACTCTTAACAGTTTAACTTGTACTGCCTTAGGAAGATCACCGATTTCGTCCAAAAAAAGCACGCCTTTATCCGCAAGTTCAAATTTCCCGGGTTTTGATTTTGTTGCACCAGTAAAGGCACCCTTTTCATATCCAAAGAGTTCAGATTCAAAAAGATCCGACGGTATCGCTCCACAATTCACCGCCACGAAAGGACCTTTTGATCGGTCGCTTAGCTCCCATATGGATCGTGCTACCAGCTCTTTGCCTGTTCCGGATTCTCCTTCTATGAGAACGGTGATATTTCTCGAAGCGATAGTTTTAATCTCGTCTCTCAGCTTCCTCATTGCTGGACTTTCACCCACCAATTTCGTCGGCAATTTTAAAGAAAGGTTTTCGATCTTAAGAGCACGGCTTTCCAAAGCACGGCCAACTTCAGTTGTGAGACTAGCAAGCTCAAAAGGTTTAGGCATGAAATTGAAAGCTCCCATTTGTACAGCTTTAACCGCAACATTTATGTCCCCATGTGCACTGATGACGATGACTGCTGATCTCTCAAGTAATTTTTCCATAATGTCCATCCCATTACCATCTGGAAGCATAATATCCAGAATAACAAGGTCATAATCGCTTTCACGTATGGATTTCAAAGCATCAGCAATAGTTTTCACACCTTTTACTTTGTACTTCTCTATTTTTAAAGCTTTACATATCAATTGATTTAAGCTTTCATCGTCTTCGACAACAAGTATCTCAGCCATCTTCATCACCAACTATTGGAATTTGCATTTCCACGACGGTTCCTTCACCTTCTACGCTTTTCACATTAACTTTACCACCATGAGAGTTTATGACTCTCTTAACTATACTCATTCCCAAGCCTGTTCCTCCTCTTTTGAGAGTGAAAAACGGTTCGAAAACATAATCAACGGAATCCGGAGGTATCCCAATGCCATTATCCGCGAAGGTTAGAAGAGCACTGTTCGAATCTTTCCTAACTTTCACCTCGATTTTTCCTTTTTCCTTACAAGCATCCATTCCATTCACGAGCACATTTAAAAAAGCAGAATTCAGTGCGTTTACATCTCCAAGTACTGGTATCGTTTCTTCTTCTTGATTCAGCTCAATTTCAATTTTGCGATCTCGAGCACGTATCCTAGCTAATTTCACAGATTCCTTCACCACATCCACAATATTTATGGGTTTAAGCTCAAAGTGAGGATTCGAAAACTCAAGAAATCCTCTGGATCTTTCTTCAACACGTCTAACTTCTTTATCCAAAACTTCGAGTGTTTCAGCCACGTCTGGATCTACATTACCAAGCTGGCGTTTCAAAAGCTGAACAGAGAGTTTGAGAGAAGCTATAGGAGTTTTTATCTCATGAGCAACTGAAGCGGTCATTTTCCCCAAAAGAGCAAGATTTTCAGCCCGCGTTAGAGCATTTTCAAGATTCGAAACCTCGGTAACATCATTTAAGACATAAAGCGTGGCAAACTTATTGGATAGTTCCATGGGCACTTCACGAACCACAAGTCGTTTCCCGATTTTTTTTGCCAGAATAACCCTTTTTGTTTCGTCAAAGATTATGCCGTAAAATCTTAAGAAATCGTTGAATTTTTTGTTTTTCCATTCGGATCTGCGAGTCGAAAATATCTTTTCCGCTCCCCCGTTCATCATAAGAATCTCCCCTGTATCCATTGCAATGATAAGTCCCTCTTCCAAAGATTCGACTATGTTTTTATATTCGTTATATGTTTCTAAAAGTCCGCCACGCTCTCTGTTCAAAGTCTCAGCAAGTCTGTCCACTTCTTTAAGAATATCACCCAGTTCACCGGTCAGTCCAAACACTCGTGCTGGTTTCAGTGTAAGAATTGTGCGTCTTACACGGTTCATAAGGGATATTAACGGCCTATCAAGAAATTGAAAAACAAAAATAGCCGAGACGAAATATACGACAAAATCAAGCGCAGCAATGATTATCCAATAAACAAGGGAAGGAGGGAAAAACGCAATATAGATGAAGAATTCCACCGCTACAACAAGTGAAATCGAAAAAACAAGCGTCTTTATCCCCACGGATGTGTGACTTTCGGCTTTAGAAAAAGGCCATAGTCTCACTTGTTTACATCACCATTCCGCCATCTACATTAATAACTTGTCCCGTCACATATGAAGCTGCATCTGAAATCAGAAAGCTCACAACTTTAGCAACTTCTTCTGGTTTCCCGTATCTTCCAAGTGGAATCATTTGCAAATATTGAGATTTGTGGACTTCATCTAATCCCGAAGTCATATCAGTTTCTATGAATCCCGGAGCTACAGCGTTAATTCGGACTTTTTTCTTGGCATACTCTTTAGCTACACTCTTTGTAAAAGCTATGATTCCACCTTTTGAAGCGGCGTAATTTGATTGTCCCACTGAACCTACGAGCCCTACTATGGAGGCGATGTTGACGATCGCACCTTTGTTCTTAAGCATGTCGTGTATCACTGCACGTGTCATTTGAAAAGTTCCCGTAAGGTTAACATCTATGACCCTTGACCACTCGTCATCTTTCATTCGAAGAAGAAGATCATCCGCCACTACGCCGGCATTGTTTACCAAAGCTTTGATCGTCCCAAGCTCTCTTGCTGTTTTTACAGTTGCATCGACATCAGATAGATGCCTAACATCTGCTTTAATCGCATGCGCGTTTGTTCCTTCCAACTTCCCAAGTGAATGAACATAAGTCGCAACAACAGTGTAGCCATCTTCTAACAATTTTTGAACTATGGCGAATCCTATTCCTCTACTTCCTCCTGTTACGATCGCAACATTTGCCATGTTTAAACCTCCAATCTAATTTCTGCCTTCGCACGAAGTTTCAGGAGATCAACTGCTTTAATGCCCCTTGAGAAAATCTCAACATATCCCCCAATTCCTTCACGTATCACAAGTTCTCCATCTCCTCCGTCCCGCTCATCAAAGCCAACAAGTGCAGCTTTTTTGTTTACTTTGATTTGATCACCCATTTCCACGCCAATACGATTCAAAAACTCAAGAGGTACGTTTGTTTCTACACATCCCAAACCGTTTATAAAAGCAACTTCTCCTTCAATAGCGCCATTTCCCACCACTCGAGCTTGCTTGTGTTTTAAGCTATAATACGTCATGTACAGATCTCCAACTTTTCCAAAGTCCATTCCTGCTGCGAGTTTCACGGTTATTGGAACGAGGATATCCATCGTGGTTCGCATAAAAGAAGGAGAGAATCCCCTTGGCATATCTATTTGTCTTATCTGGTGAATTCCGAATCTTTCTATTACCGAAGTGAATACACCATTGTCAAAACCAACAAAGATTTTTCCATCTTTTGTGATCATCGCAATTGGTACATGCGAACTTTCATTAAAACTATTAACACAGGCAAGAAAAACTGTATCTTTCTCCATGTGAAAAGCAAAACGTTCAAGTACATCTGAAGCTGTGTAAACGTCACCAACATTTATCGGATCGAAAATCCTTACCACTTTCTGATCAGGAGCAAGAGACATGAGTTTGGCACTTACGATCTCTGAGAAAAGTTCATCACGCCCATGATCGCTGACAATAGCTATCACAATTAAGCCTCCTTTTTAGCCACATTTGCGGCAACCAATATGGGATCCCAAACTGGTGCAAAAGGTGGAGCATATGAAAGATCCAAACTCGACAAAGTCTCAAGATCCATGCTAGTTGTTATGGCAGATGAGAGCACGTCTATGCGTTTGGAAATGTTAGAACCAGTCATTTGAGCTCCAAGAATCTTCCCAGTTCCACGCTCATAAATGAGCATCACGTGAACGGGAGCGCTACCTGGATAATAATGTGCCTTGGATCTTGAATGTACAAGTGCCATTCCAGCTTTGAAATGCTTTGAAGCTTCCTCATAAGTCAAGCCAGTTCTGGCATATTCAAGGTCGAAAATTTTGGTAACAGTCGTTCCAAGAACTCCCTTGAACTCCTCAAAACCTCCAGCAGCATTTTTCCCGGCTATCCTTCCCATTTTGTTTGCAGTTGTTCCAAGTGGTACGTAAACTTCTTCGCCTGTCAGCCTATTCTGAGTTGTAGCACAATCACCACACGAATAAATACCTTCAAAGTTTGTTCTCATTTTCGAATCAACTGATACAGCGTTTTGAACTCCCAGCCTAATACCACACGATTTGGCAAGTTCTACTTCAGGCGTTATGCCTACAGCCACAATCAACATATCTGTTTCTATTATTCCATTTGTTGTACTCAAGCGTACAGATTTTTCCCCACCTTCAACAAATTTGAGCTGTGTAGAAGTCATAACTTTAACATGGTTTTTATTTAATTCTTCCTCTATAAATTCACTCATTGGAGGATCAGCTTTTGGCATCACATGATTCATCATTTCAACGATCACTACGCTTATTCCATTGGCTGCAATAGCTTCAGCCATTTCCAGCCCTATGTATCCCCCGCCCAAGATAACTGCATCCTTTGGAGCGCTATTTTTAATGAACTTCTTAAGTCTTATGGCATCTCCAAGTGTTCTAATGCTAAAGACCCTATCGTCGATTTCCAAGCCATCTATTGATGGAATAAAAGAACGAGCGCCTGTGGAAATGATCAATTTATCAAAATGCACATAGCTTTCTTCAAGAGATTCCAAATTTTTCACACTTAAAGTTTTATTTGCTGGATCTATTGATGTAACTTCATGAAGAGTTCTTACATCTACTCCCTTACTTTTTCTAAAAGCTTCCGGTATGAATATGATGAGATCCTTATAACTTTTAGTAATTCCTTCAACGTAATATGGAATCCCACATCCGCCGTAGGAGATAAATCTATCCTTCTCAAATAAAACCACCTTGAGATCATTCTTTTTTCTTACCGCGGCTGCGGCAGCACTTGTCCCAGCAGCCACCCCTCCTATTACAGCCACGTTAACTTTTTCTTCTCTCACATTCATCACCTCATTGAATTATATCATCTGCGCTCGAACCATAAAAATACCACCGTGACCCTTAATGGACCTCCGGTGGCATAAACTATTTAAAACTCTTCTTTACATTTTGAAAGAATTCACAACATTATCCATTTCTTCTGCTACACTATTTAGCTCTTCTGAAAGCTTTGCCAGATTCTGTGACGCCTCAGCACTTTGTTTAATTCCACTCGAAATCGATTCGATTTTATCAGCTATACCCGCAACCATCTTTGCAGCTGTACCCATCGCACTTGCTATTTCTTCAGCACTTGCGCCTGCTTCTTCCGATGCCGCAGCTACCGATTCGATTTTGGTCATAATACCTTTTATCTGCCCAAGTATGCCAGAAATCTCTTTGGAAACTCCTTCAATCTCTTCTGATGCTTTTTCAATTGTTCCTACACTTTTCTCGGTCTCCAGAGAAACTTTTTCGGACTTATCCACTATCGCTTCTAAAATGTTTGCTATTTTTTGCGTTGACAATTTGGAATTTTCAGCCAGATTTCTTATCTCATCTGCAACTACGGCAAATCCTTTCCCGGCTTCTCCGGCCCTCGCAGCTTCTATTGCGGCGTTGAGTGCGAGAAGATTTGTCTGTTCAGCTATCTTGTTAATTTCCTCAACTATTTGACCTATATTCTGAGTGGAATCTGCAAGCGATTTTATTTGCTCTGAATTGGCTTTGCTTGCTTCGTTTACTTCTCTAAACCTTTCCTTCATACTTTCAAGCAGTTCATTTCCTTTTTCCGCGCCAGACGAGATTTCCTGCGCTTGATCTGATATTTCCTGAATGGAGTTAGAAACGTTTTGAGCGGCGCTCGCCACTTCTTCAGTCGATGCAGAGGTTTCTTGTACAGAGGCAGAAACATTTTGAATTTCGGAATTTACTCCGTCAATTAAACTGGTCGCTTCTTCGACAGTTGCTGATACTTCTTCTGCTGTGGAAGAAAGCTGCTGGGACTCGCTTGACACATTCTTGGAATGTTTCACTATGTTAAAAACGGTGTTTCGAAGTGATTTGACAGTTTCGTCAAGTGCTTTACCTATTTCGGCTATTTCGTCTTTACCTTTAGTTGGAATTTTCACTCTGAGATTGCCTGCAGCCACTGCGTTAAGAGGAGGTATAAGCGCTTTTATGGGGTTCACAAACCAATAGATGGCCGCGAGAATCCCAAAAACGACTGCGGCAGCCCCTATAATGGTTCCCACGATGATCAGAATAAGAGAAGCTTTGCTCGCGTCGGCCATGACATCACTCATTCTAACTGATATGATTAACTTATCACCGGTTGGTAGAGTTTTGAATATTCCATACTTTTTTTGTCCATTGTACGTGTAGTAGAAATTGCCGCTGTTTTTATCTTTTACCGTTTGCCACCAGTTGAATTGACTTAAATTCTCTCCGATCTTTTTCTCAACGCTTGCCAAAGATACAGTACCGTTTGGTTCCGCGACAAAAAGCAGGCCATTTTCTCCATATTTAAAGCTTGAAATTTTACCCGTGAGATCGACTGGATTAAGATAAAATCCAGCAACACCGATCATTTTTCCAGAAAAATCCATTATCTTTTCTGAAAAAATCACTGTGTCCGTGTGCTTTTGAGAATCGACTTCATTTTTGATCACAAGTGAATTTGCACTCAACACTTCTTGATACAGTTCAGACGACGCGATTTTGAAGTTTGATGGCGAGGTATACGTTTTGCCGCTTTTAAGGATCACAAAGATACCTTCAATATTAGGATATGCCTTTCTCAAATCATCAAAGGTTTTGATCGCCAATGCCACTTCGCCATTTTTGTCTTCGTACATGCCTTTTACACTCGCATCATTTGCGAGAGATGCTTCGAGTAATTGGTATTTGGCAAAATATTCCGTGACATAATCATATCTGCCTTTGAAAGTTGCACTCAATCCCCTCTCCGTTTCTTTCATGATAGCTCCCTTTGCAGTTAGATCGGAATAAATTACAAAAAAAACTATTGGTGCAATGCTAACAATTGCGATGAGCACTAAGACTTTGACAGTCAATTTCAAGTTACTCAAGATAAATCCCCCTTTTCTTGATATGATTTTTTACGTTTTGAACGTAAACTTTATCTTACCATTTATTCATGCAAAAATATGTGCATTCTATTAAAAATAAAAGTTGTAACTCAAGACACACTTTTTTACCATGTTTTTTATCATTTTACACAAAGGTTCTTTACACAAGTTTATTGTGTCACAAATTGATGATTTTGTCAATTCTATATTTTGGCCTCTTTAACACGATCTGTCTCTTTAAGTCTTCTCACTTGAGTGAGAATTATTAATCCTTCCTTCAGATGGCGAGCTCATATGTCTTGATGAAAACTTCGAGGGGGATGTGAAAAACCTCTTTTTTATAGTTTTGGATTATCTTGTAACGTTTGTGCACAATCTGAGTTTCCTTAAAAATTTGAATCGTCTTGTAAAATTCACACACAATATGGTTACAAATTTAGGTCTATGTATATTTCATCAAGTTGTTCTTGTGTTATACCGATATAGCGCAATGTTGTAGATGAACTTGAATGATTTAACATTTTTTGTATGTATTCCACGGACACCCCTTTTTTGTATAATTGATACCCAAATGTTTTACGGAGTGTATGGGTTCCGATACTTTCGTCTATTCCAACCATCTTTGCGTATTTGTTGAGTAAAAGCCATACGTATTGACGTGTTATAGAACGCGAGCGACCTTTTTTGTGGTTGCGAGGCGTAAAAATGTAATCGTCTCTTGAAACGTTTTTGAGTGTGTTGAGGTATCTTTCTACCGCATGATGGATCGATTTGTTCATGATAAATATTTTTGTTTTGCCTGTTTTTTGCTCCTTAATAGTTATCCTCGAGTTTACTTTTTCAATCGTTCCAAATCGATCGAGAAATAGAGACCACTTCATTGACAAAAGATCCGAAATACGAAGCCCTGTATTTATGCCTAACACAAATAGTAAGAGGTCTCTGTAAGCCCCTCGTTCCTCCATCAAAGTTTTAATGGCCTTAATCTTCTTTTTGTCTCGAATAGGCCTAACTTCTTTCATATAATCACCGCCCTTTCGATATTATAAAACTTTACACAATAAACTTGTGTAAAATTCATACAAAGGGGGAAATGGAATATGAGTATGAGAACCAAAATCATCTTGCTTGTTGTTATCCCGATCGTGATTCTGTGGGGAGTCGGCATGTTTATCTATTTCCAACTGAATAATGTCAGTGCAAAAGTTCATAACATGGTGGATGTTTACTCGGAGGCTCTGATAACTTCAAAGAACATCCATATAGGGGCTTTAAGGATTGAAGAAAATGTTTTTTCTTACATTGCCACGAAATCAAGTGAAGATAAGGACAAGTTGATTCAGTCCATAAGCTATTTAAAATCGAATGTTGAAGAGCTCAACAAGCTATCTCTCGCTAAGTATGCGAAGTATTTAAAAACGATGGAGGCTTCCATTTCCTCTCTTGAATCTCAGGCATCTGAAATGGATAAAGCGGTACAAAGTGGGACCAAAAATCTAACTGTCAAAGAAAATAAAATGGTAAAATCAACTAATCAGATAGTAGCAACAGCTCAAAATATGGCGAAAATCGCGGAAAACGACATGAAAAATGTTGGAAGTGATACCAAGAGATCCATCGGAACTGTATTACTCCTTCAGCTTTATGTTCCTCTTGTTGTGCTCGCAATTTCCATCATTGTTGCCTTGTTGATCGTAAGAGCTATGCTTGCAAATCTTAGACCTTTAATGGAAGCGGCGCAAAAACTTCAGGACAATGATCTAACTTTCGAATTTAAAGAAAAGCAAGGAAAGGATGAAATATCTAAACTATTCGAAGCGTTCAGAAAGGCTACTGTTCATTTGAAAAACAACATGAAAAATGTTCATCAGAGTGCTAATGAAGTTTCTGATGAGATGGACAGCATCACCTCATCGGTGGAATCGGTATCGCAAGGTATGAACGAGGCAACAATAGCCGTGACAGATATTGCAAAAAAAATGCAGGATGTCTCAGCTGCTACCCAAGAAGTCACAGCCAGTGCGGAGGAGATGGCATCCACTATAAAATCAGTCGCAGACAATTCTCAGGAAGCATCTCAATTTGGTGAAGAGAGTGCAAAACTTGCTAAAGAAGGTGGAAAGAGCATAGAAGAAGTTATAAATGCCATGAAAGATATCTCTGATGTGGTCAAAGACATTCAAAGAGTCGTTGAAAACTTCAATATGGGTGCGAAAGAAATATCCAATTTCGTCATCACTGTAACATCAATAGCCGAGCAAACCAACTTACTTGCACTAAACGCTTCCATAGAAGCTGCCAGAGCGGGAGAAGCTGGAAAAGGATTCGCCGTAGTTGCAGATGAAATAAGAAATCTCGCTGAAGACAGTAAGCAGGCAGCTGCCAGAGTAGAAAAAGTTGTCGAATCTGTGAACAACGTTGCAAAGGATTCGTTAAAAGTTTCTGATAAGATTAAATCAAGCGCAGAGAAGGGTTCAAAACTCGCAGATGAAGCAAGCGAGAAACTAAAAGAGATAATTTCAAGAATAGATAAGATCACTCAAATGATGGAAAGAATAGCCGCTGCAGTTCAAGAACAGACTGCCTCAATGGATGAGGTGGCTAAGGCGATGACCAGCAATGCTCAAACAGCTACAGATATATCTGCATCAAGTGAGGAAATATCTGCCTCTGCCGAAGAAACAAATGCTGCGGCTGAGGAAATTGCGTCCGCCGTTAAGAATGTGAGGGAAAAGGTTCAAAGTTTGAAAAAGATCGTCGATACTTACAAAATGTAATAAGAGGAAGCAGTAACGTGAAAAGACAATTCGTTGTGCTATGGGTACTTTCAACACTCTTCGTTACATCTATGCTGGCATTAACAATTAAAGTGGGAGTATATTCAAACCCGCCTCTTTCATTTTACAAAAATGGGCAAGCTCAAGGCATATTTCCAGACATTTTAAACTATATAGCTAAAAAAGAAGGATGGACTATTGATTACACCTACGCGCCCTTTTTTACTCTTTTAAAAGATTTAAAGAGTGCAAAAATAGACGCCGTTTGTTCCATAGCTTATACAGAGGCAAGAGCCAAAACATATAATTTTAGTAGTGAATATCTTTTGTCAAATTGGGCACAGGTTTATGCACCATATGGAAGCAACATAAACACTCCGTTCGATTTGAATAACAAGCGCGTAGGTGTTTTGAAATCAGATGTGTTCTACGTTGGAAAGTTTGGCTTTAAATACTTTTTGGATCATCTCGGTGTACACGTTAAGTTCGTGGAATTTAACACCTATTCTGATATATTTAAAGCACTTAAAGAAAGAAAAATAAATGCTGGTGTTGTAGACAGAATTTTCGGTGATGCCAACAAATTCAAGTACGATTTGAAAGAGACTCCCATAATATTCTCTCCAATTGAAGAAAGGTTTGCTTTCTCAAAAGAGAGCCTTATTGCGAAGATCGTCGCTCCAATAATAGATAAGTATGTAAAAAAGATGAAAATGAATCCGAAATCAGTTCTCTACACATCCATAGACAAGTATCTTGGATATGCGCCTTCAAGATTTGTGATTCCCAAATGGGTGTTTTATCTCATTTACATATCTATCGCCGCATTTTTGGTGCTTATCGCCAACATCTTTGTCTTAAGAAAATTGGTCAAAAAAAGAACAGAAGAACTCAGAAAGAAGAACAAGGAGTTGCACGTTACCAACGAAGAATTAAACGCCTCCAACGAAGAAATAAACGCTATGAACGAGGAGTTGGAAAAAGCTTACACAACTTTAGAGGCGGCCAATACCCGGTTCCAGAGCGTGTCAGCTTTGCTTTCTCAATTAGATATGGTAGATGTGAGAGGAGAAGAGTTTTTTAATCAAGTGCTGGATAAAACTTTAGAACTTATTCCTCAAGCAAAATATGGGAGTGTTTCCATCTTAGAGGGAGAAAACTGGAACTTTGTAGCATCCAGAGGTCATGATATGGAAATTCTAAAGAGCCTTCCCTTAAAATTAGAATACGCTTACTTTTCCGACGAAAGTCAAATAGTACCCAATATTCTAAAAGAAAAAAGGGGGTTGCTACCGTCTAAAACATTTGAACAATTAAAGAAGGCCACCAAGCCGATCAAGCAAACTTTGATCGCACCCATGAAATTTTCGGATGAAATCATGGGTTACATAACCGTTGATATTCCAAAAGAAAGTGAAGAGTCCTTCTCGGATGAGGATTTGAAAATGATCGATAATTTTGCCAAAATAGCTTCTGCTTTTTATGTAGCTAGAAGATATCTTAGATCTCACGAGGAACTTCAAAGCAGACTCATTTTTGTTATGGTTAAGGCGCTTGAGAAGTTTCATGGGTACACAAAGGGGCATTCCGAAAATGTTGCCAGATGTTCCATGAATTTGGCAAAAAGGCTTGGTTTGAGTGAAAGAGAACAAAAAAGGATTTACCAAGCCGGTTTGCTTCACGACATTGGAAAAGTATTCGTACCAAGGTCAATATTGGATAAAAATGGTAGCCTCACGGACGAGGAATACGGTGAAGTGAAAAAACATCCAATAATTGGTGCTGAATTGATCGAAGAAGGAGCAAATCTGAAAGAAATAGCATCAATAGTTCGTTATCACCATGAAAGATGGGATGGTATGGGATATCCGGATGGATTGAAGAGTGAGGAGATACCTTTAGAGTCAAGAATAATGGCCGTATGCGATGCTTTTGACGCGATGACGAGCGACAGGGCTTACAGAAAAGCCATGAACAAAAAAAGCGCCTTGGAAGAAATAGAGAAAAATGCCGGGAAACAATTCGATCCAGCCATAGTGCAAGAATTCTTTAAGATGATAAAGGCTTTAGGTAAAATGTGAAAAGATCTCTTTCCTTAAAGGTTTGAATTAGTTTGTAAAGTTTGCTCACGATATGAGTTATAATATTCACAATTAAAGTATGAAAGAGCTGGAGGAGTTAAGAATGATCTATGATCTCTTTGTAGTTGGAGGTGGGCCTGCGGGCTATGTTGCCGCCATAAGGGCTTCACAGCTAAACATGAAGGTTGCCATCGCTGAGGAAAAATTCTGGGGCGGAACGTGTACAAATGTTGGTTGTATCCCGACAAAAGCGTGGCTCGCATCATCTGAACTTTTCGACAAAATCAAAGGCGCTAAAAAATTTGGAATTTCTGTAGAAAATGTATCAATAGACATGAAAAAAATTAAAGCTCGCACTAACCGCATTGTCATGCGCAATAGGAAGGGTATAGAGTTTCTTCTTAAGAAAAATCACGTTGAATTTTTCAACGCTCATGCTGTGATAAAAAATCTTCACAGCGCCCGTGTTGGCGATAAAACTGTAGAGTTCAAAAATCTACTTCTCTCGCAGGGTTCTCATCCAATAAAGTTTTCTCCTTTTAATGTTGAAGGGATTTTAACAAGTGATGAGATATTCTCTCTTGATGAGATGCCAAAGAACTTGCTTGTGGTAGGTGGAGGAGTCATAGGGGTTGAGATGGCAACTTTCTTCTCAACTTTTGACTGTAAAGTCACGATTGTGGAAATTATGGATCACATATTGCCTACGATGGACACAGATGTGGCAGAAACTCTCACAAATACGCTTAAAAGGCGCGGAATAGACATTTACACTAAGGCTAAGACATTATCTGTTGATAGGGCAGATGAGGGTTATAAAGTCATTTTTGAAACTGATGAGAGAATTGAAAAAAATTTTGACAAGATTCTGTTAAGCGTTGGAAGAAAGTCTAACGTTTTTGACGACCTAAAGTCTCTTGGAGTGGCGCTTGACAATAAAGGAAATGTGATAACAAATGAACATATGCGAACTAATCTCGAAAGCATTTATGCAGCGGGAGACATAAACGGGAAATATATGCTTGCTCATGTTGCGTCAAGAGAAGGAATTGTAGCTGTAATGAATATGAGTGGCAAAGAGACTAAAATCGATTACAGTGCGGTTCCAAGTGTTATCTTCACCACTCCAGAAATTGCAACCACGGGAAAAAGCGAAAATGATTTAAAGCATGAAGGTGTAGAATACACCAAAGGTGTTTTTCCAATGAGCGCCCTTGGACGTGCACGAACACTTGAATTCAACGATGGATTTGCCAAAGTCCTGTCAGACAAAACTGGAAAGATTCTCGGTATAACGATTGTGGGACCTATGGCTACAGAAGTTTTAATGGAGGGCGTTATAGCAGTTCAAGAAGGATACACACTCGAACAACTCGTCAAGCACATTCATCCTCATCCCACCATATCTGAAATACTGATGCAAGCTACTGAGGATGCACTTGGAATGCCAATAGACAAATAAATCACCACATCCTATAGGATGTGATTTATTTGAAGACTGTGTTGACCCATTCTTTTAATTGTTTCATTTTCATCTTTGTAGCCAATACCACGTTAACATCATCGCGCTCTATCGTAAGAGCTGTAAATCCTTTTAATTTAAACTGCGCTACAAGATCGCCAGTTGAAATATTATCTCCACTTTGAAAAACATACGCAACTATTCTTTTGTTGAATTCCGTTTTTCCCGATACGATCGCGATTGAGATGTTGTTTATGGATATGGATGTGACATTTACATTGTCAAGCTTTGACACCAACTTCCAAACGTAAATTTCCATCGGGCTAGGGGGTTTTTCAATTATCTTGAACCTTCCAATTACAGCGTTAAAATACGAAAGCGGAACAACGTTGATCCGATCATAATCTATCGTTATGCTACCCTTTTTACGCTCAATTTTCAGATATCCAATAATTAAAGATGGTTCTAAAACCACCGCAATGTAGGTGGCGTTGGGGGTTTTGATGACGAGTTTGCAAGATTTCATTCCATGATAATAAGTCGTAGAAGTGGACACAATCGTGGAAGCGATGGAAATATCTTTAATAAAGCTTTGTTCTGCATCAACTATGGTAGCTGGTGAGAGCTTCATTTCATTTCCAAAAACAATGTACGTCTTTTTCCCGATATGAGACCACTCGAATCGTTGAGGAGCTACGATTTTAACAATCTCATTGTAGCCGTTTCTCAGAATGTTTTCATACCTAATCTTTGTTGTGCTTCCATCTTGTTCAACGACTACCCTATGCCCTTCGATTACCTGCGAAGCATAAGATGACACTATATCATCAATCAAAGATGAAAAGGCAAACGACGCTAATAACAACAAAATGGACAAACTAAGCAATTTCTTCAAAATTGATCACTCGCATACTTTATCTTCACAAGATAATCAAGATTCGATAGAGAATTTGCCGGTGTCGCATTATTGGAATTGAGCATTTCTATTCCGGTTGATGCCACCTTTTCATACATAACATGCCTTGCCGAAAAGGGATTCATCACGTAAAACGTGCCTAAAACTACTACTGCAGCTGTAGGAAGAGCAACCTTAAAAATCCTTTTGGTTGTATTTCTTAATCTCACTCTTGACACGATCTTGTTTTTGAGATTGCTTGAAGATCTAAATTCAGTTCGAATTTTAATAAACTCTTTCATCTGGTTGTAATTCTCCACAAAAACACGACACTCTGCGCATTTTTCCAAGTGATCGATGAACTCAGCTTGCTCTTTTTCGCTTAGATTCTCGTGAATGTATTTTTCTCTGTAATCTTCACACTTCATTATGATCTCTCCCCAACACTTCAAGATTCTTCTCGAGTATTTCTTTGAGCCTTTCTCGAGCATAGTGTAAACGACTTTTCACCGTGCCTATTGGCTTATCAACAATATCCGATATATCAGCATAGCTCATATTTTCAATCTCTCTAAGCGTTATCAAAAGGCGATCTTCTTTTGCCAAAGAATCTATAGCTTTGTGTATCTCTTCCGCTGAAGTTTCTTTCAAAAATTCATCTGAGGGACGATTGTACTCAACTGGTTCCGGTAATGTTTTACTTTCATCCTCTTCCACGCCAAAACTCGTTAAAATTTCCCGACGCCTGCGTTTTTTGGAAAGCATATCTTTACACACATTAACTGTTATCCGATACACCCAAGTTGATAACGCAGAATCCCCTCGAAATTTGCGAATGTTTTTATACACCCTGATAAAAACTTCCTGGATAACATCCTCAACATCGTCTACTCCAAGATAGGTTTTCGCAATTCTTCCGATTTTTTCCACATACTCCGTATAAAGTACCTCGTACGCTTTAGGTTCTCCACGCTTTAATCTGCTTACCAGATTAGAATTTTCCAAAGAAACCTACCACCCATTCTATTCGACTGAGAATAACCTCATTAGGTTCAATAAAACCAAAAGATCCCCGCCTACTAAACGGAGATCCTCGCAACTCAGCATTCAAAAATTATCTTATCTGTTCTTGAGAAGTCAAAGCCTTGATCCTCTTAATCAACCTTGATTTTCTGCGAGATGCTTGGTTTTTATGTATCGCGCCAATTTTGGCAGCCTTATCTATTTTAGAAAAAGCCTCACTGATCTTGAGTGGAAGATCTTCGCTTCCATTTTCTGCTGAGAGGAGTGCTTTTTTGACAGCAGTTCTGAACTTGGTTTTCGCAATTTGATTTATAATTCTTTTCCTCTCGGAAGATCTCACACGCTTTCTGGCAGATCGAGAATTTGCCATTTGCCAACCTCCTTTCATTGCTCACCGCACAATTCTACTCTTTTCGCCCTTTACGAAGGCTATTTTAACATACGAATCTTAAAAATTCAAGCTGACTCCGTATTTCAATTTACCTTTGGTAATATCGTAACCCAGGTATCCACTCAACTCGAAACTTCGGTATAAAAACGAATCAAAACCCAGAGCAGATTTCATCCCGATTATAGTATCCCCATTTTCGATTTGATACGAAGAAAATTGAGATATGTCAAGATATTTCAGTCCAAACTGGCCTGTTATTTCATACAAACCGATATGAATTCGTGGAAAACTCAGAGACTGAATAAGTTTGATCGAATTGTTTTTGAACTTCACACCGATTCCCGCAACATTTGAAAAGAATGGAAAACTACTGAACAAGGTTGCGTTGTAATCTGGAGTTGATGGCTTAAGAACGGAGAAACTCACTTTCCATTGAGAATAAAAGGACTCCACACTCATGGAATTATTCGGAACAAAGGAAGGATTCCACTCCGCAACTCCCGAAAATTCGAATTTATCGCTTAAATGTGTTCCGCTTGCCTCAATAGTATATCCAAGTGTTGGATAAAAAAGTGCGTCTCTTTCAAATAAAAGAGGTGTTATAGGCAACGAAATTTGTCCACTTAGAGATTTCACATCATCACTTAAAAAAGCTTGAATGGAAAGTATATATCTGTTATAGTTTATCATTCCAACGACCAAGTTGTCGTTCAATTCATCAGTAGAAAGAGTCCCGAGAGCGTAGAAGTTATTCTGACCGAGTTTGTCTCTCAAAATCCCAAACCCCGTCATCGAGTAGATTAAGGAAGTTCCGTTATAGGAAATCAAAGGCACAACTCCACTTCCAATGGTTTGCAAAGTGTCTGAATATGGTTTAGCTTTTTTGTCTACGCTTAAATACAGTTGTGTTATGTTTAACGAAGGAGTGTACAATTCCTTTGAAAACGTGAATCCTTCTGCAGGTTTTGCCGAATTTTTCCATCTATCTATCACAAACAGATCGTATCCATTTTTGGTGTATCCAGCATAAAATACCTTATTAGCGATCATTTCTGGAGAGAAGGCACCTTCAACAACATTTGTGAGTCTATAGAATTTTCCGGTTTTCAATTCCACTGCATAGATGTTGAAAACTCCATCACGAGTTGGTCTCGAAGCTGAAAAGATCAAGTAGTTACCGTCACTGCTCACAACCGGATCTCTTTTGAGAAAGTTCCCCGTCACGATTTTGTATAGCTTTCCGTTGTCCCATTCGTAAATATCTTCGACACCATTTGCATTGGCGGACAAGTAAATTTTGTTTTCAAAAGTGCTAAGGGATGTGATGACCAAGGGAACCGGATTAAGAAGTGTCTTAAAAGTTCCTCTTTCCAAATTATATTCTTTTATTGAATACAATCCTCCACTCTCTTTAGAGTAAACTACTCTATCATTTGAAAGCCATGCTATTGAAATAGCACCTTCAAGTGGTAACTCTGTGATCGAGCGGTTCTCCAGATTCATCAAAAAACACTGCGTGTAATCGTGAAAACCGCCATCCTTGGCCACAAATCGAGTAAAAATCAACGCTTTCCCATTTGGAGAAACAGCGATAGATTTGACATACCCCCCTTGATAAAGAAAGCCACCAAGTGAATATACAGGAAAGGAAAGTGCGGTAGAAATATTCAGTTTTCTTATCTCAGGCACGTCATTTCCATTTTCCGAATAGTAGTATATGTACTTACCTGTTGCTGCACTTGCAAGAGCCGTCCAACGACCTGAATGTGTGAGTTGAATTCCTTCTAAAGGTTGACCAATTGATTTTACTTTTTGAGATACATTTGCTTTGACTTTAGCAACCCAATCTGAAACTATCTTCGAGAAGGGTTTATTAATCGCTTTCGCGAAGGCATTGGAAACACCGAGAACATGCGATTTCGAAAGAAAATCAATTGCTTTTTTAAGTGCTGTCGCCCCATAAGTTTCGGCAACGTACCTTATAAAACTTCCTCCTATCATGTACGGTGCACCTATGGGATACCATCCATCTGAATTGTAAGTTGCAGCCCCACCAAGACCGTTGAATCTTCCAGATAACACAAGTCCTCGCATGTACATTTCAAAAAGTGGATCGTTAAGTCTGCCGTGGTTACCATTGAATAAAGTTTCTGAATACTCAGCAAGTCCTTCTTGAAGATATGCTGGAATGAACAGTGAATTGTAAATGGCTGATAAAGGCGCTCCATAAACCCTTACTTCTGGTGTTCCGCCAATTTGTGTTAACAATATGTGGGTGAGCTCATGCGCAAAGACAAAGTCGATCCAGCTTCTCATGGTTTGAGAAAAAAAACCAGGAGCTGCTGAGTTCATAAATATGAAGATCACATTGTCGATTGGATCAGCCAGAGAATTTACCATATTAGTGTCGTTCTCAAAAACAACTGTTAGTTTTGAGAACGGTTGAAAGTTGTAAAAATTTGTAACACGTTCATAAATCTTGTCCCCATCGTTTAAAAACAAGTTCACCGCGTATTCGCATCCAGGTTCGTACACCACGTTTATGTATTTGGTTGAAACAACTCGATATCCAACCGCTGGATTGGAAAATACGGGAACAAAAGGATTCATAGCCGCTAAAGCAGCAACAGACGCGAAAAGCAATGCCAATATGACAAACCGTTTCAACCAAACACGCATTTTATTTTCCCACCTTTCACATTCTACTTCACGGTGAGTTCGATCCAAAATGTCTTCTCTCCGTTAGGAACCAATTCGAACTTCCATGTGGGCGTGACAGACGTACCTTGGTAAACTTTTTCGAACCCACCCTCAGAGTAAGATATTGTGTATATAGGATACATCCAAAATTTTGCTTTTTCACTTAACTTCATACTTACAAAAACTCCTTCGTACTCCGCAACAGCTAAAAGTTTGTCAGAATCAAATTCTCCTTTGTAGGATGCGAAGTTCTTTTCGCCCCAATCAAAGTATCTATCGTGTGTGTTACCTGCCATGAGATTTATGGTTAATTCCGAACCAAAATGTAGAGGCATCATTCGATTTGATTTGTTATGTATTTTGTAAGAAACGATGAGAGTTTTTTCTCGCAGTTTAAAAGTTTTTTCAACATCTAATGGTAGCCATTCAGCTCCAAGCCAAACATGCCCATGTCGCACAATTGTGCTTTCATCAACGATTTCGTACGGTTGATTCACGAAATCTCCTTGTTCAGGATATCTGGAAGCCGAATATCCATTCAAAGTAACACTGTTACCAAAAAAATGGTCCATAAAGGCAAATCTTTCATACCAATCCGTGTTCAGATATTTCTCCAATCCTTCTTCCTTTGTGAGTACAACATCGTGTATTGTTTTCGCTTGTCCCATCTTTTTCAATTGTTCATGAGTAATTGCCTGAGGCATAAGTTCGTGGTAAACTTCGTACCTCCTGGTGAGAGAATTAATGAGATTATATTCTTCATTTTTAAGATCTATCTCCAGTATTCTTCCTCCATAATCTGGATCCACAACGATTCCAAGGTCACGATTCTTCATGACAATTTCTTCAAATCCATCTTTATCGTAATCAAGTCTTTCAACCTTAACTTCGTTTAGTGAGTCTATCAATTTCTCAGCGCGAATTAGGTGTTTGTAAACAGCAGCTCTAAGGTGTGGAAGATAGAGACCCCCGAAAACTCCATGCCAATAGACATCATTACACTGTCCTTTCCAGTATTCGTCCAAAGTCTCCGGAGAAAGATTTGTTCCTCTTTTTATGAGTTCATGCAAGTAAAGTACTTTTTTGTGCATAAGATTGGATTCGGTATATTTAGCAAGAAACGTGCGCCAAAGGCCACCTTTTAAAAACATCTCCATAGAATCATACTTTCCATCTTTTTTGAGCTCAGAGATCAGTGATTCAAAATTTGCACGCGCTCGCGTTGGCAAAGACCATTCCATCATTTCACTGTAAGAAGAAATGGGAAGATACGTCCGACCTAAAGGCCTCGCAGAATCGACATATCGTGAAAAGTTACTCATGTGAAGCCAATCTTCGTTTTCCTCAAGAGCATTGAAAAACGAATCTAACCATTTTTTGTTGTAGACTTGCTCGTAAGTTCCTGGCCATACTCCAAACTTCTCTCCGTCATCAAACATGACAAGCACGTTTTTCCCTTCTGGTGTGGCATAAGTTTTCAACAACTCTACCGTTTCTTTAGGATCCTCAAATGGAATTAGGTAGCGAAGTCTTTTGGATATTGGGAAAACTTTCAATGTGTAACCTTCTTCTTCAGTTGTGTAGTATCCAACGAGTTCATCTTCATAATGTCCGGCATTCTTGAAGTGTGTGTCATCCACAACAACATATTCTATTCCAGCCAAAGCAAGAGACTTCACAATTTGTGGTTCCCAAACTCTTTCAGCAAGCCACATTCCACGCGGTCTCTTGCCAAACAATTCTTCCACCTTGTCTGAGAGTTTCTTAATTTGCCCGATTCTGTCGTCTTCCGGTATAACGGGAATTATAGGCTCGTAGAATCCACCGGTGAAAATCTCCACTTGTCCGTTTTCCACAAGACCACGTAATTTTTTGATGTAATCAGGGTGCTTTTTTTCTATTTTTTCGAGTAGCCAACCTGTGAAATGAATGGCAACTTTTATTTTAGGATGATTCTCAAGCATCTCGACGAAAGGCTTGTAAGATTTCTCGAAAGCATCCTCGATTACAAAATCAAAATTTCCAACCGGTTGATGATTATGGATGCCAAACAAAAAATTAACAGTGTTCAACTAAAGCACCTCCTAATGCTTCTTCTTTTTTCTGGCATTCTTTGCTTTATATCTCAATTCGTATTCATATGGAATCGGATGGTCGAATGAGAGATTAAACTCCATTTTCATATCTTTTGATAGTGATTGTACCACCTTCTCGTCTATATAATTTTTTAAGCTTTCGTGCGCTTTTATTTCTACGGTGCCAATCATACCATCCTCGTTTTTCAGATCTTCTATTTCATGGATGAGATTTCTCACGCGGTGTAGAGGTGACAATATGGCACCATCTCCCTCACACATTGGACACTTGACTTTGTAAAATTCCCTCAATGGGGGAGAAGTGCGTTTCCTCGTCATTTCCAAAAGTCCCAATTCTGAAAATTCTATGATGGAAGTGTGCACCTTATCTTTCTTCAATTCCTCCTCGAGAACATGAATTACAAGTTGGCGTTCAGATTCATTTGCCATATCTATGAAATCGACAATTATTATCCCACTCTCGTTTCTTAATCTTAACTGTCTAGGAATTTCCTTAGCACTTTCAATGTTGGTTTTCAATATAAGATCCTCAGAATCAATCCCGGAAGTGTTAGAACCTGTATTCACATCTATTACAAGTAAGGCCTCAGTTGGATCAAAATATAGTATTCCTCCACTCGGCAGTCTCACTACTCGGGAAAGAGAGGCCATTATTTGTTTTTCAACGCCTAACTTTCTAAAAGCATCGCCCTGTATCAGACGAATTATGGGTTTGTGATTAGGCTTAAAAGACGACACGATCTTTTGAACCATGTTGTATGTCTTTCGATCATCAGTCACAATCTCGTCCACGGTGTTATCCAATCTTTCTCTTAATATATACTCCAAGACTCCAGGATCTTCGTACAAAACCTGAGGCTTCCTCGCATGACGAAACTTCTTTTGTATTTCCTCCCAACGCTTGCGTAACACATCCATTTCTTTTTCCAGTTCGGCTTTTTCGGTACCCTCAGCCGCTGTTCTAATTATGACTCCCTGGCCGTGTGAAATGGACTTCGCTATAGAGTAAAGTCTCTTTCTCTCTTTCACATCTTCTATTTTTCTCGAAACACCAATGTTGGAAATTTGTGGCATAAACACGAGATATCTACCAGCTATACTTATGTAAGAAGTTACTTGTGGTCCCTTAAGTCCCATGGCATCCTTTTTGACCTGTATCATGATCTTTTGTTTAGGCTTAAGCATTTCTACCTTAAGTGCACTTCCATTTCTTGGCTTTGGAGCGTACAGATCACGTTCTCTGAGAAAAGCATTCTTGCCCTCGCCTATGTTAACAAAAGCTGCCTGAAGATTTGGGACAACGTTCTCTACCCTTCCAAGGTATATACTGCCAGCGATAGATTCTTCATCAGCCTCTTCCAGGTAAACCTCAAAAAGTTGGTCATCTTCCAGCATTGCCAATCTTAAACCTTCAAACTTCGAATTACTAATAATGATTCTTTTAAGAGAAGTTCTACTCGTGACTATGATTACCACCTCTTGTTGGAATATATAAAATTATACCATCAAAAACTGTTCAAAATACCTGTAATTACAAGGTCCCACCCGTTTACAAGTACGAAAAGTAAAAGCTTGAACGGCAAGGATACCATCACAGGTGGGATCATGATCATACCCATTGCAAGTAATATCGACGCAACAACCATATCAATTAAAATGAACGGTATGTACAAAAGTACGCCAATTTTGAAAGCTATTTTCAATTCACTTATGACGAAGGCTGGTATTAGCACAGAAGTAGGTATATCCGAAAGACTTTTGGGGTTAGGGAGTTTTCTGTACTTGGTGAAAATCAACAGTGAATCCCCATTTTTGTGTCTGATTATCTCAGAATACATGAACTGTCTAAACGGTTGGATACCCTTCTCGATAGCTTGTTGATAGCCAATGTTGCCACTCATATAAGGTTTTAGAGCATTGTTGTACGCACTCGTAAAGGTAGGTTGCATTATAAAGAAAGTCATGAACAAGGCTAAACCTATTAGTATTTGGTTAGGAGGAGATTGTTGAGTACCCAAGGCACTTCTTAGTAGTGAAAAGATCACGATTATTCTTGTAAACGATGTCATAAGCACCAGTATTGCTGGCGCTATAGATATGACAGTGATTATTAGCAATATGGCGAGAGTTGTCGTTAGTTGAGCATTCGTGGGAGTCCCCCCGACAGTAACTGTTACGCTCGGCAGATTAGGCAAAGTCGGAGATTTGGGTCCCTGAGCGAAAGCAGTCATATTAACAAAGAGCAGAAACAAAAGTGTGAGCTTTTTTTTCATTTCAACTCGTCTATCCTATCTATTTGACCCTTCAAAAAGTTCTTTCCCAATTTGGAAAAGAGAATTCTTGAAAACTTTGAGCCAGTTTCCTGAACTTCAAGATCCTTTATGTCCTCTGGATCGCTTAATCTTCCAATAACATCTGTGCTTGAAGGCGTACAAGCTATGAACACATACTCATCTTTCAGCTTGACTAAATATACAACTGTGTTTCTACCAAGTGGCAAAGAATCCAGCACTCTTATATACCTGGATTGCATACGGTGCACGTTAAATTTTTTCACGAAATACAAGATAACAAGGAGAGCGACTATTATGAGAACAGTAGAAATGAAAAAAGTCAAACTGGGAAAGCCCATAGCTGTTCCCGATGTTGGCGTGGCAGAAGCCACTTCTATCACACCTCACTTATCAACTTTAGAAAGTGCCTCTACCACTCTTCCTTGCTGGAAAGGCTTTACTATGAAATCCTTCGCCCCAGCTTGAATGGCTTCAACTACCATCATTTGTTGACCCATAGCACTGCACATGATAATATTTGCGTTTGGATCGATTTCCATTATTTTTTTGGTAGCTTCGATACCGTTCATATCTGGCATCGTTATATCCATGGTGACAATATCCGGTTTAACTTCTTTGTACTTCTCGACAGCTTCGGCACCGTTTGATGCTTCACCGACTACTTCGTATCCACCTTTGCTTATTATGTCTTTGAGTAACATTCTCATAAAGGCCGCATCATCTACTATCAAAACTCTTTTCGCCATCAAACATACCTCCTTAGTTCTCGTTGACCTCGTCTTCCACAAACTTTGATACGTCGATCAGAACAAGAATTCTATCTTTTTTCTGAATTATGCCCTTGAAATATTTTGATTCTTCTACTTTAATAGAGGAATTCAAATCTGATGGATTAACCCACATAACTTCAGTTACTCCATCTACGAGAAATCCGATCTCAGTTTCATCCACTCTTGTGACAATTACATCGGATTCATTGACATCTTCCAAATGGATATTGAGAATCTTTTTCAGATCTATGACCGGAACGATCCTCCCTCTGAGATTCATAACACCTCTTATAAAATCTTTAGAATTCGGAACTGGCGTGATCTTGGTTTTTTCGACGATCATCTCGACTATTCCAATATCAATTGCATACTCGTGATCGCTAAACTTGATTCCTAAGATCTCGAATGGGCGTTCGAGCTGTTTTAAATCCAACATTCTCACCTCTCAAGTGCCTTTTGAACAAGGGAAGGTACGTCAATTATAAGGGCTATGGAACCATTTCCAAGTATGGCACCACCGCTAAATTCTTTTGTTTCCCTGAAGAGTTTACCGAGTGTTTTAATAACTATATCTTGTTGTCTCAGAAGTCTGTCGACGACAAATCCATATTTTTTAGATTTGTAATTTGTAACAACCAAATCAGAATGACCGTCGAGATTTTCTGCACCAAAATAAGAACGTAGGTCTATCACCGGTACAATTTCGCCACGGATGATCGCTGTTTTCCTTCCTTCAACATCCTTGATATCACTTTCTTTTATTGAAAGCGTACTATCCACCGCAGATATTGGAATAGCATAAACGAATTTTTCAACCTCAACGAGGAGAGCTTGTATAATCGAAAGAGTGAGTGGAAGGCGTATGATGACCTTTGTGCCTTTCCCTTCCACACTCTCTATGTACACAGAACCATTCAAAGATTCTATAATTTTTTTCACAACATCCATTCCTACACCACGACCAGATACTTCAGTGGGATTGTCACTCGTTGAGAACCCAGGGGCAAACGTAAGGTTGAAAATCTCTTCCTGACTCATCGTGGCTGCTTCATATTCCTGTATAATGCCTTTTTTCAATGCTCTACGGATGATCTTTTCTTTGTTGAAACCACGCCCGTCGTCACCAACTTCTATAATAACGCTAT
>JALSLY010000042.1 GCA_026988035.1 Thermotogae bacterium
AAGGCCTTCGAGGACAATTGCCATCTTTTCCTCAGCAGTCCAATGTCTTCCTCGCATTTCTCATCACTCCCCTTGACTTATTTTACTACCTTTTCACCCTGTCCAATTCTTCAGGGGAGCAATATAATTGATCGATTTCTTTTTTCGTTGAAATACAAAGGTGTGATCTTCAAGTTGCCGTTTGACTTTACGCCGTTTATCAAAATATACTTTTTTTCGGCATTTTTTTGGGCAAGAATGGAAAACTCTTTTTCGTGGGGAGAGTAATAATATGTGAGTTTTTTTGCATTTATAGTTTCAATGGTGGTGTAAATGGCAACAGGGGATAGCATCTTTATTTTTATTTTTTTTGAAAACGTCGGTGTTTGAAGTACTTCTACAGATTCCACAAAAACATTTTGATTCAAAAAAACAAATCCAGACTGCAATACAGTTCTGCGTGCCATATCTTCAATGAGAAAATTTTTTGGAGATGAAAAGTAGAATGAAAATCCATCTCGAAAGTAAAGCGCTTCTTCAACATTCATGCTTCTCTTAGTTTTAAAGATAAAATTGCTATCGATACCAAGGTCGGATTTGAGAAGAGTCAATTCTTTTCCATGAACTTTTTCGCCCTTTTCTAAGATGCGAGAAAAAACAAAGAGCTTAAAATGTCTTTTATCTAATGAAAAGCCTTCTCTGTGAAGAAATTTTGCTATTTTATTTGAAAAGGTGTTATAAAGCCACGCTTGTAGCAAGCTATTGTAATGAAGCGGAAGTAACAGTCCCTTTTCTTTTGAAGCATATTTTATTCTCAGACGCATTTTTATCCTTCGCTTTCTTGAGAATAATGTGAAAATAACTATTACTTTATTTAACAGAAGCGAATTTAAAAATTCTTTTCAAGACAAACGTAACAACAAAATTATATCACGAACATAAACGAAAGATAAGTCTCGGTATTATATTGCTCTCCTGAAGGATTGGACAAGGTGAAAAGTGAAAAGGTATATATACTAATTTAACTTTAAAAGATAAGTGTTGATGGCTCTGACAATGTCTTTCGGATCTGTCCTCGCTACGCTGCGGAGGCTCCTGTAAGGCAATGTCATCGCCGATGATTACTTTCTGGACTTCAATTTTGAAGTGTATCGAGTATACTTTTCCATCTTATTTGTTATTTTGTGAGGTAATTCTTGATATTGACATCAAGGCTATGGAGTTGTATAATTAAATGTACGTACAATACGGTCAGGTAAAACAGAAGGGACAAATATGCGGGTAGAAAAAATTGAATCGTTACTAAGAAAAAAGGTTTCGAAGAATATTGTCTGCAGTGAATTCCATTCTTCCATCGTTTTGGAAGGAGAAGTCGACAAATGGGATGACGTTATAAGAGCTGGAAAACTGGCGGCGGATAAAGGATATAAGGGGGTTGTGAACAGAATTAGAGTTAAAGGTTTAGAGATTCCAAAAATGAAATCTCCCACGGTAAGAGACGGTAGTTTAGAAGGCAAAAAGTTCGATGTTTTGATCATAGGAGGAGGAATTATAGGTTGTTCAATAGCAAGAGAGATTTCAAAATGGGATATTTCTATTGCTCTCGTGGACAAAGAAGAGGATGTTGGTACTCATACTTCTTCGAGAAATGATGGAGTGGTTCATCCAGGAATAGTTCCGCCACCAGGCTCTAAAAAAGCATTTTACAATGTCCGTGGCAATAAGATGTATACGAGAATTTCGAAAGAGTTGGATATCAAATTCAACAGAAAGGGTTCTCTTGTCCTTTACGATAGTGTTTACATTAAAATGATCAAGCCACTGATCATAAGGAGAGCCAGAAGGAACGGAGTGAAAGTTCATTTCTTAAACGTCGAGCAGGCTAAAGAGATTGAACCAAATATAACTGGTGAAATAAGAGGAGCGTTTTTTCTTCCGGATACAGGTGTACTTTCTCCATATAAAACCACCATCGCGTACGCGGAAAACGCCGCTCAGAATGGTGTGAAATTCTTCCTTGAAACTGTGGTTAAATCGATGGAAGTGAGAAATGGAAAGATAATATCTGTAGATACGAACAGAGGGAAAATCTACCCAAAAGTTGTAATAAATGCCGCCGGAAATTTTGCAGATGAGGTGGCGAATATGGCTGGCGACCAATTTTTTACAATTCATCCAAGAAAGGGAGAAGAGGTGATTCTTGATAAGAAAAAGGGGTGGTTGTTGAATTCGATAGTTTCCAAGTTGACTATTAATAGGCGCTCCAATACGAAAGGTGGGGGCCTCATTAAAACTGTAGATGGAAATATTTTGATAGGCCCAAACGCTTATGAACAGCCTTATAAAGAGGATTACACGACCACGCCAAAAGGAGTGGACGAAGTTTTGAACAAGCATTTACACACAATAAAGGGATTGAGCAAAAATGATGTAATAACTTACTTCGCTGGTACGAGAGCCGCAACTTATGAAGAGGATTTTATAGTGGAAAAATCAGAGTATGTGCAGAACTTAATACACGTAGCTGGAATTCAATCTCCAGGAATAGCTTCAGCGCCTGCAATAGCTGAGGATGTGGAAAAAATGGCTGTGAAAGTCTTAAGAAATTACATGTTAGTTAAGAAAAAGAGCAATTGGAATCCAACGAGGAAAGGTATCCCGCTTGTGAATTCTCTCCCGTATGAAGAAAGAAAAAGACTTATAGCCCAGAATCCAGATTATGGTGTGATAATTTGCAGATGTGAGGAAATAAGCAAGGGAGAAATAATAGATGCCATACACTCAGCCATACCTGCAAAAAGCTTAGATTCTATTAAAAGAAGAGTTGGTGCCGGAATGGGAAGGTGCCAAGGAGGTTTTTGCACTCCTCTTATTATGAAGATCATACATGAAGAGAGTGGGATGAATATGCTTAAGATAAGAAAAAAGGGCGGAGAATCGTACATTCTTCGAGAAGAAACAAAGAATTCGCTAAGAAGGATTAAAGCCAAAGAAAAATCTGGAGAGAGATAAAATGAAAAGTTACGATGTGGTAGTTCTCGGCGCAGGACCAGCAGGTTTGGCTGCGGCGATTACTTCAAATGAAAATGGCTCAAAAACGCTTGTAATTGAAAGGGAGAATAAACCCGGAGGAATATTAAAACAGTGCATTCACGATGGATTTGGAGTGGTTAGATTTGGTCAAAGGCTTTCTGGTCCTGAATATGCCTATAAGTTTATAAAGGAAGCAAAAGAAAAAAACGTGGAGATGAGTTTTTCATCTTTTGTGACAAAGATCAAAAAAAGTGGTGAGAAATTCGAGCTGGAGCTTGTTAACTCAATGGGAATGGAAAAAGTAAAAACGAAGAGTATAGTACTCGCAACTGGATGTAGAGAAAGAACAGCCAAACAAGTTTTTATTCACGGTTCAAGGCCTGCAGGCGTGTACACCGCAGGTACTGCTCAATATTTTACCAATATAATGGGATATCTTCCGGGGAAGGAATGTGCTGTTTTAGGAAGCGGAGATATAGGACTCATAATGGCGAGGAGATTGACTTTGGAAGGAGCTAAAGTCATTGGAGTTTATGAGGCAAAACCAGAACCATCAGGGCTGAAAAGAAATTTGATACAGTGTCTGGATGATTATTCAATTCCTTTGTATCTTTCACACACTATAACTAAGATCTTTGGTGACGAAAGAGTAGAAGCTGTTGAAATATCAGAAGTTGACAAAGGCATGAAGCCAATAAAGGGAACGGAAAAGATCGTGAAGTGCGATACTGTCATACTTTCTGTTGGTTTGATACCCGAAAATGAAGTGGCAGAATCTCTTGGCTTAAAAATGGATCCTTCCACAAAAGGACCTCTCGTGGATCAAGACCTCATGTCGGTTAACATGGGCGGTGTTTTTTCTTGTGGCAATTCGCTTCATGTAAATGATCTCGTTGATTATGTATCTGAAAGTGGGGAGATCGCTGGCTTGGGAGCTTCAAGATACACTCCTGTGAGAAAAACTCATTTGATCCCCTTAAATAAGGGGAAAAACTTACTTTACCTGGTGCCACAAATGATCAATGTGAAATCCAAAAACAAGAAAGTGATCCTGTATTTTAGAGTCAAATCAACAACGAAAAACGCTGAATTTATGGCAAAACTCGGAAATCGTGAAATATTGAAGAGAAGATATCTTTATTTGAGGCCGGCTGAAATGAAAAGAATAGTCTTTGACCTTCCTTCAGATCTTAGTGATGATTCTGAGTTGAGTTTTGAAGTTTGGGAGGTGAACCGTGAAAGAGATCACATGCATTCTGTGTCCCAACGGATGCGAGTTAAAAATCGATAAAAAAAATGGTAAATGGATAGTCGAAGGCAATTTATGCCCAAAGGGGAGAGAATTTGCAATACATGAAACGACTAATCCAACGAGAACTGTGTGTACAACTGTTAAAACTGTTTTTAGAGAATTGCCAATATTACCGGTGAGAACAGATGGAGAAATTCCTAAAAAATTGATTTTCGATTTTATGGCAGAAATGAAAAAAGTGACAATCGAAAAAAAGGTGTCGATTGGCGATATAATTGTAAGGAATGTTTTAGACACAGGCGTGAATGTCATATCCACTTCAACCATAGAATAACATTTGAGAATTTTAAAAAATAAGTTTGAGGAGAATGCCAATGGGGGAAAAACGAATACTGTCTATCGACTGTGGAACTCAAAGTGTTAGAGCAATGATATTTGACAGCGAAGGGAATCTAATCGCAAAGGACAAGAGAGAAATTCAACCTTACTTTTCGAAAAAACCTGGTTGGGCAGAGCAAGATCCTGAAATGTACTGGCAAAAGGCTTGTCAAGCTATGCGCACGGTAAAAGAAAGCAATCCTGAAGAATGGAAGAAAATCGCAGCGATTGTTGTTACAACATTGAGAGCCACGGAAGTGCTTTTGGATAAAAATGGAGAGGTAATCAGACCGTCCATTTTATGGCTGGATCAAAGAAAAGCTAAATGTAAAGAACCCTTGAGATTTTCTGATAAGATCATTTTTACCATTATATCGATGAGAAGAACCATTGAAATAATCAGAAAACATTCGACAGCCAATTGGATAAAAGAAAACGAGCCTCAATTTTGGGATAAGACTTATAAGTACATGCTAATCTCGGGTTTTTTCAATTATAAGCTCACTGGAAAATTCGTAGATTCCATAGCTTCACAAATAGGATTTTTGCCCTTTGACTATAAAAACAAAAGATGGGAAAAGTCAAATAACAGCTGGAAGTGGTATGTGTTTGGCGTAGAACGGGATAAGCTTTATGATCTTGTGGAAGCCGGAAGTATCATAGGGAAGGTAACTAAGAAGGCGGCGGAAGAAACCGGTCTTAAAGAAGGATTACCCGTTGTAGCTGGAGGATCGGACAAAGGATGTGAGACTCTCGGGAATGGATGTATAGAGCCTTCTTCTGCTAGTCTCAGCTTTGGGACTACGGCCACTGTTCAAATAACATCCCCAGTCTATTTCGAGCCACTGAGATTTATGCCATCGTATCCAGCTGTGATTCCTGGAAATTATAATCCTGAGATTGAAATATTCAGAGGATACTGGATGATAAGCTGGTTCAAAAAAGAATTTGCAGAAAAAGAAGTGAAGGAAGCAGAGAAAAAGCATATCAGCGCAGAAAAATTGTTAAATCAAAGATTAAACGAGATTCCACCCGGTTCACTGGGACTTGTGCTTCAACCTTATTGGGGGCCACACGTAAAAACTCCAGATGCCAAGGGTTCGATAATAGGTTTTGGCGATGTACATACAAGAATCCATGTATACAGGGCCATCATAGAAGGAATAAACTATGCGTTAATGGATGGACTTGAAAAGATTGAAAAAAAATCCAAAACTAAAGTTCAAAAGATTATGGTAGCAGGTGGCGGTTCTCGAAGCGATGCTATTTGCCAAATAACAGCAGATATGTTTAACAAGCCTGTTTACAGAATCAATACGCATGAAGTCTCTGGCCTGGGAGCCGCCATTATTGGATTTGTTGGCATAGGTACTTATAAAGATTATAAAGAAGCCATTAAAAACATGGTTCACTATAAAAGTATTTTCAAACCAAATCCTGAAAATTCCAGAGTGTACAGGAAGCTGTATAAAGATGTCTATAAAAAAATATATCCCAGCTTAAAGAAGATATACAAAGACATAAAGAGGATAACCAATTATCCAGAAATATGAGGAAAAATATGTCAAAAAATTCTTTTCAACCGAGTTGGTATGAAGATATACCGCCAAAAAATTCTTACAGATCCATTTTCAAGTGGGGAGCTAAAGATGAGTTCAAGCACCCAAACAAAAGGCTTTATGAACTCATTAAAAAGACTTTCAATATGACAGATGAAGATTTCAAAAAACCGAAGAATTTAGGTTTGGAGGAAGTTTCATATGACAAAGCTATCTCTTTAACAACTGATCAAATTCAACATTTTATTGACATAGTCGGAGAAGAAAATGTGAAATTAGATGACTACTCGAGACTTGAGGTTGCCTATGGAAAGACAATGATAGACCTAATGAGATTGAGAAGGAAAATAGTAGAAAACATTCCAGACGTGGTTATATGCCCACGAAATAAAGCAGATATAAAAGACATAGTGAGATATTGCGATAAAGAAAAAATACCAATTTACGTTTTTGGAGGAGGATCTTCGGTAACTCGGGGATTTGAAGCTGTAAAGGGCGGCATTACTCTCGATATGAGAAAGCACATGAACAAAGTCATAAGATTTAGCGAGCTAAACCAAACTATAACGGTTCAGCCTGGTATGTCAGGCCCAGAATTGGAAAAAGTTTTGAACAATGCCCCTGAATTTTTCAAAGCTAAAAGAAGATACACTTGTGGTCATTTTCCGCAATCCTTTGAGTATTCTTCCGTTGGTGGTTGGGTAGTAACAAGAGGTGCAGGGCAAAACTCCACATATTTTGGAAAGATAGAGGATATAGTACTTGCACAGGAGTATGAAACACCAATAGGTACCATAAAGACGCAAGAATTTCCAGCTACCGCTACAGGACCAGATATAGATCAAATAATGATGGGAAGTGAAGGAGCATTTGGTATACTCACGGAAGTCACGTTGAAAATATTTAGATATATGCCTGAGAACCACAAAAAGTTCAGTTTTATCTTTAAAAATTGGCGAGATGCCATAAATGCAACGAGAGAAATAATGCAAGGGCAATTTGGGTACCCATCTGTTTTTCGCCTTTCAGATCCCGAAGAAACAGATGTGGCTATGAAACTTTACGGAGTTGAAGGTACTTTAATAGATAAGATAATGAGTGTAAGAGGATATAAGCCTTTGCAAAGATGTTTGCTTTTAGGCTTTGCCGAAGGAGAAAAGGTTTTTTCAAAACATGTCAAGAAAGAAATAAAAAAGATATGCAGGAAGTACGGAGCCATGTACACGACTGGCTACATCACTTCTTCTTGGGAAAAAGGAAGATTCAAAGATCCTTACATGAGGGAGGATCTCCAAGATTACGGTATAATAATAGACACTCTTGAATGTGCAGTCAATTGGGAAAATATTGAAAAAGTCCATTCTGGTGTTAGAAAGTTTTGCAAAAGCAGACCTAACACGATCGCCATGACTCATATATCTCATTTCTATCCTCAGGGTGCGAATCTCTATTTCATTTTCGTAGCAAAGATGGATTCGATCAAGGAATACCTTGATTATCAATATGGCATTCTCGATAGTATCCAAAAATATGGGGCCGCGATGAGCCATCATCATGGAATAGGGAAAATGACCGCGCCGTGGCTTGAAAAACAAATAGGGAAAAATCAACTTGGCTTGTACAAAGCGCTAAAGAGGTACTTTGACCCAAATAACATAATGAACCCTGGTGGTACACTTGCTCTCGATCTTTCTCCTAATAAGAAGAGAAAGTCGGAATGATCAGTTGAAAGAATTGGAGGTGTAGTTTGATACCCTTATATAAAGAAGTAGCAGAAAGTATAAAATCGTTGATCATAAATGGGAAATGGAAGATTGGAGAGCGCATACCGGGCGATTTTCAGCTTATGAAAGATTATAACGTTAGTCGGGATACAGTAAGAAAGGCAATTCGCTTGCTTGTCGATGATGGATATTTGATAAGAAGACCCGGAAGAGGAACATTCGTTTGTAGAAAGAGAAAGTCAGACTTTATGGAACAATTGATATCTTTTACTTCTGAAATGATTGCTAGAGGATATGTTCCGTCTGCAAAATTGATAAGTTTTGAAGAAATAAGAGCTCCAGCTGAAATTGCAGATAAATTGGATTGTGACCAAAAAGATAAAGTTTATTACATAGAGAGAATAAGATACGTTAACAATATTCCTGTAGCCCATGAAAAATCGTATCTCCTAAAAGCTGTAGTTGGGAATCTTAAAAAGCAGGATATAGAAGATTCAATGTACGAATTTCTGGCGTACAAAATAGGAATAACTTTTACAAGAATGATTCAAGAAATAAAACCCATGATCCTTGACACCAAATTGGCAAAGCTCATGGGTGTAGATGTTATGCCAGTTTTAAACTTGACACGAACTATTTTTACAAAAAAAAATAGGCCCTTTTATTATTTATCTTTCATATTTAGAGGAGACATTTATTCCGTAAGAAACGAGCTAAAATTTTAAACTTGCCTAATATCCTTTTCTCCGGGGCCAAATGAGACGTATTCCACTTTTCTGCCGATTTCTTTCTCGATGATAGAGATAAAATCGCTAAATGTACCGCTGTCAAGGTTTTTCCATCCTTTAATGTATTCGATTTGCGGCTTTGAATTTTCAAGTTCATAAGGTGCTTCCAGATGATTGTGTTTATAGCAAACACCAATGCGATCAAAGCCGTTAAGCACATCTGCCTTGGTCATGACAAGATGGTTTACATTTGCGGCATCGCAAGCGTATTTGAGTAGAGGTAGATCGATCCACCCGCATCTTCTTGGCCTACCAGTTGTCGCACCAAATTCTCCGCCAGCTTTTCTGATTTTGTCAGCTTCTTCACCAAAAACTTCAGTTGGAAATGGTCCCGCTCCCACTCTTGTGATATAAGCTTTGAAAACACCCCAAACTTCCAGATTGGAAACTGAAAATCCTGAACCGTAAAACACAGCAGATGGTGCGCATGCCGTAGAAGTAACGTAAGGATACGTTCCATACATGGGATCGAGCATTATCGCTTGTGTTCCTTCAAAGAGCACGTTGCCATTCGGCTTAACTTCTTTCACAAATTTTCTTACGGTTTCGAATTCCCTTAAAAGTTTTCTTGCCATTTCATCAACGTCAACAGATCCTATAAGTGGTTCTGAAATTGCTGCGAGGATTTTCAATTTTTCTTTGATGCGTTTTTCATCAAAAAAATCAAAAAGTCTTAATGCTGCTCTGTGAGCATCATCTGCCACGGTGGGGCCTATTCCCCGTCCTGTCGTTCCAACCGCATTAGGCCCTTTCAATTTTTCTATTTCTAAATCCAGTGCTTTTTCAATAGGTGTTATCACTCGGCACCATGGTGAAATGTGAATGCTCATTTTAGAACTGTCAAATATTTTAAATATGGAATCAAGTTCCTCGTTCAGAACTTTTAGATCCACGAGCGTACCGCGTGCTATGAAGAACTTATTTTCTTCAGTTCCGGATGGGAGGAGATGATGAATGGATTTCGTGCCGTTGTAGTAAACTGTGTGCCCGGCGTTGGGGCCACCAGAAAACCTTACCACCCAATCATGGCTTCTCGAAAGGTATTGAGTGATCTTTCCCTTTCCTTCATCCCCCCATTGCAGGCCAACGATTACACTATTTGTTGTTCTGTCTGCATCTATTCTCTTGTTCGAAAATGCTAAAAGAGCTGTATTCCTTTCTGGCAGCTCAAATCTGTTGAAAATGTCGTTTACATGTGCCAAAAAAGGTTCTACGTTAAAAACACCACTGAAATCAGCATCCGGCAATTCTTCTCGGATTGCACTAAGAAGATCTGGACTTTTCCCACTCCAAACTTTCATAGAAGCTCGTTGAACTACAAGGTAAGCTTCTTCACGGCTTGTCCCATTTTCCACCAATTTCAAAAGTGCTTTTTGTGAAAAAGTCAGCCCTTTTGTGATATCTATGTTTTTCCTCATCCTTTCTTCGTTAACCTTTAGCCCGCTTATCACATGCTCAAGGGTTTCAAGGGCGTAGTACGTAAGCGTTGTGGTATCCGGAAAGATCACACGCTCAACTGAAGAGTGAGATATATCCCTTTCGTGCCACAAAGCGATATTTTCCATTGCAGATGCAGAGTATCCTCGGATCATACGCGCGATTCCAGTCATACGTTCGCACAGAATTGGATTCTTTTTGTGTGGCATAGCACTCGAACCACGTTGTTTTTCTGAAAATGGCTCTTCCAATTCTCTAACCTCGGTTTTTTGGAGGTGTCTAATTTCTGTTGCTATTCTTTCTATTCCACCTGCAAGCACTGCAAGCGTTGCAATGTAAGCCGCATGTAAATCACGTGGTATGACCTGTGTGGATATCTTGCATGGTTTCAAACCGAGCTTCGCACACGCAATTTCTTCCACTTTGGGTGGTATGTTGGCGTAATTTCCCACTGCTCCAGATATCTTTCCAACGGATATTCGCTTCTTTTCGATCAAAATACGATCTCTTGCGCGTTCAAGTTCTGCATACCAATTTAGCACCTTTAAACCAAATGATGTGGGCTCAGCATGAATACCATGAGTTCGTCCTATCGTTGGTGTGTTACGATAATGTTTGGCAACTTTCAGTGTCTTGTCCATGACTTTCTGTAATTTTTTGAGAATCGCATCTGTTGCTTCGACTATTGCCATGGAAAGTGCCGTATCTACCACATCGGAAGAAGTCAATCCATAGTGAAAATATCGTGCAATATCGCCCATCTTCGAAGTTGCGACTTTTATGAATGCTATAACATCGTGTCCTACAGATGATTCGACTCGGGAAATTTCGTCCACATCTATTACTGCAAGATCATGTGCACGTTTGGCAGAGCCTTTAGGGATCATGCCAAGTTCCTCGTAAGCTTCCATGACAGAGAGTTCTACTTTAAGCCAGCGTTCAAACTTTGATTCTTCTGACCATACTTTTTTCATACACTCTGGCGTGTATCTGTCGATCATTGTGCACCTCCAAAGCTATAATTAGGAGATTCTCTCGTGATCCTTACGTCATGAGGGTGTGATTCTTTCACACCAGCAGGTGTTATTTCGACAAAGGTGGCTTTTTCTTGGAGTTCCAAGATCGTCGCAGCACCACAGTATCCCATACCAGCCTTTAATCCCCCCATCAACTGATGAAAGACCTCTGAGACTCTTCCCTTGTAGGGAACCATACCTTCAACTCCCTCTGGGACCAATTTGTTTGGTGAAGCATTCTCTTGGAAATATCTATCACTGCTGCCAGCTTTCATCGCGCCAAGACTTCCCATTCCGCGATAAGTCTTAAATTTTCTTCCCTCGTATATGATCGTCTCACCTGGTGCTTCTTCCGTTCCTGCGAATATGCTTCCCATCATAACAGATAATGCACCTGCTGCTAATGCCTTCACAATATCTCCAGAATACCTGATACCGCCATCAGCGATAACTGGAATTTCATATTTGGATGCTTCTTTAGCACAGCTCATTATTGCGCTAAATTGTGGAACTCCTATGCCAGCAATTACCCTTGTGGTACATATCGAACCTGGACCAACACCAACCTTTACAGCATCGACACCGGCTTCAATGAGCGCTTTCGTTGCTTCAGCAGTTGCAATGTTGCCGGCGATGATTTGAATATTTGGGTGATCCAACTTCACACGCTTTATAGTGTCAATCACGCCCTTTGAATGGCCATGGGCAGTATCGATCACTATCACATCAACATCTGCCTTGGTGAGTGCTTCAACACGTTCATCTGTATCAGAAGAAACGCCAACTGCTGCGCCAACTAATAGTCTACCGCGTTCGTCTCTGGAAGCATTTGGAAATTCGATGACGGCATTTATATCTTTTATCGTGATGAGACCCACAAGTTTCTTTCCATCCACTATCGGAAGTTTCTCTATTCTGTGAGCATGGAGAATTTCACGCGCTTCATCAAGTGTCACAGATGGAGGAGCGGTTATAAGCTTATCAAAAGTTGTCATGAGTTCACAAACTTTTCTGGACATGTTGGATTCAAACCGCACATCTCTATTGGTTATAAGTCCGAGAAACTTTTCGTTATCTACAACTGGCAGACCACCTATCTTGTAAATTTGCATTATTTTCTCAGCGTCTTGAATGGTTGAATCTGGAGAAATTGTCACTGGATCACGTATGATCCCGTTTTCTGTAAGCTTCACACGTCTAACCTCACTTACCTGTTGATCCGGAGTCATGTTTTTGTGTATGATTCCAATTCCCCCTTCACGTGCCATGGCAATAGCCATTCTTGACTCTGTTACTGTATCCATTGCTGCAGACAGTAAAGGTGCGTTAAGTTTTATCTCTCGCGTCAAACGTGTGCGAGTGTCGACTTGAGATGGAAGCACTTCGCTGTATCTTGGCACGAGTAACACATCATCAAAAGTGTAGGCTTTTTTAAACAAATTTAACACCTCTTTTTATTCGCTTTGCTCACTCCCATTCTATCGTAGCTGGAGGTTTATCAGACACGTCGTAGACCACTCTACCGATCTCGGGAATCTGATCCGTAATCTTGGATGATATTTCTCTGATAATATCGTGTGGCATTGGATACCATGATGCCGTCATTCCTTCGGCACTGTTAACTGCACGTAATGCCACTACGTATCCATAAGAACGTTCATCACCCTTGACTCCGACACTCTTTACTGGTAGGAGAACCGAGAAAGCTTGCCATATCTTTGGATATTCTCCAGCTTTTCTCAGTATTTGGATATACACATCATCAACCCGCCTTAAAATGTCCACACGTTTTCGAGTAACCTCTCCAATTATCCTTACTGCTAACCCCGGTCCTGGGAATGGATGCCGATCCAAAATTTCAGGCGTGAGACCCAGCACCTTTCCCACTTCTCTTACTTCATCTTTAAAAAGCTCGCGCAACGGTTCTACGAGTTTTAACTTCATCTTTTTTGGGAGTCCTCCAACGTTATGGTGGCTTTTTATTTTGGCAGAGGTAGTCGAAGCTGCAGCGGACTCGATCACGTCGGAATAAATTGTACCTTGAAGGAGATACTCGGCATCGGAAAGTTTTGCCTCTTTTTCAAAAACTTCTATGAAAGTTTTACCTATTATCTTGCGTTTCTGTTCTGGATCAATTACCCCCTTTAACCTTTCTAAAAAAAGATCAGAAGAATTTATGCGTTTAATCTTCATTCCAACTTCTTGAAGCTTTTCGGGGACAGATTCATCTTCCATGCGAAGCAAACCGTTGTCAATAAAAACACATTGAAGATTTTCCCCAATGGCACGAGCCGTTATTGAAGCGGCCACAGCAGAATCTACTCCTCCAGAGATAGCACCTATTACTTTTGAATTTCCAACAGTTTTGCGTATCTTTTCGATTGCAAAGCTCGTGTAATCCACTATTTTCCAATTTTGCCTGGCTTTGCATACTTGAGTGACAAAGTATCGAATCATTTCAGTACCATGCTCAGTTTGAAAGACTTCTGGGTGAAATTGAAGGGCATATATCTTTTTATTACTTGAGCGTATAGCTGCTGTTATTCCAGCCTCACTTTCGGCTATTTTAATGAAACTATCCGGGATTTTTTCTACAGAATCACCATGGCTCATCCAAACCTTTACAACTTTTGGAAGGCTGGAAAAGATGGTATCTTCTGACAAAATCACGTTGGTCATTCCATATTCAAAAACTTTACCACGCAGGACCCTTCCACCAAATTTTTGAACCAAAAGCTGCATACCGTAGCAGACACCAAGTATTGGTAGACCTGATGAAAGCACCCAATCTGGTATATTAAGTGCATTTGAAGAATAAACACTCTGTGGCCCTCCGGAAAGGATCACGCCCATTGTTTTATCCGATGGATGCGCTTTTTGAGGTGTGTCAACGCGTGAATAAACACCTACCTCTCGTATTTTTCTTGCTAAGAGTTGCGTGTATTGTGAACCATAATCGATTATGAGTATTTCATCCACACATCATCACAACACATTAAAATATTTTCTCGTTTCCCAGTCAGTTACGGCAGAAGAGAATTCAGACCATTCTGTCGATTTCATTTTGAAGAAAGTATCAAAAGCGTTCTCTCCCATCGTTTCTAAAACGAGCTTATCTTGCTTTGCTTCGTTAAGGGCTTCTTTCAAATTCCCCGGTAAAGCTTTTATTTTCTTGTCTTCTCTTTGAGAATTGGTCATTTTGAATATGTTTCGGTTTATAGGCTCAGGTGGCATTAACCCCCGTTTTATTCCATCAAGACCGGCAGCAAGTATGAGAGCAAAAGCAAGGTAAGCATTACACGACGGATCTGGACTTCTGTATTCGAGCCTTGTGGCTTTACCCCTGGCTTGTGGTACCCTCACAAGCGCGCTTCTGTTTCCAACTGCCCATGCGATATTCACGGGAGCCTCATAACCTGGAATGAGCCTTTTATACGAATTCACAGTTGGATTTGTGATGGCTGTTATGGCACGCGCGTGTTCTACGATTCCAGCAACAAAATGCATAAAAGTTTGGCCAAGCTCGTACTCGCCATTGGGATCGTAAAAAGCATTGTCCCCATTCTTAAAAAGACTTATGTGGACGTGCATTCCAGAACCGTTGACGCCCTCTATTGGCTTAGGCATGAATGTTGCGTGAAGGTCGTGCTTTATCGCAATGGTTTTAACAACAAGTTTAAAAGTTTGGACTCTATCAGCAGTTGTCAATATATCCGCGTACTTGAAATCAATTTCATGTTGCGAAGGGGCTACTTCATGATGAGCCGCTTCAACTTCAAAACCCATATCTTCAAGTGCTTGCACCATTTCACGACGTGCTAATTCACTCCTACTCAGTGGAAGCATGTCGAAATAACTTCCGGAATCGAGAAGGACGGGATTGCCAGAATGATAGATGTGAGAATGTGAATTTGAATCGCTGTTTTTCGTATCGAAAAGAAAAAACTCAGGCTCAGGTCCGGCATAGGCTTCAAAACCCATTCTTTTCGTTTCCTCAACCACTTTTTTTAGAATGTGCCTTGGTGATTCTTCGAAGTCCGTTCCATCCGAATTCATAACATCACAGATGATACGAGCTGATTTAAAATTTTCCCAAGGTATCAGTGTAAAGGTATCAAGATCGGGTTTAAGATACATGTCTGATTCTTCAATACGGGCGAATCCCTCTATTGAAGAACCATCAAACATGATATCATTGTCCAGCACTCTGCCAATTTCCGAAACAGGCACACTTACCTGTTTTAATGTACCATCTAAATCTGTGAATTGGAGTCGAATGATCTTTACACTTCTCTTTTCAATAAGATTTAGAATTTCTTCTCTCGTCATTTAATCACCCCCAAAATTCTTAAAGCCAATTTTGCAGCGTTGATCATGCCTGCTTTTCCGACTCCCATTGTGGCCACCGGAACACCTTTGGGCATTTGGATCATCGAGAGTAACGCGTCGATCCCGTGAAAAGCACCAACATCCCTTGGAACACCAATGACAGGTATTTCAACGTGCGACGCAACTATGCCAGGCAAAGCTGCTGACATTCCTGCCACTGCTATTATAACCTTAACACTTTTCATTTCGTTTAGATATTTTAAAAGCCCATTGAGATCTCTATGAGCGGAGTGAACCACGATTTCAAAGTCGACATTGGCACTTTCAAGTATTTCTGCTCCATGTTGTGCGAATTCTCTGTCACTTTCTGAGCCGAGAATGATCGATACTTTCACTTGAGATCATCCTTTCTTGTGATTTTTGTAAATACTATTCTATTCCTTTGAGATACATAAAAAAGAAAAAATCACTCCACAAGAGTGATTTATACACACCAATCACCCTTGTAGTCAGACGATTTACGGTCGCCTGGTAGAAACTCCTGAGCCATATTCCCAGGATTATACAAGGAGTTCGTATTCAATTGAATTTTAACATTTTTACCAGGAATACTCAAGGAAAATTCGGAAAAAAATAACTCACGTTGTGCGTGAGAGTAACAAAAAAAGATTTGGATGTAACAAAGTTCATTGAAAACAGCATGGATGTTGAAAAATTGACAACAGCTTCGTGTAAAGTAATTTGAACAAACTAACTTCAAGGTTGCAAATCTCCCTCGAAGTTTTCATCAAGGCATATGAGCTCGCCATCGTCAAGTTCACAAGATGTGAGGAGTGGGATTGCACAGTGAGTGGAGTTGCCAGTGGCAACATCTTTTCCACTTTCTCGACCAAAGCGGCAGCTGCGACCAATGTCTTTCCCACTTCTATGTCCGTTCTGTTGTCCTTTACAGTGCGCGTAGGCGCTGGCGGTAGCCAAGTGGGATTGCACTGTGTGCAATATTTTCTCGCTTTTACGGCCAAAGCGGTAGCTGCGAAGAAGACACAGGATGTGTCGAAAAAGCGAAGCACTCACAGATGAGTGTGTTGGCGTGCCTCACGATTTTCTGTAGAGTCTTTGACCATAACAGTAGGGTCAAGAGATGGCGTCTTTGGTTTAGGCAATGCCTATCAGTTTCTCCCCGTTTCCTTTGGGAGTGCCTCACTAGCCTTACCATGCCCAGATTTCCA
>JALSLY010000043.1 GCA_026988035.1 Thermotogae bacterium
ACTTGCTGCTTCCATTAATTCAACAGATTCTGCTTTTCCAGGAAATTTGTCGAGAAAAAATTTGAAATGCTCTATCATGATCTCTATGGCTTTTTTAAGAGCCTCAGAAGGCGTAATGGATCTTTTGGTCCATACTTCCAATATAAGGCGATCATAGTCTGTCTTCTTCCCAACTCTAAAATCCTCTGTTCTGAAATTCACCTTCACGACCGGGCTGAAGATCCCATCAATTGGGAGAGTTTGGATGTCATTACCCAAATCCATTTCAGAAATGGGAAGATATCCCTTACCAACTTCTGCAAACAATTCCATATAAACATCCGCATCTTCGTTGAGAGTTGCGATCTTTAGTTCTGGATTCGCAATCTTGACTTCAAGGGGGCACTTTATATCTTTTGCCCTAAGTATTCCAGGACCTTTTTTCTGCACGATAAAGACTATTGGCTCATCTCTTATTGGAGCAATTGCTTTTATCTGGAGCTGTTTTATACTTAAAAGAATTTGAAGCACATCTTCCTTAACGCCTACTATTGAATCGTATTCGTGATACACATCCCTGATCTTTACCCTTGTAACTGCTATAGAAGGTATGGAAGACAGGAGAACTCTTCTCAAAGAGTTTCCGATCATTATCGAGTAACCACGCTCAAGAGGCTGAACAGCATATCTGGCGTAAAGGTAGCCCCTTTCTTCTTTTTCCTCCTCAATGATGAACCTCTCAGGTTTAACATAATTAAGCATTTAACCACCTCACGTAGGGTTGTACGTCACTTGGAGTACAACTCAACGATGTCTTGAACATCTATCGGAAGATCCACTTCTTCCCTTTCGGGCATCCTCACAAATGTCCCTTTGAAGAGATCGTAATCGACCTCAAGCCAGGGAGCCACATTCTTGGAGGAAGAAACCTCTATAGCTTGTTTGACGTCTGAATTAGATCTAACTTTTTCGGCGAGCTCTATCGTATCTCCCGCTCTCAATTCATATGAAGGTATATCAACCTTTCTGCCATTCACAAGAATATGGCCGTGATTAACCATCTGACGTGCGTGAGCCCTTGAAAGGGCAAAGCCGAGTCTATAAACTGTGTTATCCAGTCTGGATTCCACTATTTTGATCAGCATAGTTCCAGTGACCTCTTTGGCTTTCACAGCTTTGTCAAAATATTTCCTAAATTGTTTTTCAAATATTCCATAAGTGCGCTTCATGGCTTGCTTTGATCTCAATTGTCTAGCATAGTGAGTCATTTTCATTCGATCTCTGCCATGTTGTCCAGGAGCATAAGGCCTTTTCTCAAACGGGCACTTAGTGTAGCACTTATCCCCTTTTAAGAAAAGTTTCATTCCTTCTCTTCTGCAAAGTCTGCAAACTGAATTAGTGTACCTTGCCATCTGTTTAGAACCTCCTCACATTCTCCGCCTTTTCTTGGGACGGCAACCATTGTGTGGAATCGGAGTAACATCTTTTATACTTTGAACGTCAAGGCCGGCAGCTTGAAGTCCGCGAACTGCTGATTCTCTTCCTGGTCCCGGTCCACTTACCAAAATATCAATCTTCTTCATTCCCATATTCATAGCATCTTTTGCTACTTTATCGGCCGCGATTTGAGCTGCGTACGGAGTGGACTTCTTTGAACCGGTAAAACCAATGTCTCCGCCGCTTGACCACGTTAAAACATTCCCGTTCTTATCCGTGATCGTTATTATCGTATTGTTAAATGTGGATGATATATGAGCCATACCATAATCTACATGAATCTTTTTCTTACTTGCCCTACTTTTAGACCGCACTTTTCTTTTAGCCATTAAAGATCTCTCCTATCATATCTCATTTCCTACCAACACCGTGAGACGGTCCTTTGCGGGTTCGAGCATTGGTTTTCGTTCTTTGACCTCTGACCGGAAGTCCTTGTCTATGTCTAAGACCTCTGTAAGAACCTATCTCTATCAATCTTTTCACGTTTCTTTGAATTTCTTGTTTAAGTTCACCTTCAACTTTGTAATGAGAATTTATGTATTGTGTGATCTGGCGGATCTCATTGTCCGTAAGATCTTTGATTTTCTTGTTGAAAGGTATCCCAGTTTCTTTAAGTATCTTCATCGATGTGGTTCTTCCTATACCGTAAAGGTAAGTAAGTCCAACAAAAGCATGTTTCTCATTTGGCAAATCAACACCAAGAACACGAGCCATATTTTCTCAGATCCCTCCTTCAGCCTTGCCTTTGGTTGTGCTTTGGATTTTTGGAACAAATAACTCGCACAACACCTTTTCTCCGTACTATTTTGCACGCATCACAGCGCCTTTTCACAGAAGCTCTAACTTTCATTATAGAAACCTCCTTTTTAACTTCTTTTTCTATATACTATCCGTCCTTTTTTGAGATCGTAAGGTGAAAGTTCGACGACAACTTTATCTCCCGGCACTATTTTTATGAAATTCTGCCTCATTTTTCCAGATATGTGTGCCAGAACCTCAAGTCCATTGTCTAAACGAACTTTGAACATAGTATTAGGAAGAGAATCCAAAATTCGCCCTTCTATCCTTATAACATCCTTTTCAGACATCTAACCCCTCCGGCATGGTCAAAATTTCAACTTTATCTTTGTAAAGGACCACGGTGTTTTCGTAATGAGCACTGGGCGATCGATCTAAAGTTACTACTCCCCAACCATCTTTTAGCACTTCAACCTTCCAGTCGTCCATGCTTACCATAGGTTCTATTGCAATCGTCAATCCATTCATTAAAGGTACCCCGGTAGAAGGCTTTCCAAAGTTTGGGACCTGTGGATCCTCATGAAGATTTCTCCCTATTCCGTGTCCAACATAATCTCTTATCACTGAAAAACCGTGAAGTTCTACAAATGACTGAATTGCATGTGAAACATCACCGAGTTTATTTCCAACTCTCAATTGCTTTATCCCTTCAAAAAATGAAGCTTTGGTAACTTCCACAAGTTTTTTGCGCTTTGGATCAGCATCACCAACAATGAAGGTTCTCGCACCATCGCCGTACCAACCATTATGCATGGTTCCGACATCTATGGATACTAAATCTCCATTCTTGACAACGATCTTCTTTGAAGGTATGCCATGTACTACCATCTCATTCAAGCTAATACAAGATGTTGCAGGAAAGCCTTCATAACCTTTAAAAGCCGGAAATACATTTCGCTTTTTAAGATATTCTTCTATCAATCTGTCGAGATCGTAAGTGGTAACCCCGTCAACAACATAATCTCTAATATATGCCAAAACTTCCCCTACCACGGCATTTGGATATCTCATCTCGTCTATGTCGTGTTCATTCTTAAGTTTTATCACTTGGCACCACCAAGTATATTTAACACCATATCTTTGACTTTTTCTACAGGTAAAGTACCATCAATCGTGAAAAGAACATTTCGTTTTCGATAATATTCAATTACAGGAAGTGTTAAATCCAAATAAACTCTGTACCTATTTCTTACAGTCTCTGGCTTATCATCTCTTCTAATTATGAGAGAAGCGTGACAAACATCACATAGGTTATCATCGTGCGGAGGATTTGAAATAATATTGTACACACGACCACACTTTGGGCAAATTCGACGCGATGAGAGCCTCTTTACAATTACGTCCTCTGAAACTTCTACGTAGAGCACAAACTCAATGCGCTTTCCCATGCTTTTAAGAATCTCATCAAGAGAACGAGCTTGAGAAACGGTACGTGGAAATCCATCAAGTATAAATCCCGATTTCGTATCCGGTTGTGAAAGTCTTTTCTTTATGATAGCAACCATCAAATCATCTTTCACCAATTTTCCGGCATTTATTATTTCTTCAACTTTTTTACCGAGATCTGTTTTTCTTTCCATTTCATCACGCAACATATCACCGGTGGAAATGTGGGGCAACGAAAACTTGCCGGAAATGAATTTTGCTTGTGTTCCTTTTCCGGCCCCAGGAGGGCCCAACATGATAATGTTCATTAAACCCTCCCCTTAAGCCTACCACGTTTTATGAAACCTTCATAATGGCGCATAATAAGATGGGCTTCCATTTGTTGAACAACATCAAGCGCAACACCAACTGCGATCATCATTCCCACACCTCCAACAATAAATTGTGCACTGATCACTCCAACAAGTGAAGATGTGAGATTTGGAAGTAGTGCTATTGCAACAAGTGCGGCGGCTCCCAAAAAAGTTATGCGCGTCAATACCTTTGCAAGGTAATTTTCAGTTGATCTTCCAGGTCTTATCCCAGGAACAAAACCACCATACTCTTTTACATTTTCTGAGACTTCGTGCACGTCAAACGTAAGGGCACTATAAAAATACGTGAAGAAGAAAACCAAAAGTGCATATGTAGCAATGTACAGCACAGAATTGTAGCCAAAAATGCGTTGAAGAGTGTAATTCTTAGCAAATTGCGCAAGCATAGCTGGAATCATAACAATTGCAACCGCAAAAATTATAGGAATAACTCCGCCCTGATTTACTTTTATTGGTATGTATGTAGATTGACCACCGTACATTTTTCGACCAACAACTCTTTTGGCGTATTGGACCATAACTCTTCGTTCACCTTGCATAATATAGATAAGCCCAATAATGGTTGCCACAAAGATCAATGCAAAGAGCGTCCATGTTACCGCTCCTATGTTGGCGATCACCATTTGACCTAAATAAAACGGATAAGTTGCAACAACACCTGCGTATATCAAAACGGAAATACCGTTTCCTATTCCTTTATCAGTGATCCTCTCACCAAGCCACAAGAGGAACATACTTCCACCTATCATGCTGGTAGTAGAAAGGATTATGAAAACGATTCTGCTCATTCCCGGAATGATGAAGGCTGGATTTCCGATCGCGATGAAAACAGACATTGCTAAACCTTGAAGAAGTGCCAAAACAAGTGTTAATTGTCTTGTGTACTTCTCGATCTTCTGACGTCCTTGTTCACCTTCCCGAGCAAGTTCTTTCAAACTCGGCATAACCGCCATCAAAAGTTGTAAGATAATCGATGCGTTTATGTAAGGAGTAACACTCATGGTAAAAATCGACATACGCCTTACCGCACCACCAGCGAAAGCATTGAAAAGCGTGAAAAGTCCCCCCGCTGCTCCTCTCGTAGCACCTTCAAAAAATCGAGACCATTCGTGAAGGTTAATACCTGGAATTGGAATGTAAATTCCAAGCCTAAAAATTGCAAGCATGAGAAACGTAAAAATAATCCTGCTGCGTAGTTCGGGTATCTTAAAAGCATTCTTAAGTGCGTTCCACACTCATATCACCTCTATTTTACCACCTGCTGCTTCAATCTTTTGCTTGGCCAAAGCACTAAATGCCTGTGCTTTTACAACAAGCGGTTTGGTTATCATACCATCACCAAGAATTTTGACCCCATCTTGTATGTCCTTGATCACATTAGTTTTCACAAGAACTTCCGGGGTGATCTCTGAGTTCTCATCGAAAAGCTCACTTAATCTGCCCACGTTCACAACAACATAAAACTTGCGATTAAAATTCTTAAAACCACGTTTTGGCAGTCTTCTATAAAGAGGCATTTGTCCGCCCTCAAAACCAGGTCTCACATTTCCACTTTTTCTAGAACCTTGACCTTTCGTACCACGTGTAGAAGTTTTACCATGACCAGAACTTCTACCTCTACCAAGGACTTTGGATTTCTTTCTTGAGCCTGGCGTTGGAACTATATCTTTGAATTCCATTATTTAGAAACCTCCTTATTTATACAGGCACTCATGAATTATTTTTCGAGCAATTCATGAATTGCCTTTACACTTAATAGGTGAGAAACCTTGCGTATCATTCCACGAATTGTTGGGGTATCCTCGACAACAACAACATTATGCATTTTCCGCAGCCCTAAAGCTTTTAAAGTTTCTCTTTGATCGTACTTGTATCCTATCGGGCTTTTCACAAGCTCTACCTTTAATTTCACAGCTCTTCATTCCTTTCAACGCTTCCATGGAAAAGTTGCCCGAGACTTATGCCTCTGAGCTTTGCATAATACTCCGGTGACTTAATTTCCTCAAAAGCTTTGAAAATCGCCCTCAAAACAGTAAGCGGTGTAGACGAACCCAAAGATTTGCAAAGCACATTTTTAACACCAGCAAGTTCCAACGCTGGTCTTGCTGTTGTACTGGATATAACCCCTGTTCCAGGAACAGCAGGTTTTAAAAGTACCTTTGCTGCATTGAATTTGATCGTTATTTCATGTGGTATTGTATCATTTATAATAGGTAATTCTATCACATTACGCTTGGCTAAATTCACCGCTTTTCTTATTGCAGCTATTACTTCTCTGGCACTGGCAACACCAAGACCAACCTTGCCTTTCTTGTTTCCAACCACAACAACTGCCCGGAAACTAAGATTTTTCCCACCTTTAACAACTTTAACAACTCTTCTGATTTCTACAACACTTTCTTCGAATTCATCTTGTGGTTGATTTTGATCGTGACGACCTCGAGACTGCTGTTTCTTGACAAATGCTCCTTTTCCACTTTTGGTTACATTTCTTTCTTCTGGCATCAGTTTACCTCCTTAAAATTCCAGTCCGCTTTCACGGGCACCATCAGCTATCTCTTTGATTCTACCATGATAGAGAAAACCACCACGATCGAAAACAACCTTCTTTAATCCCATTTCTATGGCACGCTTTCCAATTTCTTCACCAATGCGCCGAGCGGCAGCTTTATTCCATGTTTTACCGTTTAAAGCTTCCCTAATGGATTTTTCAGTTGTAGAAGCACTAACAAGCGTTTTGGAATGCTCATCATCTATTATCTGCGCATAAGCGTGCTTCTCACTAACAAACACCGAAAGCCTTGGTGCCGCCATCGTACCGCTTACTCTTCTCCTAATTGCCAGATGCCTTTTTATCCTTTTGGCTTTTCTATTAAAAGGTTTGATCACGATGATTACCTCCCATTAGGCTTTCTTAACTTCTTTAGTTATCACATGCTCACCAAGGTATCTAACACCTTTGCCTCTTGCAAAGACCATTGGTTTGCGCGTCTTGCGTATGTTTGCCGCAACTTGACCGACTAATTCTTTACTCGTACCTTTAACTACTATTAAAGAAGGTCTTGGTACTTCTATGGTTATTCCTTCTGGCGGATCGATCTTTATGGGATGGGAGTATCCAAGTGTAAGCACAAGTGATTTACCTTGAAGTTGTGCTCTGTAACCCACGCCTTGCACTTCAAGCTCTCTTTTAAAGCCTTGAGATACTCCAATGATCATGTTCCGCAGTAAAGACCATCTGGTTCCTAAAAAAGCTTTTGCTTTTTTCATGAGTCTCGGTGGAAGTTTTGCATCATCGTTCTTCTCAACCCATACTTTATTTCCATCAACTCGAAATTTCACAAAGGTGTAATCCATAGAGAATTGACCGAGTGGCCCTTTTACCGTTACTTTACTGGGTTCTACTTTAACTTCGACACCATTCGGTATTTCTATCGGTTTTTTAATAAGACGAGACATTCAAAGCACCTCCACTACCAGACGTAGGCGATCAGCTCTCCACCTATACCAAGAGAGCGCGCTTCTTTGTCTGTCACAACCGGCTTTTCCGGATTAGAAGTGGTTAATATGGCAATACCGAGACCACTGTTAACTGTTGGGATCTTGTCTTTCGAGACGTAAACGCGTCTTCCAGCATGCGAAACTCTCACAATAGAGTTTATTGTCCTAATTTTGTTTCGCTTCTTGCCGTGATACTTCATGTAGACGCGCAATATCCCTTGCTTACCATCCTCGATATACTTGTAATCCTTTATAAAACCTTCGTTTTTAAGTATATTAAGTATATCTCTTTTCAAGTTTGAAGCTGGTATGTCCACCACTTCTTTGTAGATCATATTCGCATTTCTGATTCGTGTAAACATATCAGCTATTGTGTCACTGTACATTTCAGCTCACATCCTTACCAGCTGGCTTTTCTGACGCCAGGGAGCTTGCCTTCAAGCGCCATTTCTCTGAAACAAATTCTGCAAATTCCAAACTCATTATAAACCGAATGTGGTCTCCCACATATCTTACAACGCGTGTATTTACGAGTCTTGTACTTCGGTTGTCTTTTACTTTTATTTATGAGAGCCTTCTTTGCCATCTCATCACTCCCTTTTAAACATTTCTTCGGAAAGGCATGCCAAGTTTCTCAAGCAGCACTCTTGCCTCTCTATCAGTCTTAGCTGTTGTGACAATAATGATATGCATGCCTTGCGTACGCGTAACGTCTTCAGGAGAAATTTCAGGAAATACAAGCTGTTCTGTTAAACCCATGGCATAGTTTCCTCTTCCATCAAAAGCATTAGGATTCGTACCCCTGAAGTCACGAACTTTGGGAAGAGATATGTTAAAAAGCTTGTACAAAAAATTGTACATTCTTTTTCCTCGTAAGGTAACCATAGCACCTACTGGCATTCCTTTTCTGATCTTGAAATTTGACACACTTTTTTTGGCTTTTGTCACAACCGCTTTTTGCCCTGCAATTTGAGTAAGTTCCTGAGCGTGCTTTTCTACGATCGCCTGATTTCTTGCTTCCGCCCCGATTCCCATGTTTATGATCACTTTATGAAGACTCGGCACAGCCAATCTATTCTTATAGCCAAATTCTTTCATGAGCGCCGGGACGACCTCGCGTTCGTAGATTTCTTTAAGAGCTACGGACATTCAAAATCTTCCTCCTTTCAGGAGATCACATTTTGTCTATGATCTCATCGCATTTCTTGCAAAATCTAACAATCTTGCCGCCCTCAACAGCTCTATGCCCAATTCTTGTTGGATTTCCGCAACTCGGACAAACAACCTGAACTTTTGAAGCATATATGGGTGCTTCTCTTTCGATTATACCGCCTTCTCTAACGGTAGCTGTTGGTCTTTGATGTTTCTTCATCATATGGACGTTTTGAACGACAACTTTTCCTTCATTAGGAAGCACTCTGAGTACTTTACCTTTTTTGCCCTTATCTTTGCCGCTCAAAACAATAACAGTATCGTCTTTCCTTATGTTCAAAGCGTGTCTTCTCTTATTCATAATTCATTACCTCACAATACTTCGGGTGCCAAAGAAATAATTTTCATGTACCCTTTTTCCCTAAGTTCTCTGGCCACGGGACCGAAGATTCTTGTACCACGCGGCTCGTTATCCTTGCTTATGAGTACCGCCGCATTGTCATCAAAGCGTATATAAGAACCATCTCGCCTTCGAATCTCTTTTCTTGTCCTAACAATAACGGCCCTTACAATCTCACTTTTTTTAACTTCGGCTCGCGGAATGGCTTCTTTGACCGTTCCAATAACTACATCTCCGATACTCCCTGTTTTTCTTCTTGAGCCTCCCATAACTCTAATCACGAGTATTTTCTTTGCTCCTGAATTATCGGCTACATTTAAGACGCTTTCTTGCTGAATCATTCCGGAACACCTTCTCCCTTACTTGCTTCTTCTTCCTCAGAGGTTAGGATGTTCTTTTTAATCACAGACACAAGCTTCCAATTTTTCTCTTTACTAAGTGGTCTTGTTTCTTCAATTTCTACGATATCTCCTTCACGACATTCGTTATTCTCGTCGTGAACTTTGTACTTGGATGTTCTAACAAGCGTCTTACCAAATCTTCGGTCTTGTATAGTCCTTTCCACAGCTACCACTATGGTTTTATCCATCTTATCACTGACAACTTTTCCAGTAAGTCGTTTCCTCATTTTTCACCTCTCCCTTCAATCAGAGGTGGCTTTCTTGCCGTTTTTTCCGGTTTTTTCAAGCCTAAGTTCTTTTTCTCGCATCAGAGTTTTTATTCTTGCTATGTCTCTCTTGACCTGACGAATTTGGGTTGTATCATCCAATTGGGAGAGTTCCAACTGAAATCTGAGACTGTAGAGTTTCTCTTTTTGCTCAATCACAAGGCTTTCCAGCTCTTCCATAGTCATATCTCGAAGATCTTTTGCCCTCACATCGATTCACCTCCGAATGGCGGTCGCAAAACGATCTTTGTTCTTATTGGGAGCTTTGCTGCAGCTAATCTCAATGCTTCTTCGGCAAGTGCTTTGCTTACGCCTCCGATCTCGAACATGATCCTTCCAGGCTTGACAACCGCCACCCATTTTTCAGGCGCACCTTTACCACGACCCATTCTACTTTCGGCAGGATGCTGAGATATAGGCTTATCCGGAAAAACCCTTATCCAAATCATCCCGTTCCTCTTCAATTTTCTAGTTATTGCCACACGGCATGCTTCTATCTGCCTGTTGGTTATCCAAGCAGGCTCTAATGCTTTAAGGCCCCACTCGCCAAATTTAACTTCTGTACCACCTTTGGCAAGACCTCGCATTCTGCCGCGTTGTTGTTTTCTATATTTGACCCTTTTGGGGATAAGCATCTTCAAACCTCCTTATCAACGAGTCAGGCGGACTTCGCCGTCGGTTTATCACCCGTAAAAATCCAAACCTTAATTCCGAGGACCCCATATTTCGTTTTTGCGACAGCAAAACCGTAATCCACCTTGGCTCTGAGTGTTTGAAGTGGCACTCTGCCCTCTCTGTACCACTCTGTTCTTGCTATTTCAGCACCGTTAATTCTGCCACTTACCATAATTTTAACTCCCTGCGAACCTCTTTTCTGCGCTAATTGAATGCTACGTTTCATAGTTCTCTTATAGGAAGCTCTCTTTTCAATCCTCGCCGCTACAAACTCGGCGGTAAGTTGTGCATCTAATTCGGGCGTTTTAACCTCTTCGATACTGATACCTATATCTCTATCTTTAGGAACCATTGATTGAATAAGATTTCTTATTTTCTTTATTTCTGAGCCCTTTTTGCCTATCAGTATCCCAGGTCTACCAGTGACAATGGTAATGTTCGCCCTTTTACCAGATCTTGCAATTTTTATCTCAGAAATTCCCGCATGATAATAGGTACTCTTAACAGCTTTGCGAATTCTTTCGTCTTCTATCAGATAACTGGCATAATCTTTTTCGTTAAACCATGTAGCTTGCCAATCTGTGGATATTCCCAGTCTGAAACCTCTTGGATGTACCTTTTGACCCACTTTATTGCACCTCGCTCTCGTCGGCAGTTGCTTTTTTCTGTTCAAGATTTTCTTTTGACCTATCTCTGACAACGATCGTTATATGTGATTGCCTTTTTAACACCAGCGAAGCACGTCCACGGGCCATGGGATTCATTCTTTTAAGCCTTGGTCCATCATCAGCGGTACATTTAACTACGTATAGAGAATCTACATTAAGATCAAAATTGTTCTCAGCATTCGCAATAGCAGAATTCAAAACTTTTTCCACAAACCGAGCTCCCTTCCTATTTGAAAACTCTAATAATTGAAGAGCCTCGTCTACATTTTTACCTCGAATAGCGTTCAAGATAGGTCTCACCTTATAGGGACTTATTTGAAGATATCTTCCAATTGCGACTGCCTCTATGGGAGCAGGCTCTGAGGCTTTCCTCATTCTATGGAAGATCGAACGCTTTTGTCTCCTTTTATTTTCACTTTCGGGCATTCAAATCATCCTCCTCATTTCCTCACTTCTCCCTTGGAGGCGCGCTTGTCGGCATGTCCACCAAAATGTCTGGTGGGAGAAAATTCTCCAAGTCTATGACCAACCATCGCCTCTGTTATGTAAACTGGAATATGCTTTCGACCATTATGAACGGCTATGGTGTGACCAATCATATCAGGAACGATCATCGACGCTCTTGACCATGTCTTAATGACCTTCTTCTGACCTGCTTCGTTAAGGGCCTGCACTTTTTTAAGAAGTTTTAAATCCACATAAGGCCCTTTCTTGGTCGAGCGACTCACACTTTTTCCTCCTTTCATGTTGGGCAGGCACAAAAGGCTCTGCCCTTACAGCATCATCATTTGCCAGTTTTTCTGCGTCTAATTATAAATTTATCAGATGCTCTCTTGCCTCTGCGAGTTTTATAGCCCTTTGCCGGCGTTCCCCATGGGCTTTGAGGTATATTTCCGCCCTTTCCTTTTCCTTCTCCACCACCCATTGGATGATCAACAGGATTCATGGTCATACCGCGCACCGTCGGTCTGATTCCAAGCCACCTTTTCCTACCGGCTTTTCCATAGGACTCATTAGAATGCTGCTCGTTTCCAATGGTTCCAATTGTTGCCATACAAGTTTCTCTCACCTTACGAAGTTCTCCAGAAGGCATTTTGAGAAGAGCATATCCACTTTCTCGAGCCATAAGTTGCACAGATGAACCAGCGCTTCTTGCTATTTTACCGCCAAGACCTGGTTTAAATTCAACATTGTGAACAAATGTTCCTACTGGAATGTTAATTAGAGGCAAAGCATTTCCCGATTTTATTTCCGCATCAGGACCAGACATTAACGTGTCACCAACTTTTAGTCCTTTAGGTGCGAGAATATATCTCTTTTCGCCATCAACGTAATGGAGTAGCGCAATTCTCGCACTTCTGTTTGGATCATATTCTATCGAGAAAACTTTCGCAGGGATCCCAATTTTATCTCTTTTGAAATCAATAATTCTGTATCTTCTCTTATTTCCACCACCCTGATGTCTAACGGTGATCCGACCTTGGGAGTTTCTACCAGCTTTGGATTTTAGAGCTTTTGTTAGCGACTTTTCCGGCTTTTCCCTTGTTATCTCGCTAAAATCGGATGCTATCATGTGTCTTCTACCAGGACTGGTGGGTTTAAATTTCTTAAGACCCATATGGAATTTCTCCTTTCAGCAATTCGTCAGATCAGGCCTTCAAATTCTTGAATTTTGAAGCCTTCTTTCAGTTTAACAATTGCTTTTTTGTAAGATCTTGAATATCCTTCAGCTCTTCCATATCTTTTTGGCTTCCCCTTGCAATTCATGATTCGAACATCTTTGACTTCAACGTTGTAAAGTTTTTCAATCGCATCGCGAACCTGATATTTGTTCATTCTTGAATCAACTTCAAAGGTGTAAGTACCATCTTGGATACTAGCAAGTGCCTTTTCAGTTATTATTGGTCGCATTATCACGTCGTGCGGTGTAATATCATTTGCCATTTTCATACACCTCCACTATCTTCTCAACTGTACGTCGTGTAAGCACAAGCCACTCATGTTTCACAATATCGAAAACGTTGAGTCCATCAACATTGACTTCTTTCTTCCCGGCATTATCAGCAATTATGACTTTGACGTTTGGAAGATTATCTGCAGATCTTTTCACATTTAACTGTTTCTCAGAACGAGTATCCAAGATGCACAGGAGATTCATGGATGGAACCAACTTTTTGATAAACCCTAAGAACTGTTTGGTTTTAGGCTCTTTCATTTCCATATTATCAACCACGATGAGCTTCCCATCTTTGAATTTCAGAGACAGAGCAGATTTAATAGCCCCGGCTCTCATTTTTTTGTTAAGGCGCTCCGACCAATCTCTTGGCCTTGGACCAAAAGTTATGCCACCGTGTCTCCAAAGGGGAGATCTGTTCGATCCGGCTCTAGCTCGTCCAGTATGTTTTTGAGCCCACGGTTTTCTTCCACCGCCAGAGACTTCTGCCTTTGTTTTTGTAGAAGAATTGCCCTTTCTTCTGTCTGCCAATTGCTTATGTATATATCTAAAAATCAAATCTCTATTTGGCTCTATTTCAAAAATTTCGGCCGGCAGAGAGATCTTGCTTACTTTCTCCCCTTCTAAATTGATTACGTCTATTTCGGCCATAAAAAATCACTTCCTTCTCAGCTGCTGCTTCGGTCGTGAAGGGGAAGAAGATGTCTTCCCACCCCGCACGGCGGATCTCACGTAGACAAGAGAACCCCGAGCACCTGGTACAGCGCCTTTTATAACGAGTAAAGAATTGTCCTTATCAACTTTGGCGATTTCAAGATTAAGAATTGTCATGTTGACATTTCCCATTCGGCCTGGCATTTTGGTTCCTTTCAAAACTTTACCAGGATAGGTATGCATGCCAGTCGAGCCGTGTCTTGGGTATTTCGTACCGTGTGTTTTGACATGTCCAGCAAAGTTCCATCTTTTTACTGGTCCTTGGAAACCTTTTCCTTTTGTCTTTCCAGATACATCCACAAACTCTCCTTCTTTAAAAATGGAAACGTCTATGATTTGCCCAATTTTGTAATCATCAACGTTATCGATTCTTACTTCCCTAAGATAGCGAACTGGTTCTGTGCCCGCTTTTTTGAAATGACCACTCATAGGTTTGTTAACTCGTTTCTGAGACAATTCTTCAAATCCTATCTGTATGGCGTTATATCCATCAGTTTCAACTGTTTTTTTCTGTACGACAATACACGGTCCCGCTTTGACAACGGTAACTGGTACGGCTACGCCGTCTTTGTATATCATCGTCATCCCTATTTTTTTCCCAAGCAACGCTTTCATTCAAAGCACCTCCAGCCGCTCTGTCAAAGTTTTAGCTCCACTTCCACGCCGGCCGGGAGATCCATTTTCATCAAAGATTCCACTGTTTGAGGTTGAGTTTCAAGGATGTCTATCAACCTTTTGTGAACAATCTTTTCAAAATGTTCTCTCGAGTCCTTGTTAACATGGGGAGATCTCAAAACACAATAAACTGTTCTCTCAGTTGGAAGAGGTATAGGACCTGATACCTTGGCATTTGTTTTCTTGACAGTTTCCACAATCTTTCTGGCTGACTGATCAAGTAATTCGTGATCATAAGCCTTTAACTTTATACGTATCTTCGATTTTGCCATTCAAACGAGCCTCCTTCAAAAGCTGAGAGGGGAAATACATCCCCTTTCAGCCTTAAAATCACTCAATGATCTTTGAAACAACACCGGCACCAACAGTTCTGCCACCTTCACGGATAGCAAATCTCATACCTTCCTCAAGTGCCACGGGTTTAATAAGTTCCACCTTCATAACAGTGTTATCACCGGGCATTACCATCTCAACACCTTCTGGAAGCCCAGCTATTGAACCAGTAACATCAGCGGTTCTTATAAAGAACTGGGGCCTGTAACCTGTTACAAATGCAGTATGCCTTCCACCTTCTTCTTTTTTCAAAACGTAAACATTGGCTTCAAATTTTGTGTGTGGAGTTATAGTTCCAGGTTTTGCAAGGACTTGCCCTCTTTCCACTTCTTCTTTCTTCACACCTCTAAGAAGACACCCAATGTTATCTCCAGCTATACCCTCGTCGAGTAATTTCCTGAACATTTCAACACCGGTAACAACTGTTTTCTTAGTAGGTCTAAGTCCAACCATTTCAACTTCTTCGTTGACGTGAATTTTTCCACGTTCTACTCTACCGGTAACAACTGTACCACGACCAGTAATCGTGAAAATATCCTCGATTGGCATGAGGAAGGGCTTATCAACATCTCTGGTTGGATCTGGAATGTAATTATCGACCGCTTCCATGAGCTCTAAAATTTTCTTGGCTTCAGGATCGTCAGGACTATTAGCCTCAAGTGCTTTGAGTGCGCTTCCACGAATAACCGGAACATCATCACCTGGATATTCATATTTGGAAAGAAGCTCTCTCACTTCCATTTCAACTAGATCCACGAGCTCTGGATCGTCAACAGCATCAACCTTATTTATGAAAACTACCATCGCTGGAACGTTAACCTGTCGTGCGAGCAATATATGCTCTCTCGTCTGTGGCATTGGCCCATCAGTAGCTGCAACAACAAGAATAGCACCATCCATTTGAGCAGCACCTGTTATCATGTTCTTAATGTAATCAGCATGACCAGGGCAATCTATGTGAGCATAATGTCTTTTATCAGTTTCATACTCAACATGTGCAGTGTTTATAGTTATACCTCTAGCTTTCTCTTCTGGAGCCTTATCAATTTCCTCAAATGGAATGAAGTCGGCACCGCCTTTCATAGCAAGTATCTTCGTAATAGCCGCAGTCAAAGTGGTCTTACCATGATCGATGTGTCCTATCGTTCCAATGTTGAGATGGGGTTTTGTTCTTACGAATTTCTCTTTTGCCATTGAAATTCAACCTCCTTGAGATATTTTTTAAGGTTTATTCTCTATTCAAAACCTTATCCGCGAAGTTCTGAGGAACTTCTGCGTAATGTGAAAATTTCATCGTGTAAATGGCTCTTCCTTGACTTAGGGATCTCAAAATAGTCGCAAAGCCAAAAAGTTCTCCCAAGGGGACATAAGCTTTTATAACGCGCGCATTACCACGCGTGTCAAATCCAAGAATTTGTGATCTCTTAGAATTGAGATCCGCTACAATATCCCCCATGTACTCTTCCGGAGTGGTAATCTCAAGCTCCATAATGGGTTCCATCAGTCTTGGTTTTCCCTTAGAAAGGCCTTCTTTTACTGCCATCGATGCGGCTATTTTAAAGGCCATTTCTGAAGAATCAACTTCATGGTAAGAGCCATCGTACAAAGTCGCTTTGATGTCAACTACTGGATACCCTCCAAGGCTTCCAGAAGTCAAAGCTTCCCTTATCCCTGCTTCGATAGCGGGTATATATTCCTTTGGAATAACACCACCAACGATTCTATTTTCGAAAACAACTCCTTGTCCCCTGTCAAGAGGTTCAAAGCGAATCCTAACATGCCCATATTGTCCACGGCCACCGCTTTGTCGCACATATTTTCCTTCAGAGTCTACAGGAACACTGATGGTTTCACGATATGCAACTTGAGGACGCCCTACTCTTGTTTGAACTTTGAATTCCCTCTTCAATCTATCTATTATAATCTCGAGGTGTAATTCACCCATTCCCGAAAGAATTGTCTCCCCGCTTTCTTCTTCTGTCGAAACTTTCAATGTTGGATCTTCGTCCAAAAGGCGAGTAAGAGCGTTTTCAAGTTTAGCTTCTTCATCTCTGGTTTCGGGCTCAACTGCTATAGATATAACAGGTTCAGGAAATTCAATTGATTCCAGCACTATCGGATTTTCTTCGCTAGAAAGCGTATCTCCTGTTTTGGTGACCCTAAGTCCTATTCCTGCAACAATATCTCCTGCCATAACATAATCCACGTCTTGCCTTTTATCTGCAAACATAAACATCAGTCTTGAAACTCTTTCTTTCACGTTCCTGGTGGAATTATAGACATAGCTTCCTTTGTTTAATCTTCCAGAGTAAACTCTAAAATATGTTAGTTTTCCAACATAAGGATCAGACATGATCTTAAAAGCCAATGCACAAAACGGCTCATCCGGTGACGGATGGCGTTCAGTCTCTTTTCCATCCGACCAACCTTTAACAGGTGGCATATCCAGCGGAGATGGAAGATAGTCAACTACGGCATCTATCAGTGGTTGAACTCCCTTGTTTTTAAAAGCAGATCCGCAAAAGACAGGTACGAATTTTGACTCAATAGTCCCTTTGCGAATGATCATTTTCATCTTATTTACAGGTATATCTTCTCCATCAAGGTACATTTGAAGTATTTCATCATCAATGTCAGCAAGTTGAGTTATGAGTTCATCTCTGAGCTCTTCTGATTTCTCGACGAGTTCTTCGGGAATTTCACCATATTCCATTTTGAGACCAAGATCGTCGATCCACCTTATAGATTTCATCTCGAGAAGATCTATCACACCTTCAAATTCATTCTCTGCTCCTATTGGATATTGCAAAACAAGCGGATTGGCACCAAGTTTTTCAATCATAGACTTGACAGACATGTCAAAATCCGCTCCCATTTTGTCCATCTTATTCATAAAGGCAAGTCTGGGAACATTGTATTTGTTAGCCTGTCTCCATACTGTTTCAGACTGGGGTTCCACACCTGCTGCAGCGTCAAAAACCGCTATGGCCCCATCAAGTACTCTAAGAGCGCGCTCTACCTCAACTGTGAAGTCCACGTGCCCGGGCGTATCAATTAAATTAACACGATGATCCTTCCAATCAAAAGAGATGGAAGCGGATGTGATCGTGATTCCGCGTTCTTTTTCCTGAGCCATCCAATCAGTTGTTGTATTGCCTTCATCCACATTGCCTATAGCATGTTTTTTTCCAGAATAAAAAAGTATACGCTCAGTCGTCGTGGTCTTACCAGCGTCAATGTGTGCCATTATCCCTATATTTCTTAGTTTACTAAGTAAAAAAGTGCGCTCTGCCATACATTACCTCACCATCTGTAATGCGCAAAAGCTCTGTTAGCTTCTGCCATTTTTTGTACGTCTTCCCTTTTCTTAACAGCTGCACCAGTATTTTCATAAGCACTTAAAAGTTCCTCTGCCAATTTTTGGCTCATTGGTTTGCCTTTTTTCGCTCGAGCGGCCCCTATGATCCACCTAACAGCAAGAGAGGTTCTTCTTGGTTCCTGAACTTCTATTGGCACTTGATAGGTCGCACCTCCAACTCTTTTGGGCCTGACTTCCAACACTGGCGCAACGTTTTCAAAAGCCTTTTTGAAAACTTCTAAGGGATCTTTTCCAGTTTTTTTCGCAAGCACATCCATTGCTTCATAAAAGATTTTCTGGGCTTTAGATTTTTTCCCATCCCACATAATCTTGTTTATAAACTTTGTTACAAGCACATCATGATAAACCGGATCTGGAGAAACGGGTCTTATTTCAGCTCTTCGTCTTCTCATCTTTCAATACCTCCGAAACTCACGAGCTCTTTGGGCGTTTCATGCCGTATTTGCTTCTGGCTTTCTTCCTGCCCTCAACACCTTCGGCGTCTAATGCTCCTCTTACGATCTTGTATCTAACACCAGGAAGATCTCTAACTCTTCCACCTCTTATAAGAACCACAGAGTGTTCTTGCAAATTATGACCTATCCCAGGAATGTAGGTTGTTACCTCTATACCATTTGTCAACCTTACCCTCGCGATCTTTCTCAATGCAGAATTAGGCTTTTTGGGAGTTGTGGTGGTAACACGCACGCAAACTCCTCTCTTCTGTGGGTTTCCACCAAGTGCTGGTGACTTGCTTCTACCTTTGATCTTACGTCTACCTTTTCTTATCAATTGATTTATTGTAGGCATCTGTCGGTTCTCTTGCCTCCTTTCGATTTGACGAATCAACGCTTCTGTATTCTACACCAGTGTGACCCAAATAGTCAATATGGTAACTTTACGTGTTCGAAAAAGTTACCTTAAATTCAAAGAACTTCTGATATAATTTCTTCACAACACACACAACTTGATCTTCCGATTGGTGCCTTTGCAACCTGCAAGGTGATCGGAAGAAGGGATGGTTGTGGTGGTAAAACCATATGGAGGTGTTTTTGTGTCAGAAATTATAAAAATGAAACAACTTCTGGAAGCAGGAGTACATTTCGGTCATCAAACAAAACGATGGAATCCGAAGATGAAACCTTACGTTTACACAGCGAGAAAGGGGATCTATATAATAGATCTCCAAAAAACTGTGACTCTTTTAAGAGAAGCTTACAACTTCGCACTTGAACTTGGGAAAAGCGGTAAGAGTATCATGTTCGTTTGCACCAAACATCAAGGTGCACAGACAATTGAGGAAGAAGCGAAGCGCTGTGGAGCTTTTTACATCAACAAACGATGGGTTGGAGGACTTCTCACTAATTTTTCCACGCTTTCCAAAAGAATTGAGAGGCTTCATGAATTAGAAAAAATGGAAGAGAACGGGGAAATTGATCAGAGACCGATAAAAGAAGCCAACTCTCTTAGAAAAGAATTGGAGCGTTTGAGGAAATATCTTGGTGGAGTGAAAGAAATGAAGAAAATTCCAGATGCGCTTTACATAGTAGATCCCAAGCGCGAGTACAACGCTGTAAGAGAAGCTCAACTTCTCAATATTCCGACTATATCTGTAGTCGATACAAATTGTGATCCGGATGACGTTGATTATATAATACCCGGAAATGATGATGCGATTCGTGCTATAAAGCTTATCACTTCTAAGATAGCCGATGCCTACATTGAAGGCAAAGAAGGAAGAAGCGCAGAGGCGAAAGAAGAAAACGTCGAAACTGCATCTGTGATTCCTTCTGCCGAACAAGAACAAGAAATAGAAGAAAAACCTATTGAAAAAGTTGTGGAAGAAAATTATTGATCTTCAATAGAGTGTGCCCGTGGCTCAACGGATAGAGCGTTGGACTCCGGATCCAAAGGTTGTGGGTTCGATTCCCACCGGGCACACCATTGACGAGACGAATCACACAATGTATAATAGATTTGGTGATGGAGGCGTGCCCGAACGGCTAAGGGGCCGGTCTCGAAAATCGGTGGTGCTCTGCACCTTCTGGGTTCGAATCCCAGCGCCTCCGCCAATTGAATTTATGTAAGGGCAATTCATGAATTGCCCTTATTTATTACGCCGATCCAAATGATATCTTTTTATCATGTTATCGATCGTTCGACGACTCACTGACAATTTTTTCGCCGCTTCTTCTTTATTCCACTTACACGATTTTAAAACTTTCTTGACGATTTCACTCTCAAGACGTGCATGCAATTTTTCCATCATGTCTTTCAGTGGCTCGTTTTTAGCCATATAAAGATCCACCATTGATTCTACAAAACGCTCTGTGAGTTCCGTTTTTGCGAAAGCATTAGGATCGTACTTAGTGCCATTTCCAACATTGGGAGATTCAGAAAACTCAACGAAACGCGTGACAATGTTCCGAAGCTCTCGAACATTTCCAGAATAATTATGCCCCAAAAATGCACGTTGAACCTCTGGTGGGAAATCCTTAAATTTGATCGTATAGCCAACGTCTGTTAGAAAGTTGTCTACAAGAATTGGAATATCGTCACGTCTTTCCCGTAATGGAATCATATCAATCTTCAGTTCCGAAAGTCTGTGGTAGAGATCAGGTCGTACACGTCGTGTCGGTTCTTGATTTGTCGCAGCGTAAAAGCGAACATTCACCTCTACTTCTTTATTTGAACCAAGCGGTAAAAACTTTCCATTATCCATGGCAAGCAATAATTTTGACTGCACATGCTGCGGCATCTCTCCGATTTCATCAAGAAGTAAAGCACCATTATTTGTTTCTTCAAGAAGTCCTCTTTTGTTGGCGAATGCCCCGGTGAAAGCACCTTTCATGTGACCAAATAGTTCACTTTCCAATAGATCTTCTGGCACGTTGGCACAGTTCAGTTCAAGAAATCTATTCTCCCTTCTGTGCGAAATCGCATGAATGATCTGAGCCACCATGGATTTGCCTGTGCCTGTTTCTCCTGTCAAAAATAAGCTGGAATCACTAAACGCAAAAAACACCAGATCCTCACGTAACTTTCTTGCAAACTGACTCATACCAGCCAGGCGAGAAACGTGTTTTTTCACATTCACTATGTAATCTTTCAATCCGCCGTTCCCAAAATCAAATGAAAATATCAAGCCATTCTCGAGTTTTGGCTTTAAATCAGCTTTGTTAACAAATATTCTTGCTGTTATACCATGTGAAATCGTAAAATCTCTTATAACACGCGATTCTGATAAATGCTCGCGACCAACGAGAATTAATACACGTTTACACTCGTCTCCACACGAAAGATTAGACAGCAATTTCCCTACATCATTGTATACTTCCACATTTTCTTCCGAAAAGCCACTGTATTCTAAAGATTCACCAATATTTTTCAATGGTTCGCCAAGAAAAACAATTTTCATATTGAACACCCCCTTACAAAAAAATATTAACACACTTTACAAAAAATTGGAAAGCTATTTCCATGGAAGAAATTACCTTCTTCGTCGGGAAGCTCATTTCACGCCACGGAAACAGATTTCACAACATAAAATCATCCTGAACCGACCGTAGGTCGTCCCGGACCTGATCCGGGATCTCATCCTTAGATTCCGGCTCGTAGGCCGGAATGACATTATGGTCAAGGACTCCATTCAACGGCTCGTAGGCCAGAATGACGTTATGGTTAAAGACTCTATTATGATTGTCAAACCCGCAATGACATTATGACAAGGACTCCATTCAAGGCTCAGTAGCAGCATCGAAACATAAAAAAGTGTAAATCATTTGTCCATACAGGATCCAATTTGTTTTGTGCTTTGGAATGAATTACGCTAATAAAAACGAAAGAGTCTGTAAAAAACCTTTTTCAATAAAGGAAGTGGGGGGCATGAAAAAATTTACTTTGATAGGCATCTTGTTGGTATTGCCGTTTATAGTACTTGCAGGAGTAATTGAGATTTCAATATATAAATATGATAAAGATACTTCTCAATGGAAAATAGTAAAAACAGTGGGGATCTATGCAACAGCGGAAGGTTCTTTTACCACTCAAAATATAGGCGGCAATATCAATGGATTTGTTCCATTAAGCAAAAATTGGTGGAATCCTACGCGCATCAAATGGAGCGTTAACATTCCCCAATCTTTTGTTGGAACTACGAGTTTCAACCAAAATTTGAGAACACATGTTTACGGAAAATGGGTGACTGATGATGTATTTCTCATGTTCCGATCGAACGACACACTTAACGTGGGGTACTCGGTGAAAGGAACAAATATCAAGGGGAACTCCGCCTACTACCAAGCTAAAATGGACAATAGTTCTGCCCCTTCAAGTAATTTTAAAAATTGGAATAAGGTGAATAACCAGCCACAAACTTCAAATATGCGCGTAGGTGCTGGAAATCATAGTTTCCATCTGTGGTGGGGATTTGATATCGCAAAAAATCGAAACGTCGCTTTTAAGGGAATCGTGATCTTTTTTGATACTTATATAGTGCCGGATATTTGAAAAAGATTAAGGGGATGAGAGAGATGAAAATGCGATTTTTAACATTATTCTTGTTATTAACAGCAATTTCCGTGATGATTTTCGCCACGGGTGTGAAAACTTACGTTTTCGATGGAAACGATTGGTCTGGCATACTGAATACTAATTCTCTCAATAACAATGCAAATTCTCTCAATAAAGGAGCAGATAGCCAACATGGTAACCCTTCTTCTCCCACCACAGACCCACCAGCCACTCCAATGGTTTACGTTTCAATTGAGTATACCAACCTGTCCGCTCACATAGATATGCCCGGAGAATGGATGTTTGGTGGAGTTAACATCACGACCATTGCCAGCCATACACCCGTACGATTAACCTTTTCTACAAGTGGCGATCTTAGTAATGGAAGTCTCACAATACCAACCTACTATCAAGAACATGATGGAAATGATCCAAACTATGTACCAAGCCAACCTTTGCACACTGGTAATTGGAAAAGAGCAAGTGAAGATTGGCCAACCGGCATGAGAGGATTTCAAATGAATCGTGGCATAGGAAACTACTCATTCAAATTATGGGTGGGACTTGATGTTGGCAACAACACTCCAAAGGGAAGGTACATTGGGTGGATCAAGTTCAGCATAGCCCAGAACCCTTGATTTGGTGGCGCTGAATCATGAAAAACATAAAATTTCTCTATCTGATTACCGTTTTAACGGTAATTTTTCTTCTTTCTGGATGCATTCTCATCTTTCCACCACCAACAACCCCAACAAATCTCAGGCTGGTTTGGCGTGCATCAAATGGGATAGCGCTTTCCTGGAATGATAATTCAACAAATGAAAAGGGCTTTAAAATTGAACGTTCAACAGATGGAGCTACATTTTTGCAAATAAAAATTCTTCCTTCCAACATCACATCGTACACAGATCTTACAGTTGAGCCTGATTCCACATATGTTTACAGGGTAAAGGCGTACAATTTCTCTGGCAGTTCCAAATGGTCGAACACTTTGAGTGTCAAAACTCTGTCTGCAAGCCCCGGAAATCTCAAATGGAAATTTCTAACCAAAGGAGAAATTTATTCGAGCCCAGCAATCGACTTAAACGGCATCGTGTATGTTGGCTCCAAAGATGGCAACCTGTACGCGATAAATTCCGACGGCAGCTTAAAATGGAAATATTTAACAAGTGGAAAGATATACTCAAGCCCGGCTATTGATTCCAACAATGTTGTGTACATCGGATCTGAAGACGGCAATCTCTACGCAATAGAGCCAAGTGGTACTTTGAAATGGAAATATCAAACAAATGGTACCCCATCATGTCCAGCAATCGGAGCAACCGGTACTGTTTATGTAAGATCTGGAAGCAATCTTTACGCCATAAATCCAGATGGTACTTTAAAGTGGAAATACCCCATAGGATTGGCGTTTTCAAGCCCGGCTATTGATTCAAATAGTACGATTTATGTTGGCGGAGGAGATTGGTACCTCTACGCGATAAATCCCAATGGAACTCTGAGATGGAAGTTCAAAACCGGTGTGGTCTTTTCAATGCCCCTCGTTTCGAGCCCTTCAATTGGCGCATCTGACACTATTTATATGGCAAGTGTAGATGGAAATCTCTATGCCATCACGCCAATTGGGACTTTATTGTGGAAATACAAGATGAACGGCATAAAGACACAATCAAGTCCTGTCGTAGGCAAAGGAGACGACATTTACATTGGTGGGCCTGATGGCAACCTTTATGCTGTCAACAACGGCATTTTAAAATGGAAATATTCAACAACTTACACATCGTCAGTACCAGCAATTGGTGAGAATGCAACTGTCTACGTAGGTGGAACAGATGGGTTGTATGCCGTAAAAGACGGCGCACTGATGTGGAAACTTAAAACGTCCGATCGAATCGATTCAAGTCCAACGATAGGTAATGATGGCACAATATACGTTGGCTGCGAAGATGGATACCTTTACGCGATAAATTCTAATTCCCAGGGCCTTGCAAATTCACCATGGCCCGTTTTTCACCACGATCCACTTCATACGGGAAGACAAAAGTGACTTCGGAAAGTCCTTTCCAAAAACGAATCGCTTTTCAAAAGAAAGAAAAATCTTTCCAATCCAAGAAGGCCTCTACACAAAACAAAAAGAAGACTTCTGAATTTAACAGCACTTCTCAATTTCTAAAGTTTTGGCACGAAGTACGCTACTTAAAGTGAAAAGCCTTTTGAGCGGCCGATCAAAAGGTGAACTGAATTTCAAAAATTCTTTCAAATTCCTCGAAAGGGGTGATAGGTAATGAAGAAAGTAGTACTTTTGAGTATGGTTGTCCTCTTAATCATTTTTGGGACAATAGCTTTCGCAGGAGGAATAAAGATTTTTAGATGGGAGGCTAGTACTTGGGCATCGGTCACTAATAAAGCTTTAGCTGCTGCAACTGGTACCGGTGTATTTACCTTTTCCGGATTTCCAAATTCATTCACTTATGACGGTGGCACTTACATACCTCTCCCAGGAACTCCAACCTGGACACAGGCAGGCACAATTACATGGAACGTTAGTATAAGTCAATGGGTATTCGTGTATATTGGAAATACCAACTTCGATATTCACGTTGACATGCCAGGTACGTACACTGTAGATGATCTTCAAGTTCACATAATAAGTAATGCTAAGGTTTATGCTTACTTTGCAAGTGGTGGAGATCTAAATGATGGAAGTGGTGACACACTTCCAACTTATCTTACATACGAAACAGATCAAGACACAAAACCATCAGCACCCTGGACTGGTAACTGGACCAGTATAAATAGCCTACCAAGTGAAAGTAACTACTTAACTGTAGAAGGAAACAAAAATCCTTGTGGTGGGATGGATGTAACGTATTACATTTGGTTTGGATTTGAAGTTGACTTGTTTGCCCAGAAAGGACAATATACAACTTACGTTACCACTTACCTTATGGGAGATCCATGATAAAAAATTCTTCAAAAAAGAGGCTCCGAAAGGGGTCTCTTTTTTCCAAAAATGGGGGGTGGGTTGGAATGAGAAAAATTGTATTGATAACTTTGATAATTCTGATTGTGACATCGATTTTTGCTCTTACAACAGGTTTCTCTATTTACAGATACTATAAAAAAACGCCGGGCGGTTTGAAATGGTGGGAAGAAACAAATCCTATAATTGCAGATGCAACAGCAACAGGCTCTTGGAATACAGGAGGATACATTATCCTGCCGGCAACACCAAACTATTACCAGGTTCCGCAACAAATTACATTGAGTGTGGAGATCAGTCAATGGATATATCTGAAAATCAGTTATACAAATTTTGATATACACGTAAACATGCCTGGCGATTATGCGATCAACAATCTAAACATCACAATTAAAACGAACGGTGGAATCAACATTTACTTCAACACCGGTGGAAATTTAAATGACGGCAATGGTCACACCATTCCTACATGGCTTGGTTACCTGGAAAACTCAAATCAGGCTACTCTCCCTCCACTGGGGAGTTCTAACACATCCTTTGCATGGACAAAAATTGGAGATCTCCCCAAAAAAAGTGATTTTATAACTATTCTAAAACCATATGGAACTATCTTATCGTGTGGATTAGGAAAGATAGTGTACAAAATTTGGTTTGGGTTTCGTGTAAATGATGATGTGTGCAAAGGTGACTACACTACGTGGGCAGATATATATATTCAGTCCGATCCATAAAGTATTGCAAAATATTTAAAGGAGAGACTCTAAGAGAAAGAGGGGCCTCTCTATTTCTAAAAAAGGGGTGAGAAAGATGAAAAAGAATAATATTCTGGTGTATTTTTCTGTTTTGCTCTTTTCGTTGTTCTCAATTGGATTTGGGATAAGTTACAGGCTTGGACTCAGTCCATTGAGAACAGAACTTGAAATGTATCCAGGCGAAGAAAAGAGTTTTGAAATCACTTTAATGAATAGCACGCTCGGTAACATCTCTTACCAGATAGAAGTGGGAAGTTTCAAATTGAATGAGAATGGGGACTATATTTATCTCAGCAAAGATCAGAAATATCCATATTCTGCCTCTAAATGGGTTACCTTCGATTTAAATGACGTGAACAATGTAGTTGTCAGACCTTTAGAAAGTTTGAAATTCAAGGTACATGTGAAAGTTCCGCGCAACCTCAAAAATGGCGGGGATTACTATGCGATGATATGGGCAAATTTTGTACCTCCGAATCAACGACCCTCTAAAAGTGCAACTGGTATGAGTATTGGAATAGAGAGACGTTTTAGATTCGGTAGCATTCTTCACATTAGCATAAAGGGTAGATACGCAAAGTCTAAGCTAAAAATTGAAGGAATGAAGGTAATAAATTTTGATCGTATCGCAACCGCGACACAAAGAGGCCTTGAAATAGACGTATTTTTGAAGAACGATGGAGACGTGTCATTCAGGCCAACCGGTAGCTTGCTCATAGTCTCACCAGATCATAAAGTTTGGGGAAGAGTGGATATGAAACTGAACACAACGAATCTTGTCATGCCAGGACTTGTTAGAAAAATGTACGCCCTCTATGACAGGACTCTTCCAGCTGGTGAATATATCGCTAAAATAAGTGTGAAATCCGAAAAACGCTACATCGGGCAAAAAGAGTATAAATTCTCGATAAAATCCTCCAAGGGAACAACAAAGCCACTTGACATCAACATCCAACTTTCTCCCAAAGAAATGATTTCCGACGCAAGAAGTGGTTCTTCCAATATGGGTAAAATCGAAATTTACAACAAGGAGTTCGCACCAATCACAGCAAAGTTTTCGGCAGTTTCTTTGGATATGAATGAAAATGGTAAATACGTTTTTGGAACTTCTTCCCTAAAAGATGTGAGGATCTATCCCCCTTCTTTCTCACTTCGAGAGAATCAAAAACGTGTTGTGCCATTTTCATACAGAATTCCTAAAAATTCTAAAGGCCAACTGGTATTTGCGATAAAGATTAAAACTACCTTAGGTAAATCCAAAACAAACGAATCTAATTTCTACATTCCAGTGATGATAAGGCTGGAAGGTACGACGAAATACGGCTTCGAAATCACAAAGGTTAAAAAAATAATTAGTGGCCAGTCAACACAAGCAACCCAAATTTTGAGAATATGGGTGAAAAACACTGGCAACGTCTTTACCAATTTCAACATCGCGTATGACATTTTAGATCCTGAATCTAACTATTTGACAAGTCAAGCACAGTATTTATCTAACAAGGGCTTTGCAATCTTTCCAGGGAAAGAAAGGTACGTGGACATATCTCTTAGAGGATACGCTTTCAAAAAAGCGGGTGAGTACAGACTGCCTTTTGTCTTTCTTTATAAAGTTGAGAAGAACAAAACAAAACAAAGGAAAATGGAGGTCAAGTTCGAAATAACGGACAAGGATCTTCGAAAACTGGTAGAAGGGACGACCTAAAATGATAAAAATTAAAATTTTGATTTTGATATCCATTTTTTTGATGGTTACGCTTGCCATGGGACAAAAACTCATAAACGAATCCTTTTTCGAAATGGATCTTCGGCAAGCTCTCAGCCAGCTATCCTATGATACAGGCCAAACTATCATAGCTGACGATTCAGTTGGCGGTTACGTAACGGTTGATCTCAAAGATGTAACTCTTGAAAGAGCTCTGGATCTCGTTCTCCTGGCAGGCGGGTTTTCTTGGACAAAAATAAACGGCGTTTACTTTGTTTCTTTAGCCACACCATCCAGCGATAAGTTCAGATATTTTACAACAACTGTTGAATATCACTCGCAAAACTACAAATCGGCTGATTTAGTTTCCTTACTTCCTCAATATATGAGAAAGTATGTAAACACAGCCAGTGGTGATCCGTACACTCTAACGATCACAGCACCAAAAGAAATCTCATCCAGGATAATTTTATTACTCAAAAAACTCGATAAACCCCGATTAGAAATCAATTTGGAAATCACTGTGGTAGAAGTCAGCGACTCTCTCTTCAAAAAGTGGGAAAGAGATTGGGGATACAGTACTTCGACCGGGACGTCGACTACTTTTTCAATATCTGGAGATTGGTTCAAAATCAACGTTCTCAATGCTTTAGGAAGTTTCACAGGAAGCTTCAATCTCAATCGCACCTCTGAAGATCTTAAGGTGCTCTCAGATTCCAACATTCACGTGCTCAATGGCGCTCAGTCTAAAATTTATTCGAAAACAACGAGGGTTTACCAATACACAGAAAACAACACAGTAAAGTACAAAAGCATTGAAGTAGGGGTAGAGACAAATATACTTCCAATGTTCATGGGGAAAAAAGTGGTTCTTAACATATCTCAAACTCTTTCCTCAGCTGAGGAATCTGGTGCGACAATACCATCAGCGGTTCAGCAAGGCATTCAAACGACGATCATCATGAACATTGGAACAAGAATGTCTGTTGCATCTTTGAGTTTTAAAACACTTGCGAGCGTTGAGTCAAAAATCCCTCTTCTTGGTGATATACCGCTTGTAGGCAAGCTGTTTACACAGTTGAGTTACAAGAATGTCCAAAAACGAATCGTGCTTTTTGTGGCTTCGAAAGGTGGTGATGGGCAATGAAAAGCAAAATGTTAGTGATGTTTTTCGCTTTTTTGCTTGCATCGTCATTAGCTCTTGCTGTCTCGTTTTCCTATTATGATATGGATCTCAGGCAAGCACTTTACGATATCTCAAAAACTTTTGACTCTTCTGTGATCCTGTCTGACGATGTTGGGGGTTGGATTGACATGTCTTTCGAAGCCGATAACATTGAGGAAGCCTTAAAAACAGTTCTTTTGAGTACAAACTACACTTTTTCAAAATGGGATGGAATATATCTCATTGGAAGCGTAAACTCACCTGATACCAATCGTGTGATACTTTTCAAAAGCAAAGTTGTGCTTTTGAAAGACACATATCCTAAAACCGTTTACGATCTTTTAGGAACTCTATCGAAATATGTAGTTTACTCTCCAGATTCCATGTTCATGGTTATAGACGCAAACGATGAGATACGCCAAAAGATCATGAATATGATATCCAAAATTGACGTTCCGAATTCCAACAGATTTTTCTCTTACGAGATACATGAAATGACGACAGATGAATATCAAAGATTCAGGAGATTTGAACAATACAACAAATCAGGCATACTAAGCCTTTCAAATGTCACCTTTGATATCTTTAAAGAAATTATAAAAATAAACGGCGAGTCGGATACTTTTGGCACTGTGGCTTTACCAACAATAGGTGAGATGGAGATAAATACAACAGATCCCGCTTTAACTATAAACCTTAAATCTTTTGAAAATACCGTGAACATCTCCGTAAGAACGGCGGGAAATGCCGTTGCATCTGTGATGAGTTCCGAAAAAAATCATACAGTGATAAGCTTGAAAGAAGGCAACAAACGTTTTCTCGTGCTTACAAGTTTTGCTAAAACTCCAGAAGAATCGGAAATTTTCCCATCAAATGAGAAAAAGCCTGTTACCCGTTTAACCATTGTTGGAAGGAGCAATACGACTATTGGTCAATACGGTGGAACAATAACTTACGGTTCTACCGATCTATCGATCATTGCCGAAGTGAACTTTGGAGCTGACGCTACACCAACTATTGCACTTGGGTTGAAAGCAAACCTGATAGATAATATGTATGGAACGATCGAATTGAAGCTTGAAAACGGACAACCCTTGGTATATGCCAAAGTTATTGATACGACATTTGTAGAATTTTTCAAGTTGAGGGCCTCGGTAAGCGAAGAAATCGGTTTTGAAAGTTTCAAACCATTACAACTGTCTGTTGGCATTGGTTTAAAACTTTGGAACATTGATATGTTTGGGGGATTGATAGGGGAGTGGAACGCACTTCAACCCTATATAGAAGCAAGTTTGAGCTATGAATGGCTATACAGCTTGCTTCTGTGGAAACAAACAGGTGGTTACACTTTTGAATTTGGTGCAACCACTACATGGTGAGAAAGGTCGTCTTTCTCTACCCCTTTTGTGGCCGCTTACGCGGCCACACTTTTATATTGTTATAAACTCATCCTGTGCGTCAATGTTACAACCTATGAGTATTTATCAAATGAACATCGCCTTTCAAGCGATAAAGGAATTTTTTTCGAAGTCTTATCAAGCGTCATCCTGAACCGACCGTAGGTCGTCCCGGACCTGATCCGGGATCTCATACTTGATTCAGCGTAGCAACTTGTTGCGAAGGTCATGCCGTACCTGATACGGCATCTCTTATTTGACTTAGTGCTTTAGATTCCGGCTCGTAGGCCGGAATGACATTATGGTCAAGGACTCCATTCAACGGCTCGACGGCCGCAATGACAATAGAATAATGATAAAATCAATTAAGGAGGCGATGAGAATGATAGCTTTCATATCAGATTGGGGATATGATTCTTACTATGTAGGTGTTGCAAAGGCCGTAATTTACGGAATATCTCCGAAATCCACTGTAATTGACATAACGCATGGCATAACGCCTTTTAACATCAAAGAAGCTTCTTACATTATTGAAAGAATATTTGATGATCTTCCAAGAGGAACTGTGTTGCTTTCTGTAGTTGATCCTGGAGTAGGGACAAAAAGAAAAGCAATAGCCATGAAAATCGAAGGAAAATACTGCGTTGGTCCTGACAACGGAATATTCACTCGCCTTTTTAACCGAGATGTTGTTTCATGCTTCTCTATTGAAAACCCAAAGTATATGTACAAAAATCCACCTTCTGCAACATTTCATGGTCGAGATATCTTTGCTGCAGCTGCTGCTCATATTGACAATGGAGTCTTTATCGATAAACTTGGACCTAAATGGTTGGAAGTTACAAAACTTGATTACAACATTCCAGAAATAAAAAACGGTTTAATAAAGTCCGAGGTAGCTTACATAGATAGCTTTGGTAATGTTGAAACGACGATAACCATGGACGATCTATCTCAAGCCGGGATTACAGAAAATGTCCTTTTGATAAATGGTAAGCGTGCTGCTTACGTTAAAAATTATTCCGAGGGCTTAGAAGATCTAATACTTGTACATTTTGATAGCTCTGGATATCTTGAAATATCATCAAATTGTGGAAAAGCTGCGGAAATTCTGAGGCTTTCAACGGGAGATCGCATTATTTTTGAAAAAAAGAAAATGTGATTTCAATTTCAAATGTCCTTAAAAAGATTATATCTTTTGTTAATTATAGGCTACTATTCAAGAAACTTGATATAAAACATTAACTATGATAATATATAAGTGACGCGCAAAATGCGCAAAGTGCACGAGGGGGTGTTTACATGCGTAAAAGTGTAATTTTGTTAGTAGGGGCAATGCTCCTTATCGGAATCGTTGGGTTCTCAGCTATACCAAAAAACACGCTTGTTATAGGTGCAAACACAGGTATATTTATAACACTTGATCCGGCAGTTTGCTACGAAGTGTTACCAAGCGTGGTGGACATGAATGTCTACAGTGGACTCTTCAAACTTCAAGACATAAACGGCACAATTAAAGCCGTTCCCGAACTTGCCAAAAGCTACGATATATCCAAAGATGGAAAGACATGGACATTCCATTTGAGACATGGCTTAATGTTCTCTAATGGAGATCCTTTAACAGCAGATGCGGTTGTATATTCATATAAGAGGGTATTGAAACTTCATAAATCACCTGTTTGGCTGTATGAATCCCTCGGCCTCACGGCTAATAACATGAATGAAACCATCAAAAAAATAGATGATTACACGGTTCAAATCGTAACAAACAAACCATTTGCTCCCAACGTGGTCATGTCAATATTGGCCCAGAGTTGGGGAGGCATTGTTGATCCCAAAGTTGCCGAAGCACATGCTGTTAACGGTGACATGGGCTCTGCTTGGCTCACTGACCATAGCGCTGGCTCAGGGCCATACGTGCTCAAAATGTGGAAGAGAAATTCCATGATCGTTCTTGAAGCAAACGAAAACTACTGGAAAGGTGCTCCAAGAATTAAGAGAGTCATAATAAGAGATATCCCAGAATCCACCGATCAGTTACTGCTTCTTAAAAAAGGTGACATAGATGTTGCGTGGAACTTGACACCAGATCAAATGAATTCTTTAAAGGGTTCCAAGAACGTTTCCATAGTTACAGTACCTGGCCAATCCGATGAATACGTTGGAATGAATGCAGGATGGGGTCCTTTCAAAAATCCCAAAGTCCGATTAGCTGTTAAATACGCTATAGACTACAAGTCGATTATTAAAGATGTGGTTGGGGGATACGCTATAAATAATCAAGGATTTATACCCTATGGCTATTTTGGATACGTTTCTAAGACACCTTTTCATCAAGATATTGAAAAGGCAAAGAAGTTGATGGAAGAAGCCGGATATCCCAACGGATTCAAAGTTGAACTGGTTACCAACACAACAGAAAGGCGGAGAAGTGAAGCAATAGCTATACAAGCAAATCTCGCAAAAATAGGAATCAAAGCTCAGATAACCATTATGCAAGCTTCGCAGATGTACTCAAAGTACAGGCAACAAGGTATACAAATGATCGTTGCTGGATGGGGAGTCGATTTCCCTGATGCGGATGCGCTTGCAAAACCATTTGCGGATTACAGGGTAAAGCAGCTTGCGTGGAGACTCATGTGGTACGACGATTATGCAGCTGATCTTGCCGAGAAAGCTGGATTTGAAAAGAATCCTGCTAAGCGTGAGCAAATGTACGAAGATCTGACTAATTATTGGTTCTTAAACGGTCCATTTGCCATGCTTTACCAACCTCTGCAATACTGGGGAGTAAGAAATGAACTGAAAGGATTCAAAGAGGCTGCTGAAGGATACGGACTGGTTTTCGATCTCACTAAAGTCTATAAATAATTAGAATTGTAATCTTCATCTGAAAGGCGTGCATCGTCACGCCTTTCATTTTAAGCACGGGGAGATGAATCTGAAATTGGGAAGATATGTACTTAGACGTTTGTTACTCATGGTACTTGTCTTGTTTGGCGTATCTGTGATCGTTTTTTTTATAGTTCATGTTATCCCAGCTGATCCTGTGGGAGCTTTGCTTGGAGGAAATGCACCTCCACAACTCGTTGATCAGATGAAGCATCAACTCGGATTAGATAAACCTATTTGGGCACAATTTGGAGATTATATGCTTGGAATTTTACACGGAAATTTGGGAATTTCTCTAAAATCTAACCGTCCTGTAACCCAAGATATAGCTGAGTATTTTCCCGCTACACTCGAACTTGCAATATTTTCTATCATAATTTCTGTCGCTCTCGGGGTGGTGCTTGGAATTCTTTCAGCTGTTTACAGAAACAGTTGGGTGGATCACTTTTCAAGGATATTTTCTATACTCGGCGTTTCCATGCCGGTCTTTTGGACAGGACTTATCTTGCTGCTGATATTCTATTACATTCTTGGATGGCTTCCAGGAACAGGGCAATTAAGCTTGTTTACAATTCCCCCACATCGTATAACAGGCATGCTCTTACTTGATTCCATTTTAACAGGCAATTGGGAAGCATTTCGAGATGGGCTTGCTCATATAATACTTCCTGCCGCTGTGCTTGGATATTCTGCCACAGCTTCTATAGCGCGTATAACTCGCGCGAGTATGTTAGATGTGCTAAGACAGGACTTTATAAGAACCGCAAAAGCAAAGGGATTATCAGGAAGAGTGGTGATATATCGCCATGCTCTTAAAAATGCTTTGATTCCTGTGGTAACTCTCATTGGCTTAACTTTTGGCAGCCTACTTGAAGGAGCTGTACTAACCGAAACAATATTTGGCTGGCCAGGTTTAGGTCGTTACATAGTCAATGCACTTCTCGTTCTTGACTATCCAGCCATAATGGGTGGCACTCTTTTTATCGCTTTGATGTACTCCTTAGCCAATTTAATCGTCGATTTGACCTATGCTGTGCTGGACCCAAGAATGCGTATTTGAGGAGGTGTGCGATGAAATCAATAACCATAGAGAAAAGAGGGAAACTCAGGGATTTCATAGCCCGCAGAAAACCTATTATAGAAGATTGGAAACACACACTATACCTCTGGAAAAGTACAAAACTTGCGATGATCGGAACGGTCATTATCGTGATATTCATCCTAATTGCAATCTTCGCCCCTATCATTGTCCCATACGATCCCATTTCATCTAACATGAGTGCACGACTGCAGCCTCCAAGCTGGGATCATTTATTTGGAACGGATCAGTTTGGAAGAGATATCTTCAGTCGGGTAATCGTAGGATCTCGCATAGAACTGTGGATAATATTTTTGGTTTCCTTAATAAGCGGGGGGCTTGGAACATTTCTTGGAGTTGTTGCAGGTTATTTCGGAAAATTTGTGGATGAAATCATAATGAGAATCACCGACATGTTCTTGGCATTTCCAAGTTTGGTGCTTGCCATGGCATTCGCTGCAGCACTTGGACCAAGTCTTACGAATACCATCATTGCCATTTCAGTTGTAGGTTGGACAGTTTTCGCAAGACTTGCACGTGCTGAAGCTATGAAAATTAAAAAGCAACCATACATTGAGGCGATACGTGCAGTAGGTGCTGGTAATTCAAGAATCATGTTTTTACATGTTTTACCAATGTGCCTCTCCCCAGTACTCGTTCAGCTTACCTTGAGAATGGGTACAATAATATTAACCGCGGCTGGTCTTGGATTCCTTGGTCTTGGAGTTAGACCACCTCTACCAGAATGGGGATCAATGGTCAGTGATGGAAGAAGCTACCTTGTAGCTCAGTGGTGGATCTCAACTTTTCCTGGTATTGCCATAGCTTTTGTGGTACTCGGATTTAATTTTCTGGGCGATGGGATAAGGGACATAATGGATCCAAGGCTCAGGAGGTGATATGGAGAATGCGTGGGGATCTTTTAGACGTAAGAGAATTAAAAGTTGTATTCTACACCTATCGGGGAATTATAAAAGCACTCAACGGTGTTGAGCTTTGGATGAATCATGAAGAGAGGCTTGGCCTTATTGGTGAAACCGGCTGTGGTAAGTCGGTAACCTCTCTTTCCATAATGGGACTCATTGAACAACCTGGAGAAATAATTAGCGGAGATGTGTATTTCGAAGGGAAATCCATGCAAAAAATGAGCATGGAGGAACTACATGATATGAGAGGAAAAAAGATTTCCATGATCTTTCAAGAACCTGTATCCGCGTTAAATCCCGTGATGAGAATAGGATTTCAAGTGGCAGAAAGTATTTCAAGAGCTAAAGACATTAAAATAAAAGAAGCTTATCCTGAGGTTCTAAAAATGCTTGAATTGGTTGGACTTGATTCCAAAAGAACTGCCAGTCTCTATCCTCATGAGCTCAGTGGAGGTATGGCTCAAAGGGCAATGATCGCAATGGCTCTCTCTTCAAATCCAAAACTTCTGATTGCCGACGAACCAACCTCTGCTCTTGATGTCACCATACAGGCCCAAATAATGGAGCTACTGGATGAGCTCGTAAGGGAAATGGGCAATGCTGTTATTTTAATCACACATGATATGGGAGTTGCAGCTGAATTTTGCGATAAGATAGCCGTAATGTATGCCGGAAACGTTGTCGAACGTGCATCTACCGTAGATATATTCGAAGAACCCTTGCATCCTTATACTAAAGGGCTCTTAAAAGCCGTTCCCAAAATAGGACAGTCAAAAGAACTTGTGGGCATTACAGGGACAGTCCCCGATCTTGTAAATCCCCCAACGGGTTGTCGATTTCATCCAAGATGTCCTTATGCTATGAATAAGTGTTCACAGAAAATGCCGCCTCTTATCGAGGCAAAACCTGGGCATCATGTTGCTTGCTATCTCTACACTCAAGAAGGTGAACACAATGCCAACTGAAGTCAAAACTGAAACTTTGTTAAGTGTTGAAAATTTGAAAAAATATTTTCCTGTTAAGAGAGGAGCTTTTCGTCGTCTCCTTTATGTTAGAGCAGTTGATGACGTCACATTTCAAGTTCCTAAAGAAAGCGTATTCGCCGTGGTGGGGGAATCTGGTTCAGGGAAAACCACTCTTGGCCGAACCGTTCTCCGACTAATAGAACCAACTTCTGGAAAGATAATTTACAAGAACGAAGACTTTACAAAAATTAGTTTAAAGAGCCTGAGAATTTTTAGAAGAAAGATGCAAATTATATCACAAGATCCATATAACTCCTTACATCCACGAAAACTCGTGAAGGACATAATAGGTGAAGGTTTGAAGATACATTTTCATATGTCTTCAAATGAAATACTTGATACCGTTAAGGAAACACTCGAACGAGTTGGATTACGTGAAGAACACATGTTTAGATATCCCCATGAATTCAGTGGTGGTCAAAGACAAAGAATAGCTACCGCACGTGCCATTGTTCTAAAACCGGAATTTCTTGTTCTTGATGAACCCACATCCGCTCTTGATGTTTCTGTTCAAGCAATAATATTAAAAATGTTTAAGGATTTGAAATCTTCTCTGTCATTAACGTACTTGTTCATAACGCACGATCTTGCGGTAGTTGATTACATGTCTGACTACGTTGCGGTCATGTACTTAGGCCAAATCATGGAGATGGGTACTAAAGAAGATGTTTTTAACAATACCGCTCACCCCTATACAATTCTTCTTATGAATTCCATACCGGTCCCAGATCCGCGCCATAAAAATAAAAAGATGATTCCAAAGGGTGAAATTCCAAGCTCGATTAACCCTCCATCTGGATGTAGATTTCATACGAGATGTCCTTATGCCAAAGAAGTTTGTAAAAAAGAAGAACCAAAGTTTGTCAAGATTTCAAAAGGACATTTTGTTAAATGTCACTTTCCAATCATTGAATAGATTCCGAAATATACTGTACCAGCTGTTTACATCAAGTGTTCTTTACATTGCCACTTGATAAAGACGCAAAGCATTCTTATGAGAATGTAATTTTAGATTTATGAGTATTTTTTTCAAAAAGCGTTAAAATTTGATCGAAGTTTTTACCATTCAATGAGGAGGTAAAATGATGACAAAGGAAAGCCTTTTCGAAGGTGCGCTCAGGCAGTTTAACAAAGCAGCTGACTTGATGAAACTTGACAGCGGAATGCGCGAAGTTCTTTCAACACACAAAAGGGAATTAACCATTCATTTCCCAGTTAAAATGGATGACGGTTCAGTGCGTGTTTTTACTGGTTACCGGTTTCAACACAACATCGCACGTGGTCCAGCGAAAGGCGGTGTTAGGTATCACCCCAATGTCAACGCTGACGAAATAAAAACTCTCTCTTTTTTGATGACTTGGAAATGTGCGGTAGCCGGCGTTCCCTACGGTGGGGCAAAAGGCGGAGTCAAAGTTGATCCAGCTAAGCTTTCAGAAACTGAGCTCGAAAGATTATCCAGAAGATATTTCTCAGACATTTCGATTATCATCGGCCCCGCAGAAGATATCCCGGCACCTGATGTAAACACAAATGGTAGAATAATGTCATGGTTCCTCGATACATACTCAATGAATGCCGGGCATTCAACTCTTGGCATTGTAACAGGTAAACCTCTTGAATTGGGAGGTTCTCTTGGGAGACCCGAAGCTACAGGTCGCGGCGTTAGCATTATAGCCAATGAAGCTAGTAAATATTTCCTCGGAGATGAATTAAAAGGAAAAACGGTTGCCATTCAAGGGTTTGGTAATGTTGGCTCCTACACTGCGCTCATTCTCGATCAGGAGTATGGTGCAAAGATCGTTGCAATCAGTGATATTACTGGCGGATATTACAACCCTGATGGTATAAATGCAAAAGAGGCTTTCGATTATGTGACAATCAACAAAAGCCTTAAAGGATATAATGCTCAAAAGATCACCAACGAAGAACTTCTTGAACTTGATGTTGACGTTCTCATTCCGGCAGCTCTTGAAAGAGCTATTACTGTGGAAAATGCCGACAAAATACGTGCAAAAGTTATCGTAGAGGCTGCAAATGGTCCAACAACTCCTGAAGCAGATGAAATACTCAATTCAAAAGGTATAAAGATCGTTCCCGATTTTTTAAGTAACGCCGGCGGCGTTACAGTTTCTTATTTTGAATGGGTCCAGGGGCTTTATTCTTACTTCTGGGATCTTGATGATGTTAGAAAAGCTCTTGACAAAGCGATGAAAAATGCGTTCAAGGATTCTGTGAAAATGCGGGAAGAGCACAAAACAGACATGAGAACCGCTTCATACATGGTTGCCATTAACAAGGTTGCAACTGCCACAAGACTGCGCGGGATTTTCCCTTGATCCAAATGCCAATAAAAACAAGGAGGACGCTCTAAGCGTCTTCTTTGTTTCTTGCTTCATTACAATCCTCGATTTGCTCCCGTTCTTCATATTCAAGATTCAACGAAGCTTTCAAAGCAGCCAATCCAACTTCCAATTGAGAACTATCCGGTTCTTTTGTCGTAAGTTTCTGAAGCCATAAACCGGGCATAGCTAAGGGTTTAAACACAGGGTTATTTAAATGCTTGGCGGTGAAACGTTGGAATTCATAAGCGAGTCCGGCAACTACTGGAATAAGTACAATCCTCCAAAATATTTTCCACAAAATACTCATCGGTCCAAAAGCACCAAGTATGCTGAAAACTATTATAGCTGCTATCATGGTGATCATTAGAAAACTCGTGCCGCATCTTGGATGCAAAGTGGAATATTTCTTGGCATTTTCAACTGTTAAATCTTCTCCTGCTTCATAAGTGTGCACTGATTTGTGTTCAGCGCCGTGATATTGAAAAACCCGCTTTATGTCTGGAATAAAAGATATGATCCAAATATATACCAAGAAGATCACAGTTCTTATGGCACCTTCAACAAGAGCAAAAAGAACTCCGTTTCGTCTGAGAGGCTTGAACAGAGAAGTTATAAAAACAGGCAAAATGGAAAAAAGACCTACAGCAACCGCAAAAGCGATCAAAAGTGACAGCACTATATCCTTTGTTGTCAATTTCGTATCTTCGTCCCCAGATATATTTGCAGAAAAGTTTAATGCCTTTATTCCCGTTACCAGTGCGTCGTACAACACAAAAGTTCCTCTTATAAGCGGCCATCCTTTCCAACCTTTGGGGCGTTCCATATTTCCATAATCTGAAACGGTGATCGTACCATCTGGTTTTCTAACAGCTACGACAGTCTTTATCCCTTTCATCATCACGCCTTCTATAACTGCTTGACCTCCCACACTCAAACTGCGAGAAGAAGTGCCTTCAGGCAATAGTTTTTCTTCCTTGTGTTCATTTTCCTGATTTTGCAAGGCACATAAATGCAAATAACAGTCAAGTAGGCAATTTGCCATATTTTTACCTTCCTTTCAAGCGATGAGTAACAGCAGATCTAATTTTATCATCAAGCAATAGCTTAAAAAAATTGTAAGCGTGAATATCTGAAACAGAATTTTTTGACAAGAAGTAAACGTCCACTTTTTTTGAAAAATCTTTTCGCTGAATGGGATCCATCTTGTTAATCTCAAAAACAATGCGCCGAAGCTCTTCATCCTCGGCGCAGGATTTTACAATTTCTTCTATTTCTCGCTGAAACCCATCCATTCGTTTCTTTTCATTCTTCGCTTTCGGTGGGCACGCTATCTTTATTTTCTCCAGTTGTGAACACTTTAATGGATATACCGGTCCTTTTTTCCCCACCAATTTCGATATCGACAAACCCCGGTATCATGCCAATGTCCTTACCACCTTCCTTTAGAAAACGGCGTGCCACTGCCACTGCTTTCACGGCTTGATTTACCGCTCCTGCTCCAATTGCTTGAAGTTCAACCACTGGTTCTTTACTAAGTGCTCCAGCTATAGCACCTGCAACAGAATTAGGATTGGACTTTGAACTAACCTTAAGTGTTTCCACGCTCAACGCCTCCTTGTTCGCATGAGATGAGTTTATCAAAATAAGCATTTACAATTTCCATGAGCAACTTTAAATTACTCGTCTGCAACGCTTTTACCTTAACGGCATGAGAACCGGGTAATCCTTTAAGGTATGCAGCGAGAAACTTCCTAAAAATCATTATACCATGAATACCATGCTCTTCGATCGAATTCAGTAAATGCCGTCTCAAGATATCGTGACGTTCTTTAAAAGAAATATTTTTTAACTTTTGCCCAAAAGACATCTCCTTTATCTGACGAAAGATCCATGGATTTCCAATAGCACCACGTGCAACAAATACCATATCTGCACTCGTGAAATTTATTGCTTTCATTGCATCAAATGCAGAAAAAATGTCCCCAGATACGCCAACCTTTATCGCTAATTCTTTCTTCAGCATGCGTGCTGGCTCCCAATCTACTTTTCCCGTATATCCTTGCTCTACCGTGCGTCCGTGTATCGAAACAAGAAAAGCTCCACCATCTAATGCGGCACGCGCAACTTCCATAAAATTTCGTTCTTCTTTCCACCCGATTCTCATCTTCACAGAAACGAGAAATCCTCTTGATACCAACACCTCAACTAATTTTCTTACAAGCATTGGAGATTTCATTAAAGCAGCGCCATATCCATTTTTGACAACCTTCGGAACTGGACAACCAGCATTTAAATCCACCCATTTAGGGTGGCGATCTTGTACCACATCCACAACACGGGCAAAATATTTCGGATCGTTCCCAAAGAGCTGGATCACTGCATTTTCCTTCGGATTGGGTAACATCTCAAAACTTTTTCTATTTCCATTCACCAGTCCATTCACGCTTATCATTTCAGTGTAAACCACATCTGCGCCCATGGATAAACATAAATTTCTAAATGTTTTATCGTTAACTCCAGCCATAGGAGAAAGAACTGTTATCAAATAACCACCTCAACCCACAAACAAAGTACATATTTGCAACATGTATTTCTATTATATACTCGATACATTTCAAAATTGAAGTCCAGAAAGTAATCATCGGCGATGACATTGCCTTGCAGGAGCCTCCGCAGCGTAACGAGGACAGTCCGAAAGACAATTGTCAGAGTCATCAACACTTATCTTTTAAAGTTAAATTAGTATACTTCAAAATTGGAGTTTTGTAGGGGTATGCATGCCGTCACATGAAAAAGAAGGGGGTTATAACCCCTTCCGCCACAAAAATGAGATTCCGGCTCGGTAGCCGGAATGACAAAATGAAAAATTACTTTGCCCCAAATTGATCGCATGCATCGATAACATATCGCATGTAAGCTACCGCAGGCCCGCCACCCATTACTCCAGCAACAAGGGCAGATTCCAGGATCTCTTGACGAGTAGCACCTTCTTTGATGGCATTTTTTGTATGAAACGCTATGCAATATGGGCAATGTGCTGTTATACCTAACGCTATCGACATCAACTCTTTTATCTTGGTAGAAAGTGCTCCCGGCTTTTCAGCTTGTTTTACGAATTCTACAAAAGTTTTCTCATAGCCTGGCTCTGCCTTCCCCGCTTCCTTCAGTAAATCCATAAATTGATCGTAATAACGCTGCATGTCAGCCGCTAACGGTTTCTTTCCTTCCATTTTTCTCATCTCCTTGTGAAATATATAACATAATTATTATATCACGTCCATCATTTTATTCAAAACCAAGTACAAGCAAAGCAATAAGATTTCCCAAAACCGCCAGTACATACAATGAAGATGCCGTTATAACTATCGAGCTTGAAGTTAAATTAGTAGCCATCAAACTTGGCATAGAACCAAAAGTTTGAAGCACAACCTTTCCAGCCCAAAAGTAAGCTATCGTGGCAATTACAGCACCTATTACAGTAACAAATGCTCCTATCTTAAAATCACTAACGGCTATGACTACGGCAAACCCCAACATCATACTCAAAAGATACAAAAGCCACGTCGGAAAGAATTCAAAGGGAGATAACAAGATCGAAAGTTCCATAAATAAAAAGGGAACAGAAAAGATTAAGGACCATAAGAGAATTCTTGTTTTCGATCGCATCAAGATCCCTCCCTTCCAATAATTCCCTCAATTGGCATTACACTTCTCAGGTCATGCCCTCCACTTAAGGTGTGTATGATCATATAGCCACTGTAACGTAATGGCATTTTTTCGAAATTGGTTTCAAAGTTTTTCATTTCATATCCCGTGAGCTTTACATTTTCAATTGAAGAGAAAGTTTTTCCTTTAAATCTGCCAATCATTCCTCCATTGCCAACTATTCGATGATAACCAAGATCGGCAAAACCAATCTTTAAAAAAAGCTGCACGCCAGAAACATATGCTCCTTTTTGCATCACACTGGATTCTCCCTTTAAACGAATTTTCATATCAACACTTGTTGTACTTGTTGAAAACTCAACGAGCGAGATATCAACTCTCAAGCCTCTCAAAAATGTGGTAAGTGAATTGAACCTCGCGATCTGAATCGCGAGGTTCGCAAATAATACAAAAGCTATTATCAAAAAGAATATAGTCCTTTTGAATGAAAAATTCAAAAGCGTCACTCCTCCTTCTTATCATACAAAAAGCACGCAACCTTGTGTCCATCGTCAACATCTACTAAAGAAGGCTCTTCCTTCGCACAAACATCCATTGCAAATGGGCAACGATCATAAAACCTGCATCTTGGCAATGGATCAATAGCCTTCCCAATACCACCTTTTATTTGAATCGACTTGCGCTTGAATTCCGGATCGGGCACCGGCACAGCTGAAATTAAAGCCTTAGTATAGGGATGAAGGGGATTCTGAATAACCTCTTCTGTTTCGCCATATTCCACCATCTTGCCAAGGTACATAACACTTATGTAATCCGACATATAGCGCGCGACAGCAAGATCGTGTGTTATGTACAAAAAGCTCATGTGCATATCAGAAATAAGGTTCATCATCAATTTCATAACCTGTGTTCTTATGGAAACGTCAAGCATAGATGTTGGTTCATCTGCGACAACGAATTCCGGATTCATGACAAGCGCACGAGCAATGGCAACACGTTGTCTTTGACCACCACTGAGTTCATGAGGATATCTCCACAAAAACGCATTTGGCGGAGATATTCCTACTCTCTTAAGAATTTCCATTGTCTTTTCTTCTCGATACTTTAAGCTTCCTTCACTTTGTATGTTCATGGGTTCCGAGACTATATCAAATATCGTTTTTCTAGGATTCAAAGATTCAAACGGATCCTGAAAGATCATCTGACTTTTGCCATGAAACCATTTTCTATCCACAGCTGAGCGAAGGTGGGTTACATCACGATTCAAGAACGTTATTTTCCCGTCTGTTGGACTGTGAAGCCTTACAAGAGTTTTACCAGTCGTGGTTTTGCCACATCCAGATTCTCCGACAAGAGCCAGTACTTCTCCACGTTTTATTTCGAAACTTACATCATCCACTGCATGGAGAAAACTTCTTACCCTTGAGAAAACTCCCTTACGAACCGGGAAAAATTTTTTCAGATTCTCGACTTTGAGCACGACATCCGTAGCGTCCACCATTTCAACCTCTGGCATATTCACTCACCTGCTTTCTGAGATTCTGAGGATGGAAACATGCAAGGAAGTGATTGGGTTCTATTTCCTCATAAGGTGGCTCTTTTTCCCAACATTCTTTCGTAGCAAACGGACACCGCGGAGCAAATCTACAAGAATCTGGAGCATTAAGTAGATTTGGTGGTTCACCTGGTATTGTTACCAACTCTTTTTTTTCTCCTTTTATAGAAGGAAACGAAGACATGAGTCCCACAGTATATGGATGTGCAGGCTTTTTGAATATCGTTACGGAGTCTGAAAGCTCGACCAACTTTCCAGCATACATGATTCCGATCTTCTCAGCGACTTCCGCTATAACGGCAATATCATGTGAAATGTATATCATTGACATGTTGAGTTTTTTCTGAATTCTGGACATTTCTTTGAGTATCATATCCTGGACGATCACGTCAAGGGCCGTTGTTGGCTCATCAGCTATGATTATATCCGGGTTGCACGAAAGACTCATTGCAATGACTGCCCTTTGTTTCATTCCTCCAGAATATTCATGAGGATAATTATCCATCCTTTTTGGGTCAAGCCCTACAAGTTTGTACAGACTCGCAACACGTTCCCGCGCTTCTTCAAATGTAACATTAGGCTCATGCGTGACGATGGCTTCTATAATTTGATCTCCGACTCTGTAAACTGGATTGAGAGAGTTCATCGCAGCTTGAAATATCATCGAGATGCCAGCCCACCTAACTTTGTTCATTTCCTCTTCGCTGAGTTTCAAAAGATCTTTGCCTTTAAAGTATATATGGCCAGAAATTATCTCTGCATTTTCTGCAAGTAATCTCATTATTGCCATTGAAGTGGTAGTTTTTCCACAGCCGGATTCTCCAACAAGCCCCATCGCTTCACCTTCATTTAGCACGAATGAAACATCGTCAGCAGCTTTGACGTATCCTGATCTTGTATTGTAATACATTTTCAGATTCTTAACTTCAAGAATAGGTTTCAAGATGCTCACCTTCTCCTAAGCCTTGGATTCACAACTTCATCCAAGCCACGTCCTATAAAGTAAAACGCTCCACATATTAAAGTAATTGCCATACCAGGTGGAAGCCACAGCCACCAATAAGTACCTATATTCGTTCCAACTATGTACCCAGCTGTGTCAGCGGTGTAAATCATCAAGCCCCACGACATACGGATGTTCAATAAGCCAAAGAACGATAAAACAGCTTCAGAAAAGATCGCACCCGTCACATTAAACATCATGTACAAAAACGAAAGGGGCATAATGTTTGGAATTATGTGGTTAACTATTATATACGGATCACTTGCACCGGAGACTTTTGCCGACTCAATAAAGGGTTTTACTTTGACTATCATGGCTTGCGATCTCAAGATTATGGTTATGCCACCAAAGCCTGATAACAAACCAATTATCAAGGCAAGCGTTAGAAGGTTTACTTGCATCATTCCACTTATAACGATCAAGAATGGTATGAAAGGAAAAAGTAAAACAAGATCGGCCAGTCTCATAAAGAAAGTGTCAACAACACCGCCATAAAAGGCTGATACCGTACCTATGAGAGTACCTAAAAAGACAGTTATCAGCGCGGCAATAATTCCAAGTGCAAATTCTCTAGGGGTTGAATAGAGAAGTTGTGCCAGAATGTCCCTTCCGAGGGGATCAGTCCCCAAAAGATGTGCTAACGACGGAGGAGCGGGATTATTCGCAATAGTAAAATCGTAACCGGTTACTGGATTGTATGAGACCATGGCATTCAAACTCGTCGATTTCCATATAGTCGAAGCCAATATTGGATAAACAACGAATCCAGCCACAGCAAATATTATGACTATCCAGAGTCCCAACATGCCTATCTTGGATTCTGAAAAGATCCTCCAATTTTCTTTGAAAGCCCTCCACATTAACTTTACTTTTATTTTGAACGGTGATTCGAAGATCTCTGAGGAGGCAGTCATTCCTTCTGTTGTATTTGCCATTGTTCACACCTCCTCAATATCGAATCCTTGGGTCAAGAAACGCATACACGATGTCAATGACTAAATGGGCAAAGAGCACGAATATCCCAGTAAAAATCAGAGCGCCTGAGGCAAGAGGATAATCTTTGGCAAGAACAGAATCAAGTAGCGTCATGCCCATACCTGGCCATGAGAAAAGTGTTTCGGTGATGACCCCGCCGCTGACAACAAAACCCATTGACAACACAAAATTTGTAATAACAGGTAACATAGCAGTGCGCGCAGCATGTTTGTCACGCACTACTTTATCCGGAAGCCCCTTAGCGCGTGCCGTGGTTATAAAATCTTCCTTGATCGTTTCAAGCATCGAATCACGCATAACAAGCATCGTACCAGCATAAGAAATTATGGTTACCGCCATAACCGGCAAGATCATGTGCCACAGTATATCAAAACCATATATTCCAACAGGACTTACTGCCCACCAAAATACAGCTAAAGCTATCGCGATCGCAGTTGAAATATAAAAAATGATCTTTCTCGTTTTAACCCTATGTGAAACTTTCTGTGCTATTGCAAAAGAGGCAAGCATCGCAAGTCCAATAAGTGATATGGTAAGAAGCAGATACAGAAAGATCGTTTGAGCATTAAGGTTGGTACGAATCCAAAGATCGGGATTTAGGAACTGGTTCAGTGGGAAAATACCCAAATAAGATCCGAAAAACCATATCAAAGTGAAAATCAAAAGAGGTGTGAAGACGGTATATGCTATAACGCCAACGACTGTTGAAACATACTCCGAAGTTTTTCCTCTTTTCCATGCAAGGGATTTTCCTGAAGCAAAGCCTACAAAAAAAGCAATAAGAGTTGCTGTTGTGAAAAGCAAAATGGTCCTTGGCAATCTCCGCGCGATAATTGTCCAAACTGGGGTCGGATAAAATGAATAGGAGATCCCCAGATTGAATGTAAAAATATTTTTCAGGTAGAGCACAAATTGCACGGGCAGAGGTTGAGTAAGGCCAAAGGCTTTTAAAATGGACTCACGAGCTGCAGGGGTAAGATTAGGATTAGTGGCTAATACTGCCTCAATGCCGCCAGGCATAGAATGAAGCAGAAAAAAAACTACTGCCACATAAATTACTAACAGTATGAGAATTTGCGCAAGCCGATTTCCTATATACTTGATCATACGATTTCACCTTCCACTGTTCTTCCTCCTTCTTTAGTTTTTAAAAGCCGGGCCGTTTATGGCCCGGCAAGAAAACTATAAATTTCGTTTATTTTGCATACTCAACAGCTTTGACAAGGGATGTTTCACCATAGCCAGAATAGCCAGACTGTATTCCATCGAGAGCCTTGGTGTAAGCAAATTCAATCTTGTCAGTACGATAGGCTTCGAGCATTGGCGATGTAAAGAGCACCACATAAGGTACATCTTTGTTAAGTATTTCTTCAGCTTTAAACGCATACTCGCGCGCTTTGTCCATGTTTGTTTGATCGACAAATTCATCGGCAACCTTGTCAAATTCGGGGTTATCATAACCAGGAGTGTTAAATCCACCAGGTCCTGCGTTCTTCGAATAGAAGAAATCTCTGATGTAATCTGGATATATGGTGATCCCCCAACCAAGCATGTATATATCAAAATTGAAATTTTCACTCCACACTGCGCTAACAATATTGTTGAAGCTTGTTAGGTCAGCAACTATCGGTATGCCTATATCATTGGCCCATTTTTCAATCCACAACGCCGCCGTGGCTCTCATTGGGTCATACCCAGCAGATGGAGCCATCATTTTTATCTGCTTGATCAGTTTACCATCAGGAGCAATGAGTCCCATTCCACGCTGAACAAGATGACCATTCTTGATCTTTGGCGGAACAAGCCATGTGTAACCTGCATCCTTAAGAACTTTGATGGCAGCCTCATAACGCTGAATAGTGGTCATTCCCGCACCGTATGGTTTTATATTTGGATCGTACCAGAACTTGTTGCCGGGTGGTACAACCGTGGAAAGCGGTATTGCCACACCTTGCAATATTTTGTTGCAAAGCATATTTCTGTCGACCAAATAAGCAACGGCAACACGGAACGCTCTATCACTCATCGGATAACGTCTCATATTGAAAGCGATGTATCTAAATCCAAGAGACGGGTTGCTTACGATTTTGATATTCGGATTAGTCTTGAGCTGTGCAACGAAGCCTTTCTGCATACCGTTTGGATTAAGTATGAACCCTACAGTACCTTTAAGAAGAGCAGAAACAGCGGCAGACTGGTTCTGGTAAATCTTATAGACTATTGAGTCCACATAAGGACCTGTAACGAACTTGTGATCGATCTTTCCTTCAGCCTTGCCATAATATGTATCATCCTTGTTGAGTTTTGGAATAACGTAGCGAATCGCGCCATTTGCATATTCTATTTCCTCTTGCCCTTTGAAAGTATAGTTTGGAACAGCTTTAGCCTCAAGGAAAGCACCTTTTTGCCATTTCGGAAGTGTGAAAGCTCCTATAGACGGTTCATTCAAAACAGGGCCATAAGACATCATGTATTTTGATGGATCTTTTGTCTTGAGAGCTTTTTCATATATAGGTTCCCAATATTTCTTCTGAACGATCGTACTCATAAGGACACCAAAGATGAACTTTCCACTTGGTTTATGAATATAGATTTTAACTGTGTAATTGTCCACCTTTACGATCTTATCGAAGACAGTTGGATCGAGGGCAGATTTCCAGTTACCTGGCATTCCAAGTTTAAAAGGTACCTCGTAAGAGAAAACCACATCATCTGCGGTAAAAGGTGTTCCATCAGACCATTTTACACCTTTAAGTAGCTTAACAGTTGTAACGTACAGAGTTTTCCCATTTTCGGTGACTTTCTTGAGTGGCGTCCAAAAACCATCCGCAAGATTGGGTACCACCTGGTAGGTTAAATCTGATTGCCCATACAAACTTCCATATTTTACCAGACCGGGATAGAAATTCCATGCCGTTGCATTTGGTCCAAGCATAGACCAAATGTTAAGAGTTGTTACGCCTGAAAGCATTGCATAGTTGACCACTCCCGCGCCAAGGGTTAAGACACCAAGAGCTACCACCACTACCAATACCAACATAGAGACTTTCCTCATGCATGAAGCCCCCCTTCAAAAATTTTTTCTCCTTACCGGAGAATCACAATCGATATTATAACGCGCTCTTAACAAGTTGTCAAGGCTTAGACGAAAGACACATCCGAAAGTTAACACCCCAATCAGCGAAATCATTTCGTTACGAATTTGTATTTTGATCCACGTTCCACTCATGTTCTTTTTTCAAGGGACGATTCATGAGTTCGAAAACCATTGCCTTAGGTGAAATACCTTCATATACCAAAGAATAAACAGCTTGAGCTATTGGCACCTCAACATGAAGTCTTTTCGCCAAATTAAGTTCTGCCACAACAGTGTGAAGTCCCTCTGCAATAAAAGTACTTTCCTTTGGAACACCAAGCCCCTTTCCTATGATCTCTCCAACTTTTCGATTTCTGCTATGACGGCTTGTACATGTTACCACTAGATCCCCTAATCCCGAAAGTCCCATGAATGTCAAAGGGTGCGCACCTAATTTAACACCTATTCGTGTGATTTCAGCAAGACCACGCGTCACGATCGCCGCTTTGGAATTATCCCATCCACCAAGTCCGTCTACCACCCCCGCCGCAATTGCTATAACATTTTTTAGAGCACCTCCCACTTCAATACCCGTGAGATCCTCACTCGTATAAACTCTGAATTTTGAAGAGCTAAAAAGCTTTTGAACGATTTCAGAGAATTCGAACTTCCTTGATGAAACAACAACACTGGTTGGAATATCGGTCGCAACTTCCTCCGCATGGCTTGGTCCCGAAAGTGAAGCATAATCGATGTTCTTGATGTACTCCTTAAAAACTTCTTCCATGCGCTTTAAAGTTTTGATCTCTATTCCCTTGGCTAAATTTACAATTCCATCCGCTTTGAATTTCACAAACTCAAGTGTCTCACGAACATGCTGTGCAGGTACGCCAAAAACTGCGATGTCACAAGTTGGAATTTCTTCAAACCAAGAAAACTTTAAGGAATTGGGAAGTTTCACTCCCGGAAGGTGCTTTTTGTTTTCCTTGACTTCTTTCATTTTATCTGCATCACACCGTCGTCTTGCGCAAAGCGTTACTTCGTGACCATTTTTGATCAGCAATCTTGCAATTGCCGTTGACCATGCCCCTGCGCCTACGATTGATATTTTCAATTCTCGTTACACCTCCATTAGATACTTGCACTGCATAGGGAACCCACCTCTCAAAAGAAGTATAGTATAATCAAAACACAATATCAAAGAGAAGTGATTTAGAGGAAAAAACATCGCCAGAGGTGTTAATATCGAAAGGAGGAGTTTAAAATTAAAAGATACAACATTTTGAAGCGGGTGGCAAGAGAAAAAACAAAAGAGGCTAAAATCTCTGATTACGTTATGGGAATATCCCTATGCGCAGTTACTTTGAGTGACGGAAGAGCTGGTGTTGCTTATACTGACAGAAAAGCGATCCCATGGGGTTGTTCTATTTACGATGAACTGCCAAAGGTGGGAGTTCCAGCAGAAGAATTCATCAACATGTTTGACTCAAATGACACTTTAACACGCTCTTTGGGAATGGCAACAATAAATGCATGTATAAATGAGTGGGATCGTGCGACACATAATGTTTCTCCCACTTCCGCGACCAAGGCAACAGCCACGAAGGGAACATTTAAAGCGGTTGATGTCATGGAAGAAGTCGAGATGTCAAAATCAGACGTGGTGGGAATGGTTGGCTATTTTGACCCAATGATCGATGATATAAAAAAGCAATCGAAAGAACTATACATCTTTGAACAAGAGAGAATGCCGGAAACATTTTCACCTGAAAAGATACCGGAACTTCTTCCGAAATGTGACGTTCTACTCATTTCGGCTACGACAATAATGAACAGAACATACGATTCCATAATTAAATACGCGAAAACGAATAAAGTAGTTATACTTGGCCCTTCTACGCCAATATGCCCCGAAGCTTTTCCGGAAGTTAAGGTTTTCGGCGCAACAATTGTAACACCTGATGCAATCAAAATTGTCTACCATGGAGGAGGAACTAGAAATTTGTACAAAGAAAAAGCGGGGAAAAAAGTGACATTGGTGGTAAAAAACTGATGTCATCCTGAACCGATCATAGGTCATCCTGAACTTGATTCAGGATCTTATACTTGATTCAGCGTAGCAACTTGTTGCGTAAGTCATGCTGTACCTGATACATCTGATAGAGTCTTAAACCGACATGTCATCCCAGACTTGCTCCGGGATTTCATCCTTAGATTCCGGGTCAAGCTCGAGATCTTTGATAGGAGCAATTCATGAATTTATAAAGCTTGTTTTAAAAATCAAACATGAGATAAGTGAGGAAGGAGGCATCATGGAATTACTTGTGCCACTTAGAACCAACGATCTTGATATTGAAATAAAAACGATGGACAGTTTGAGAAAATATGTTAAATTTCTTGAAAAGTGGAATAATGTCCGTGCTCTCACATCAGTATCGGCAAGAGAAATTCCCTATGTCTTTGTGGTTGAACCCTTGCTGGCTGCTAAAGCACTTTCGGAATTTGTGAAGCCAGTGACGTGCATCGATATAGGAACCGGCTTTGGAAATCCAGGTGTGGCCATGTCAGCTTACTTCAAAGATACTCAATTTCTGTTAGTCGATTCATCTCAAAAGAAAACAGCTTTGCTCAGGAGTGCTCTTGATATGGCTGGAATCAAAAATGTTGAGGTGATAACAAAGCGAGTCGAGGAACTCGCTAAAACGCATAGCAATTCTTTTGATTTAGTTGTGTCAAGAGGTGTAGGCTCACTTGAAAAAGTGACCATGTATGCTAAGGATTTTGCTAAGCCTAACGGAGTTGTTGCAATATTCAAGGCACGGATTGATCAACAAGAAGCATCTGAAATAGGAAATGATCTGAAATTTGAACGTATTATTAATCTCAACGTTCTATACCCACTGAAAAAAGTTCACAGGTACGTAGTTGTGTACAGGAAGATGATCTGAGTTGAAATGGTATTTGATCGATTCAGGTGCTTTTAACGGAGAGCGCAATATGTCAATTGATCTCGCGATGATGGACACAGTACAAAACGGAACTCCCATTTTGCGTTTATATGAGTGGGATATTCCAACACTTTCACTTGGAAAGTTCCAAAATCTCGACGAAATAAACGTTGATTACCTGAAAAAAATGGGATTTGGTCTGGTAAGGCGTCCAAGTGGTGGGCGTGCCGTTCTTCATTATGACGAGTTAACTTATGCTGTCGCAGTCCCGGAATCCATGATGCCAAAAAGTATTATAAAGACTTACCTTGAAATTTCTAAAGCACTTGTGAAAGGATTAAACGCAATTGGATTAAACTGTGAGATCGCTAAAGAACATGTCAAAGAGAGATATACAAAATTTGCAGCGTGCTTTGCCACTACCTCTCTTCACGAGATAACAATAGATAGCAAAAAATTCATTGGAAGTGCACAAACACGCAGAAATGGAGTTGTTCTACAGCATGGCTCCATTCCGATGAAATGCCATTTCAATGAATACGCAAATAGCTTTAAAACAACACAAGAACAAGTAAAAATACTTGCCAAAAGGCTTGAAAAATCAACTACATGTGTTTCAAAGCACGTAAATGTTGGAATTGAAGATGTGAAAAATGCAGTTATTAATGGTTTTTGCAGCGTTTTCGGCGCGGAATTCGTGCCTTTTTACGAAGAGATAGATTGGAAAAAACACGTTATGGATGTGAAGATATGGGATTAAAACTTGTCGGAACCCCAATTGGAAATCTCTCAGACATATCTAAAAGAGCTTTAGAAGTTTTGAATGGAGTTGATGCAATATTGTGTGAAGATACGCGGCAAACAATAAAACTGTTGAATCACTACTTGATATCCAAAAAATTGATATCTTTTAATGATCGAAATTCGTCCAAAAAGATACCAAAGATCGTAGAAGAAATGAGGAAAGGTGCGGAGTATGCACTTGTCAGTGATGCTGGCATGCCAGTGATTTCTGATCCAGGACTGAAATTAGTTGATGTTTGCCACGAACAGCACATTCCAGTAGATGTTATTCCAGGACCGAGTGCTGTTGTGAGTGCTATAGCTGCAAGCGGTTTAAATGCTTCGCATTTTGTATTTTTAGGTTTCCTACCACGCGGATCAAAATTGCGTAAAGTCCTTAAAATAGTTTCCCAGCTCAACATGGCAACGGTTTTCTACGAATCTCCTTACCGATTAAAGGAAACTTTGAAGGAAATATGTAATATTTCACCTGCCTCAAGAGTATTTGTTGCTAGAGAGATGACAAAAGTACATCAGACCTTTTACAGAGGTTATCCTTGCGAGCTAACTGATATAGTAAAGCCAATTGGAGAAATGACTGTTGTTGTTGAATGGAAAAAAGAAAACAAAAATGTTAAGACCTGTTGACTTCATTGTTGAATTTTGTGTATAATGTTTCGTTGTAGTTTGTATTTTAAAAGCATCTACCAAGGGAGGCAGAAAAGATGGAAGCTCTGAAGGTCTCATCCAAGTCTAGACCGAATGCTGTTGCAGGTGCACTTGCTGGAGTATTGAGAGAAAATGGTAGAGCAGAAATCCAAGCGATCGGTGCCGGGGCTGTTAATCAGGCCGTAAAGGCAATTGCCATCGCGAGAGGATACGTTGCACCAAGCGGAATGGATCTGGTGTGCATTCCGGCGTTTGTGGACGTCGAGATTGATGGTGACACCAGAACTGCACTCAAATTTGCTATTGAACCCCGCAAGTAAACTAACAAAGTTTTGCGGTTGCAAAGCGCCCAAAAGGGCGCTCTTTTGATGTGTTTCACAAAGCGAATGAAGTTTTTAAGGTCTTGCTCTCACGCATAGGCGTTCAAATCAAGTAGGCCATGGCCGCTTAAATTGAAGACAATGACCTTTTTTTCTCCTGTTTGGGCCGATTCCTTTGCATATCGAATTACCCCAGCAATTGCATGACTTGTCTCCGGCGCTGGTATAATCCCTTCTGCGATGCCAAAGAGTTTTGCGGCATCGAAAGCTTCTTTCTGATCAATAGCTATTGCTTTTACTAACCCCTCGTGTATCAATCTGCTGATTATCGGAGCCGCACCATGGTATCTCAATCCCCCTGCGTGAATTGGTGGTGGAACGAAATCTTTTCCTAACGTGTACATTTTTAACAAAGGAGTTAATCCAGCCGAATCGCCGTAATCATAACGATATTCTCCTTTTGTAAGCGATGGACATGCTATAGGCTCACAAGCAACTATTTCTAACTTGTCGTTTTTCAACTTTTCCGGCATGAATGGGAGCGTGAAACCACCAAAATTGGATCCACCTCCAAAACAGCCAAGGAGAACATCTGGCTCTTCGCCAACTATGTCCATTTGCTTTTTTGTTTCCTCACCTATGATCGTTTGATGAAGCAAAACATGATCTAGTACGCTCCCCAAAGAGTAATTAACATTTTTAGATTTGAAAGCAAATTCAACAGCTTCACTTATTGCCATTCCAAGACTTCCAGTCGTGTTTGGATCTTTACTTAGAAACATTTTTCCATTTTCTGTTAAAGAGCTCGGGCTCGGATGGATTCTTCCACCAAAAAAGTTGACCATGCACCTTCTGAATGGTTTTTGTTCTAAGCTGACTTTTACCATGAAGACCTCAACATCCATATCGAGGATCTCAGTTGCATATGCAAGTGCGCTTCCCCATTGACCTGCACCTGTCTCAGTTGAGAGTTTGGTAACTCCTTCAACTTTGCTGAAGTAAGCTTGAGCAATAGCCGTGTTGAGTTTGTGACTTCCTGTCGGACTAACTGATTCGTTTTTGTAATAAATATGGGCCGGCGTGTTAAGCACACGTTCAAATCTTGCCGCACGTACAAGAGGAGTCGGTCTATAAATAGAGTACGCTTCACGAACCTCTCTGGGAATGGGAATTTCCCTTTCCAAAGTCATTTCTTGCTCTATCAACTGTTTGGGAAAAATTGCACCCAATTTTTCTGGCTCCATTGGCCTATTCGTTTCTGGATCCAAGGGTGGATCAAAACTGAACGGTAGATCGGCCTTAACGTTGTACCAGTATTTTGGTATGTCTTCATCCTTCAGATACACTCTTCTTTCCATTGTTACCACCTCCTATTTGATATGAAAAAGCCGGGGACTCTCTTAATAGAATCCCCGGCATTCTGGCTTTTGACATCAATTAAAAATACGCATCAAGTACGGCCAAAATACCGGTCGTACCACCACCACACATTGTTTTCAGAAGAACTTCGAAATTTCGGAGCTATTTTCATTCTTTTACCTCCTCTGGTGAGTGCGGCAGGGATTGAACCTGCGACCTCTTCCGCGTCAAGGAAGCGCTCTCCCACTGAGCTACGCACTCAACACCA
>JALSLY010000044.1 GCA_026988035.1 Thermotogae bacterium
GATGCCCACAACTCACCCGTCACGCTTATTTTGAATTTCGGATTTATTTTAGCCGCGTAATACTTGATCATTTCGCACGCTATTCTGCGCTGTTCATTGCCTGTATTGTAAACGATCATGACTTTGAATCCTTTCTTCCATAATTCACCGTTGTAGGCTTTTTTGAAATACTCTGTGGCTTTTTTAAGATCAAAATCGTATGACGGTACCTCTTTGCTGTAGCCTAAAAGTCCTTTTGGAATACAACTGTTTGGTATCATACCCTCCCCGTTCCAGACTTGATCTATATATTTTTCATAGGGAAAAAGATATTCAAAAGCTTTTCGAACATTTATGTCACTGAAAAAATTAGGAGGAATTCCATTCCCATCTAATTTTCCACTTCCTATGAATGATTTTCCTTTTGCGTTTACATTGAAGTTAAAAAATCCACTGACAATTTCAAGAGTGGGAAATCCTTTTAAAACTCTTACTCCTCTCATTCCTTCAACTTGAGACATGTACTGTTCCGGAACATACACTATATCCGCATTTCCACGTTGAAGATCAAGCTTTCTCGTTGTAAATTCTGATACACGCTTTATTATGGCATACCTGATCTTCGCTGGTCCGGCCCAATAGTTATCAAAACGCTCGAAAACTATTTGTCTGCCTCTTTCCCACCTACTTAGCATGAAAGGACCACTTCCATTTTCAATTGAGAAAAGTGGATCCTTCTCACGCGTTGGGTTGTAATATTTCCACCACGTGTCGGCCGTCCCAGGCCATGCACCATTATCAATTGCCCATTTTTTATCTTCCACACTTGTCCATCCAGCGTAATGTGCAAGCATTGACAAGAAAGGCGGATATGAATGCGGTAAACGAATTATGAGGTCATTACCGTTGATTTCAAATACTTTATCTAAAAGATTAAAAGTTTTGAGCATCGCATCTTTGTACTCAGGCTTTAGTTTACCATTCAAGAACATGTCGTCCCATTTTTTTACCCCAGCGTACTTCACAGTCCATTGAGTTATGGAATCCACATAATTCCCGTTTATTGTTGGGAACAAAGCTTCTGCAACCATCCAGGCAGCTCCACCACTTCTATCCAAAATTAGAAGCCTCTCCAGGGAATATTTAACATCCTCCGGGGTCAGAATGTCTCCATTGTGAAATTGCACACCTTTTCTTATGTGAAACACACACGTTTTTCCGTTATCTTTTATCGTTCCTTCCTCAACTGAAGGAACATTTGTGGAAAGCATCGGAAGATAACTTGTCAGACTTGTTCCATTGTACTGGATAAGATTGTCGTACATCTGAGATACTGCTTCAACTGATGCTGTATCGTAGCACCATGCTGGATCGAGAGAGGGTATCGTTCCGATGGTCTCTTCGATTAAAGTATCAGGATTTGCCACTGCACTTGCAAGAACCAAGACACCTAAAGATATAACGATCAGTGCAAAAAACACTATCTTCTTCAAATTCATCCCCTCCTATTCGCTGTTATTAAACAGCTGAAAATATGTCGAAATATCACTGGATCCCAAAAGTAGGCATCACCTCCTTGTTCCAAAGCTAATCACTACCAATAAGTAGTCTCAAACGTTATCAAAATAAGAACTTTCTATGCTTTAATGCGTTCCAAAAATTTATCAATTCACGTTGTAATATCTCTACTAATCACCAATATCTCTTCCTGTAGGAAAGTTTCTTAAGCTCGTAAATTCCCATCTGGAAGGTAACACGAAGCAACGAAAGGACTGTATCAGCTAACCTATCGCCCCTCCAATCACTCTTTGGAGGGGCTCAAACAGATGTCAACTCCTTTTGAGTTACCTTAGTAGTCTTTAAACTCAGAATGCATCTTTCAGTTGGAAGACTTCCAAATGCGGAAGAAGTCAGCACTATTACTTGGTGGAAACCCAGGACGCATTGGATTGTAATACCATCCATGTATCCAACTACGCTGGACATGAACACCAAGAGGCTGGAGCTCCCATATATTCACTGCTTCTTCATAACAAATTTTCTGCAATTCATAATAGTATTGAGCTCTCTTCTCTGGATTTGTTTCTTCCATCGCTTTATTGATCAAAGGATCAAATTTTTCCACAGCTAATTTCTTGAAGTTTTTTCCGCTGCTGCCACTATAGGCACCGTTGCTTCCCAAAAATGGCTGAACAAAGTCATTAGGTCCTGGATAATCGGCAACCCATCCGGCAAAGTACATTGGCAATTTCCCCTCCTCAAATGCCGGTAAGAAACTTGCCCATAGAAATCCCTGGTATTTTATTTTGAATTTTGGATTGATCTTTTTCGCATAATATGCAAGCATCTCTCCAGCTATTGGTTCTTCTCCTGATATGTAACCTATAGTCATTTTAAATCCTACTTTCCACAATTTTCCATTAAATGCTTTTTTGAAATATTCCGTGGCTTTGGCAAGATCAAATTTGTATCTTGGACCATTTGGGTTATAGCCAAGCATCCCTTTGGGTATTGGACCATTCGGTTGTATTCCATACCCCATAGCAGCTTCCTTTATAAACTTTTGATAAGGGAACATATAAGAAAATGCTTTTCTTACATTTATATCTGAGAAAAAATCGGGAGGTATTCCATTGCCATCCAGTTTTCCGCTTCCGATGTAGGGATTGTCTTTACCCTGAACGTTAAAGTTCATTATCAATGCATCCATGTGAAGTGCGGGGAGGTTTTTGAAAACCTTTACTCCAGGTATAGACTCCACTTGTTGAATGTATTGATCAGGAACACTTATCAGATCAGCATCTCCTTTTTCTAACATTAATTTTCTTGTGGTAAATTCGTCTACTCTTTTGATTATCGCATAATGTATTTTCGCCTTTCCTGCCCAATAATTGTCAAATCTCTTAAGAACAACCTCACGGCCCTTGATCCAATGATCAACGATAAATGGTCCACTTCCGTTTTCAATAGAATATAAAGGATCTTTCTCTCGAGTCGGACTGTTATAAAGCCACCACGTGTTAGCTGTTCCGGGCCATGCACCATTATCAATTGCCCATTTTTTATCCATTACGACTGACCAGTTTGCACCATGTGCGAGAATGAAAAGAAATGGAGCGTAAACATGAGGAAGATGGATGATCACATCGTCTCCCTTAATCTCAAAATCTTTATCAAGAAGTTCGAAGGTATTTATCAATGCTTGTTTGTACTTATCGTTCTTAGGAGTCTTGGTACCTTTAATAAAAAGATCTGACCAGGACTTCACTCCCGCAAGCTTAACAGCCCAACTTTTGATATCGTCTACATAAGCTCCGTTGATCTTTGGAAGCAAAGGCTCATCTAACATCCACTGGGGACCTCCACTACGATCAAGAACAATTGTTCTTTCAAGTGAATAGACCACATCTTCGGGTGTCAGCATATCGCCATTATGAAAGTGAACGTTTTTACGAATGTGGAATATGTAAGTTTTGCCGTTGTCAAGTATCGTCCCTTCTTTCTTGCTCGGGACATTTGTTGAGAGCATGGGAAGAAACCTGGTTATACTTGTTCCATCATATTGTATAAGGTTATCATAAGTTTGGAAAATTATCTCTCCCGATCGAGTGTCATAACTCCAGGAAGGATCAAGAGTGGGAACCGTCCCAGTAGTAAGCTCTATAACAGTATCAGGGTTTGGTATATTAGACGCCAAACAACTCATACTTACGACAAAGAACATCATTATAAGTACTATTAATGTTCTTTTCATCTTTCTTTCCCCCTTTTTCAAATTAAGCGACTTTCTTTTACTTTAAAAATGGCGCCCCTCCAATCAGTATGGAGGGGATTCACCAGCAAGCGATTTCGCGTCTACGTCTACAAAAAAGTAACTACAATTTACTTTGACAATGCGTAGAAATTTACCATTCCAAACAACATTGGATTGTAGTACCAACCTTTTATCCATGTTCTGTAAACAAAATTACCCATAGGTTGATATAACCACATTATAGCTGCCTCATCGTAAGCCTTTAGAGAAAGTTCTCTATAAATTTTGAGCCTTTCTTGAACGTTTGTAATGCTTCTGGCTTTGTCTATCAATGGATCGAACACTTTCTTCGCCAATTCCTGGTATCCTTTCCCAAGTGTAAGACCGTAATAACCTGTACTGTACAAGAATGGATACACAAAATCGTCGGCATCTGGATAATCGGCAAACCATCCTGTCATGAAATATGGTAACTTCCATTCTAACCTATCTCGAACATACGAAGACCACAGTTCAGAACGGACTTCTATTCTAAATTTCGGATTGATCTTTCTCGCGTAAGCGCTCAGCATGTTGGCAACTTGCTGCGTTTGAACAGCACCAGTAATGTAAACGATCGACATTTTGAATCCTTTTTTCCACAATTCACCATTGAACGCCTTTTTGAAGTATTCTGTGGCTTTGGCGAGATCGAAATGATACTTTGGAATTGTCGGATCGTAGCCAAATATTCCTTTTGGTATTGGTCCGTTCGGCTGTATAGCATTTCCATTCCATACCTCTTTTATGTAAAGTTTGTATGGAAACATGTAAGAAAATGCCTTTCTAACATTTATATCCGAGAAGAAATTCGATGGTATGCCATTTCCATCCAATTTTCCAGAGCCAACGTAGGGATTTCCCTCCATGTTGATGGTATACGTCATGAATCCAGCATCTTCACCAAGGATTGGCAATTTCTCAACAACTCTCACACCCGGCATATCCTTGACCTGAGAAAGGTATTGCTGAGGAACAGTTACAATGTCTGCGTCGCCATGCTGAAGCATGAGTTTGCGCGTGGTGAATTCTTTGACAACTTTTATGATGACGTTTTCCACTTTTGCCGGAGCTCTCCAATAGTTATCAAATCTTTTTAAGGTTACTTCAATTCCTCTTTCCCATTTCACGAGTTCGTATGGTCCCGTTCCATTTGCAATGGAATAAAGTGGATCTTTTTCTCTAACAGGATTGTGATACTTCCACCATGTGTCAGCTGTTCCCGGCCAAGCACCGTGCTCAACTGACCATTTCTTGTCGATGATGTAAGAGCCACATATCCCATGTGCAACTATGGATATGAGAGCCGGATAGGGTTTCGGCATATGAATGATAACATCATCACCTTTTATTTCTATGGCCTTGTCAAGAACTGCAAAGGCTTTGAGCATTGCATCTTTATACTTCGGTTTCAAAACTCCATTCGAAAAAAGATCGGAATATTTGGCAACCCCTGCAAATTTGGTAGCCAAATCCTCAATGCTGTTTACTCCAATCAAAGGCAGTGCTATCATCCATGATGGTCCACCAGCGCGATCAAAAACTATTTCTCTTTCTAACGAGTACTTAACATCTTCTGGTGTAAGCAGATCACCATTATGAAAGTGAACGTTTTTACGAATGTGGAATATGTAAGTTTTGCCGTTGTCAAGTATTGTTCCATCCTTCACACTGGGAACATTTGTGGAAAGCATTGGAAGAAATCGAGTGGTGCTTGGGCCGTCATATTGAACAAGACTCTCATAGATCTGAAAGTCCACATTGTTGGAAGGTGGAGAGTAGGGCCAGAAAGGATCCAAACTCACTATATCGCTGTCAGTGACTTGGATTATCGTGTTAGGGTTTACAACGTTTGGAAATGCAGTTACACTCAATAAAAGCACGAATAACAATGCAATTCCCAAAACAATATTCTTCTTAAGTTCCATAAACGAAACACCTCCTGTTTTATGAAATATTTCTGAATTTAGTTCAGCCTTAACTCATTTTTGTAAAAGAACTCGCCTTTGATCATGACCGACTCGATCTCAAGATTATTTTGATCTAAAAAAACGATATCAGCACGCTTGTTACCCTCCAAACTGCCAGCGTTTTCCAATTTAAAAAATCTCGCAACATTTATGGTAAACGGTTTTAAAGCCTCTCCAATTTTCATACCAGACTGAACACATTCTTTGAAAGACTTGAATATCACAGAGCAATCCGAGACTCCCATGGATAAGAAATTACCATTCTTATCAAAAAATGGAATACTACCTTGAGCGTCACTGCTCACTAAAATGTGATCTATGTCTCCCCCCTTTTCAAGCAAATATTTTATGGCATCCTTAACACTTACAGATTCACTCCCGAAATTACCCGCTGTTAGATCTACGTATCCACCCATTTTCATCCATTTTGCCGCATCTTCTAAAAGCCTTGAATTTCTATTCACATGTGTGGGAAGAAAAGATGTTACTTGTACCTCATCATCTGAAATGGCTTCTATTAAAGGAGCAAGCATTTTGTTCGATTTCCCAACATGTACGACAATTTTCCCTGATTTGGATGAAAGGAGTGAAGCAACACGGCATTCCAAAGCAAGTCTTTTTATTTCTTGAACTGTCATGACACTGGAACGATGATCTGAAATAGCTACTTCTCCCACTCCTATAATTGGATCCAAAAGTACTATATCCTTTTCTACAGATCCTGTTATCGTTTGAATGGGATACTGATAAGAGCCTGTTAGCATGTACGCATTTATTCTTTCTTCGCGAAGAGCTTTAACTTTTGCAAACAAGGAGAGCAAAGATTTGGTTATGGAGTCGATTCCTAATAAGCCTATCACACTGGTGATACCACAACTTAGGAGTTTTGAAGTTTGAATTTCTGGGATTCTAGATGCAAACCCGCCTTCCCCACCACCTCCTATGACGTGAACGTGTCCATCTATAAAACCAGGAATAGCGATCTTACCGTCCAAATTCTTGGTAATACTTTTTGGAAAACTAAACTTTCCAATGTTTTCGTATATCCCCTCAACATGCCCATTGACTATCAACAAGTCTTTTTTTCCGAAATATGTTGGAGCGTACAATTCTACTTCCCGCAAGATTTTTATCACAAAACAACACCCCTCATTTTCTATTAGCAGAGATCGTGCCAAAGATTAATGTGCTGACGCAAGACAATACTATACTCGTTGAATATCAAGCAAACATGCACATTCACAAAAAATTTTGTAAGTAAAAATTTAGATAAAATCAATAAATAGGATCAAAAATTGGATGGCAAACACGAAGTTAGATTCAAATTTTCCTACTTTAACGAAGAAATTAATTGGTAGCCTAATTGGGTAACTGTTGTGCCTTTTCTTCCTCTATTCACAGATATGTATCCCAAGGTGCGAAGTCTTGAAAGTATTTTTCTCACTCTATTTTCCTTAATACCGTATGTACTGGAGATCTTATTTCTTCCTGCACTTTGATTTGACCAAATGAATTTTAGTACTTCAACCTCTTCAGGACTTAAGTTTTTATCATCAACTTTCAACAGCTTTCTTGACAAATACGGGGGCATTTCACGTATTCCTATCTTACCAGAGAAAAGATTCCCAACGTAATCCACAAAATTTTCAACTTCTCGAATGTTGCCAGGCCATGGATACTTTTTAAGTGCATCCATAAGACTCTCATCAAAGGAAACATTATATCCCTTTTTATTCACAAAGTGATTTATGAGCATTTCAAGATCGTCAATCCTCTCATAAAGAGATGGAAGTCTGAGCTGAAAAGTGGATATTCTGTAAAACAAATCCCGTCTGAACTTCCCTTCTTCCATCATCCGAAAGAGATCCCCATTTGTTGCAGATATCACTCTAACATTAACTGGTATGATATGCGTGCCTCCAACCTTTATGATCTCCTTTTCTTGCAGCACTCTTAGCAACTTAGATTGCAGTACTAAGGGTATCTCAGATATTTCATCCAAAAATATTGTCCCGTTGTTTGCAACTTCAAAGAGACCTGATTTCCCGCCTCGTTTTGCGCCCGTAAAGGCACCCTCTTCATAGCCAAACAATTCGCTTTCAAGTAGTTCTTCCGAAAGAGAAGCGCAATTTATTGGGACAAAAGGCCCACCCGATCTTTTGGAGTAGTTATGAATTGCCTGAGCAAAAAGCTCTTTGCCGGTACCACTCTCGCCTTCCAGTAACACAGGAACATCAGAAAGCGCCATCTTTTTAGCGAGTTTCACAATCTCGTGAATCTTATCTCCTCCGATTATCGTAGAAAAATCTGCCTTCGCACTCATGCCTGATTTTCTAACCTTCACAACGTGTTTTCTCTCGACTTCTCTGTAAAGTTCCACCGGATAAAATGACACCATCACCGTTCCTTCAGGAACTTCTTTGGAATTCAATACCATTTCAACACCATCCAGTTCAATTATCTCGTTGTGAAGGTCTCTTTTAATGTCATTCAGTCCCATCTTTTTAAGAATAGGACTCACACTTTTTCCAATAATATGACTTGACTGAATTTTCATGTATTTTTCGGCAAAGTGATTGAAGAGGAGCACACTCCCATCATTTTTGGAATAGGCCATTACAGCTTGTCTGGCCATTGAAAGTACTGTTTCTAAATCAAGCCTCACAGTTGCCATATCCAAAAGAAATCTTTGCAAACCTGGTTGTGTGGATTTGACCATTTTTGAATACTCTAAAAGTTTCTGAAGATCCTCCCATTCAAATAAATTCAATCTGAAGAGGAGCTCAAGTATGACCGAAGGATCGAAAATACGGTCATGGATGTCTATAACTTTTTTTACAAAGGAAGGAACATATCTTTTTTCACCTGGCGTTATGGCCATATCAAGTTTGGGGAAATTTTTACATCCTGGATAGTATGGATATATCTCAAGATCGAGCCCAAACTCTTTGATCAATGTCACGACTTCTTCAGCGGATTCTTGAGTATCGTTCACCAAAAGGAGAGATGTCCCCTTTGGAATCTCTTTTAATTTCCTCCATCCATCCATTGTTAACGTTCTGCGAGGGCTCAAAATGGGTATAGATCTTCCAGAAGGAGTATAAACATACCTTGCAACAGCTCCTCCAGATAAAAGTACCACGTCTGCATCGCATTTGATGGCACTTCTTCTGTCTGTGACGATATACTGTATAAATTCTGCTTTTCCCTCTAAAAAGTGCCTCAACTCTCGTTCAAGGAGATCGGCTACTTCGCTTTTTAATGAGACAATACCAACTTTTTTCAAAGAGCAATTCCCCCTTTCTAAAATTAATTATATCTCTAAAAGACTCCTCATAAGTTATCAAAAGTTGAAAACCCTCGCCCATGCAGCGAGATTTGTCAATCTCCAAAGAATCTTATGATCGAAAGTCCCATTCGAATTCACATCTAAAGCTTTGAGAAATGCAGAATTGGAAATATATCTTTTGCAAAAATTCTCAAGGCCGCTTTCAAACCATTCGCGTTGAGGGGTTGGAAAACCAAGTTTGTCTTCACGCCAGAGTATTTTCTCGTTTATCAAACCTCGAAAAGCCTGACGAGATAAATACTTTGTCCATCCATTGTGAATTTTGTAAACGGCTGGAACACTCATTGCGTATTCGACAAGTTTGTGATCTAAATATGGAAATCTTGATTCTATTGAAAAAGACATGGCGTTTCTATCGGCAGTTTTAAGCAAATCGACAAGTTCTTCTCTCACGTCAGACCATGCACGCAAATTTAAATGAGAAAATTCCGCTTTTGCTCGTCCCCCATAAGGAATAAAATTGATCTCATGATTGAACAACCCGGTTATCATTTTCTTGAAATAAACACGCTGAGAAAATTCTTTAAGTATTCTTGTCCCAAGTGTTCTGAAAAACAAGCGTTTCGAAGCATTCGCTTTTTCGAGATTTTTAAATTCCCTGAAAAAGGTAGTATTTAAAAAGTTCTCCACAAGCATTATTGGAAGATAAAGTGGATATCCTCCTGCTATTTCATCACCACCCTGGCCGTCTAACGTAACAATCACGCCGTGCTTCCTCGGCAGGCTCATAACGCGCCATTGAGCGTATGTCGAGGTTGAGTCAAAAGGTTCGTCATGAATGTATGCGAGTTTTTCTACGCTCTTTATGAGATCCGAAAATTCCGGAATTACTCTTATAGATCGGATATTTGTATCTCCCACAACCACATTTATCCACTTTGATTCATCTGCTTTGTAATCACCATAGACAGCAGAAAAGGTGTACTGTGATTCTCCTACAGATGGAATGTGCCGTTTTTTCATCAGCTCATTGATCGTGTAAACATTAGATGACGAATCTATCCCTCCACTAAGTGCTGTTCCAACTTTCACATCACTTGTGAGGCGCAACTTTACCGCTTTTGTAAAAATTTCCTTGAACTTATCAGAATACTTTCCTTGCCTTTTTTCATCGTAGGGTGGATTCTCAATGTTTGGTACTATTTTCCAGTACTCATAAGTTGTGAGTTTACCACTTTCGATATCGAAAACCAAGTTGTTAGCCGGCAGCAGCCTTTTTATGTTTCCAAACATTCCATCCTCGAAAAAATTTTGCATTCCCCACACTAAATACCGCCTGGCATTAGCAATGTTCGGACGCTTTGGAACATGTGAAAACTTCAAAAGAGCTTTTTGCTCCGATGCAAACGCAAAATATTTTCCAGAATGAAAATAAACAAACGGCTTTATTCCCAATCTGTCTCGTGATGCAAAAACAATCCGGCGTCTTGGATCCCAAATGGCAAAGGCCCACATACCGTTGAAATGTTCAACACACATTTCCCCCCATTGAATATACGCACAAATTACAACTTCCGCGTCCCCAACAGAAGTAAAAGTGTGACCAAGAGATTCAAGCTCACGTCTTATTTCTTTGTAGTTGTATATTTCTCCATTGAAAGTTAAGAGATACTTTTCTCTCTCCATTGGTTGATGGGATCTCGGTGAAAGATCTATTATGCTTAAACGTCTGTGACCAAATGCCGCTCGAAAATTCCCTTCTAAATTGGGGAAATTTAACTCTTTTATGCTATCCTTACCCTTAAAATGCACAAGCTCTGGTATCGAGCAAAATCCTTCATCATCTGGTCCGCGATGAGAAAGCGCCTTTGAAACTTCAAATAATTCTTGTGAATTTGTTCCTCCTATGACTCCAAATATCCCACACAATTTATAACACCTGCTTAAAAGTTGGAAAGTCAATTATCACGTTTGTGCCATTTTCTGGAGAGAGATAAATACCTCAAATTCTTCTGACACCACTTGCAAGTTTTATATGGTAAAACTTCATATCTATACCAAATTTCCTTTTGTACTCTTTGGATAATTCCTTCAAATCATCATCAAGGTACTCCTTTGAAATAACCAGCACGCTTCCGCCAAACCCTCCTCCTATCATTCTGGCACCATAAACAGATTTGATTTTGCCTAACCTCTCAACTATAAAATCTGTCTCATCAGTAGAAACCTCATACAGACTTTTCAAACTTTCATGAGATTCGTAAAGCAAATGACCCAACTTAGCCCAATCTTTTCCTCCAATGGCAAACACAGCATCCCATACTCTGTTATTCTCCTCTACTACATGACGAGCCCTTTTATAAAGAGTTTCACCAAGCTTGTTTTTCTTCTCTTCCAACATTTGAATGTCCATGCGTTTGAAAGTCGTACCAATTATTTCTTCGGCTCTCTCGCACTCATTGCGGCGTTTGTTATACTCGCTAAGAGCAAGTTTATGCTTCACTCCGGAATCTATGACCGTGATCTTCGGAAAATTCAATGCCCGCACATACTGAATGATCCATTTTCTTTCAGTATCGATAAGCATAAAGTTTCCTTTCTTTCCAAGTGTCACAGCGTACTGGTCCATGATCCCACATTTGACTCCTACAAATTCACTTTCTACCCTTTGGGCTATTTTAATTATCTTTTCGCGTTTTCGGTATACGCCTCCCAGTCTTGAAAGCGCATAAACAATCCCAACTATCAAAGATGCAGAGCTTGAAAGACCTGCACCCATTGGAAGATCTCCCGATATTTCTATCTTCCAAGGTTTCACTTCACGTCTTAATCCCTTTAAAGAGTAAAGTACCGCACCTTTGACATAGTTAACCCATTCAACCTTTTCTTTTTTTTCGTCAAAGGAGAATCTAACACGCTGATCGAAGTACTTAGAATACACTTCGAAGTGATCTGATTCTTCGAAAGTTATGTACGTATATTTGTCTATCGCGGCGGGAAGAACGTATCCTCCGTTGTAATCGGTGTGTTCGCCTATGAGATTTATCCTTCCTGGCGATCTAAATGTGTACTTCAAGTTCTCATCTCCCTGGCAATTTTTTCCATTTTTAAATGAATTTTTTCAAGATCGCGCCCAATATATACGACCACAAATATCAAAAGAAAAGCGCACACAAGCCAGAATAGAGTTGATATGTTCAAAGCCATCATCATCGAACCGAGTATCATCGAAAGAGAGCCGCCAACCAATTTTCCTATACCAGTTCCCAATGAATTCGTAAGATTAAATATGGAAAATATTTTCCCGCGATTTTCAACTTCGTTCACATTCATAACCATGGTTGTAACATTTGGACCGGTCATGGAAATAACAGTAGCTGCTGCAAAACCGGATATGAGTAAGATAATGTAACCTGAGACAGTGTTAACATTTGGGATGGCAAGAACCCAAAGCACCAAAAAAGTGCCAGCACCGGTTGTTATGGAACAAAATAGTGGCATGTACCCGTGCTTTATTTTGTACAACTTTGCCCCGATTATTCCCCCTGAAAGTGTTCCCACAAGATCTCCTAACCCAAAAACAAGAAAAACAACCGTGGCATTTTGAATAGACAATCCTTTGTACCTGTTCAGAAAAGTGACAAGAAAGAATGGAATGGCACCCCATGGGATTGTTCCAACAATTCCCTGCAAAAAAAGAAAAAAATTGGTGGGAATTGTCACGAGCTTTTTGTAATCAGATAGTCGCACACGTCCGGGATATGGTACACCCGAATTCACAAGTTCCTTTACCGCGTATTCACTTGCACCACGCTTTGGCTCCTTTGAAAGAAAATAAAAAAGAATTATAAGCACTATATTTGGAAGGGAAACAAGAACAAATGGAAGACGCCAACCATATGAAGGACCAACAAATCCAGCAACCGCCATGCCCACCACACTTCCCATGGCAATGGCTGTTGTTAAATAAGCCACAACTTTCGCACGGTTGACCTCATCGTAAATATCTGAGACATAAGAAAAAACAACAGGATACATTGCCCCTACACCTATACCGGTTAAGGCTCTTAAAAAGAACAACTCTCCATAGTTTTGAGCAAAAGCGGAAAAGAAGCATGGAATTTCTCCCACGAGAATAGCCCAGAACATGAGCTTACGTCTTTGATACTTATCACTTAAATATCCCCAAATCAGGCTTAAGATTGCCCCAATAACGGTGAATGATGAAGCGATGTAGCCAATTTGAGCATCGTTTATTCTCAATTCTCTCTCTATCATGGAAATATTTGGAGATATGATCATCTGATCGGCATTCAGACCAATAAGGATCAATATTAAGAACAGAAGTAGCCACCATTTTTTCATCATTCAACTCCCTAATACTTGCAGTGTTTGACATAACTTTTTAAAAATCTTTCCCTTTAACAGATAGGATGTTCCTTTTTAAAGCTTGTAATTCCTTTTGCTTTTGTCCCCTCAAGTGTCTTACATGCATCCATTGTATCCTTGAAAAGCATTTCAGCCATGTCTCGACTGAAATTCTCCTTTACCACTATGCGCAGAACAGCAATGTTTTCAGCATCAGGAGGTAAAGTATATGCGGGAACGATCCAACCGCGTTCACGAAGTTTTTCCGAAAGTTTGTAAACGTCAAAATCAACTGCTTCTTTGAGTCGGAGTGCCAAAACCGGTAAAAACATTTTCGAATTCAACTCTTCAAATATTCCCGTTTCTACAAATCGTTTTGACAAATAAGTGGCATTATCAAGAATATTTTCCATGATTCGTTTGTAACCTTCTTTTCCGAGTCTCAACAAATTGTAATACTGTGCGAGAACCATATCACTGTTTTTGGAAAAATTCAACGTGAATGTTGGCATCTCACCACCAAGATAATTGACATTGAAGATGAGATCTTTTGGCAAATATTTTTCGTCTCTGAATATTACCCAACCGACACCGGGATAGACAAGCCCAAATTTGTGACCGGATACGTTTATAGACTTCACCTGCTCGAGCCGGAAATCCCACTCAAGATCTGGATAAACGAAAGGAGCTATGAATCCACCGCTCGCGCCATCAACATGGATGGGAATATCCCAGCCTTTGCTCTTTTTTATCCCCAACAGTAGATCGTTTATTTCTTTTATTGGATCACACTGGCCTGTGAAAGTTGTCCCTAAAACCGTGCCAACACAGATCGTGTTTTCGTCGATCAACTTGAGCATTTCATCTATATCAAGGATAAACTTCCTTGGATCCATAGGAACAATCCTGGCTTCGACATCAAAATATTTTGCAAACTTTTCCCAGACAACGTGGACATCAGCACCAAAGACAATGTTCGGTTTATCAAATGATTTCCCCTCAGTTTTTCGACGCTTTCTCCACATCCACTTATGGGCAAGTAGCGAAAGCAATATTGCTTCAGAAGATCCTATGGTACTCACACCAACAAAATTATTCTCTTCAGGTACCTGAAAAAGCCGCGCAAGCATGTTAACAACACGTTTTTCTATCATAGCCGTTTGTTGGTATTCATCGTGAACTATAAAATTTTTGTGCATATTTTCTATTATCAGTTTATCAGCCTCAGGCTCCATCCACGTTGTAACGAAAGTAGCGAGGTTAAGATCTGGGTTACCATCAAGATTGAGTTCGTCGTGTATCAGCTGGTAAGCAGCGTTGGCTGGCATTCCACTTTCAGCCATCTCATATTTAGGCACACTCTCCTCAAAAAATCTCGTTCCATATTTGGTCGTCAGCCATTTCTCCGATCCTTTTATCTTATCCAAAGGAACTTTTTTTGAAATCATGAGTAGCCTCCAAGCGATCTCATTTACACCGTGTATGGTGCACTCCTTAGCTGTGATGCTATTTCCGCTGGAGTTGTTGGATTTATAAAAGTCCAGGTGCCGGTCTCCACGCTTGCCATCCATTTTACCTTATTTTTGTCTCTTTTGGGAGGATAAAATTCTACATGAAAGTGAAACCCATCCATAGAAGGATTAACAGGTGATTGAAATATTGCCATCATGTAAGGGAATTCCTGTTCAAAAAGGGCATCGTATTTTGACGTAACAATTTTTAATATCACAGCAAGATCAAACTTCTCTCGCGCTGTCATGTCCATAAAAAAAGAGAAATGACGTTTTGGATAAATGTGAACTTCATAAGGAAATCGTGCAAAATACGGAACAACAGCTATAAAATGAGTGCTTTCGTAGATCACTCGTTTATTGCTTTTCAATTCTGCCTTTACAAGATCGCATATCACACACTTTCCCATTTCTTGATGGTATTTTTCATGTGCTTTTATCATGGCCCAAATCCTTTTTGGTATGAAAGGAAAGGCGTATAGTTGACCATGTGGATGAGAAAGCGTGGCACCAACCTCTTTTCCTCTATTCTCAAATGGATAGATATACTTTATTTTTTTGTCCTTTGCGAGTTCTCTTGTTCTATCTTCCCACACGTATATTAATTTCTCTATTTGACTTATTGGCATTCTCGACATAGCCGAATTGTGATCCGATGTGTACATTATGACTTCACATTTGCCAAAAGATGGGTAGTTTTTGAAGATCCTGTCATCGTTTAGTCCCACGGGAGCCGCATTAATTTTCAAAGAAGGGAAACGGTTATCAAAAACAGCCAAATCGTAATCACGATCGAATTCTACTCCGCCAGGGCATAAAGGACACATATTTGAAGCAGGTTGAACGGGGCGCTTTTGTCTATCTGAAGATATCAAGACCCACTCATCGGTTATTGGATTGTGACGAAGTTCCATCATGCGTCATCACTTCTATAATAGTGGAAATCTCTACCATCTTTCTTCTTCTCGTCTTCTCTTATTATTTTTCTCTTTCCTCGATGCAAAACGATCAAAATCGAATGAGGCTCCACCTTTTGCCACTTAGATCTTTCCGTTTCTACCATTGCTGGATAAAAAACGAAGAATTCATCCTCTTTTTTATCCAGCAGATCCGAGAAATCATTGATCCTAACATCCCATGGAGAATCCGACAAATTGACAAAAGAGATAACATCGCCGTTGATCGTTTTTTGAGAGACAATCGCGTATCTTTCACGATCTACGAGCTTCACATGTGAAATCCCATTTCGGAAATTCAAGGCACTCTTCAAAAGGTGGATATCGCTTTGAGAAAGTGTTGAGAGCTTGTCACTTTCCATAAAATTGCCGTTGAGCAACGCAGGGATGTACACGTTTACCTTTCTCTCATTTGCAAGTTTATTCTTGAGAATAACATTCGATGGATCAGAGTGTAGTCCCATGCT
>JALSLY010000045.1 GCA_026988035.1 Thermotogae bacterium
GTTGTGATTGAAGGAAAGATTCGAACGCAGATCGCCAATGTCAACGAGATACAGACGAAGATATTGAGGCTTTTGGGAGACAAATATGAAAAATATTATTTTTGATTTGGCACGTGCGGAAGGTGCGCCACATGGAGAAGAGAGTTTTTTCAAAGTGGAGAAAGATGGTTTGGGAAATGGTTCAACCGGATTCCAAGGTGTTAGAAGTTGGAATAGGAACTGGAAAGAACATCCCTTATTATCCAGAGTATATCGAGATTGTTGGAGTGGATTTCAGTCAAGGAATGCTGGACAAGGCTCTTCAACGATCGAATAAATATCAGAATAAGAAAATGAGATTTATCAAGATGGATGTGACCCACCTGATTTTTCCAAAAGATCATTTCGATTTTGTAATCTCGACGTTTGTTTTTTGCACCGTCCCCTATCCAATTGCCGGCCTTAAAGAAGTGAAGAGAGTGCTTAAGCCAGGTGGCCAGGCTATTTTTCTTGAACACATGAGAAGCTCCAAATGGTTTAACAACGTGCCACTTTACATGATGAATCCAGTGATCAAAGCACTTGTTGGAACCAGTGTGATAAGAAAAACGAAAGAGAATATTTTAGAAGCGGGATTTCATATTGTAAAAGAGGAAAATCTTTTTTCAGATATAGTGAAATTGTTGGTTTGCAGGAAAAATTAAGAAAGGGTGGTAAAAATGTCAACTTCTACTGAAACTATAAAAGGAGTTAAACACACTCAATTGTTTAATATCGTAAGAATTACTTTTGGCATAATGTGGGCCATTGATGCCGCTTTTAAATGGCAACCGGCTTTCCTTTCGACATTTGTTTCTGACGTAAAAGATGCTGCTGTTGGACAACCAGGGATTCTTAAATCGTGGATTTTGTTTTGGGCTTCTGTGATTTCTATTAACACCGTGTTCTTTGCTGGTACTGTGGCTGTGATTGAAACATTACTTGCTATAGCTCTTATTTTGGGCATTTGGCAGAAGATCACTTATATTTTAGGAGCTATATTTTCGCTCGTAATATGGAGCACAGCAGAAGGTTTTGGTGGTCCTTACACATCAAACAGTACAGATATAGGAACCTCCATCATATATGCTCTTGTCTTTGTCAGCCTTCTTGTTATGTTGTATTTTCTTGGAACAGGTAAGTACAGCGTTGACAACTCCATGGGCAAGAAATTTCATTTTTGGAAAAAGCTGTCTGAATTTTAAGTGAAGAAGCAAAACAAGCAAGAAAGGAAAGATAAATTAAAGGAGGTCTTACGAATGAAGAAATTCAAGTTTTTTCTGATCGTTGTAGCGATGATGAGTCTTAGTGCAATTCCAATAATAGCGGCAACTTCTATATCTGCTACTCCTTATCGAATAACACTTGTAGAAGCTATGGACGTACTTTATAACAATGCTATAGGGGCACAGCCTAAATTCTATGTTGTTGGAAATAATGGCGATTTGGAGTCATCAGCAAATATAACCCTTCCAGTGCATAGGCGTATAATACTTACCATCATATCATACGATGGAGGCAACGCTCCTGTAGCGGGGCGCTATGCAAAGGTCAGCGGTACTGTAAATAACGAAATCACCATCATCAACGGAACTATTGCATCGGGATCAAATACGAAACAGGCGTGGCTAAAAAAGGTCTCTTCAGTGCCGGTTTCTCAGATAATCCATACATTCACCATTCCAGCATTAAACATCAATATCCCGGTGATCGCTGGAACGACAGAAATTGCGAGTCTATACATAAACACTACCGGCTCATACATTTGGCGCTGTGAAACAGCTTGTGGCAGTGCACCTGATGGATGGGGAGGCGCAATGGCTGCTTCTGGCTGGATGATGGGGAATGTGAATGTTGTTCAAAAGTGAATTATCTTTCAAGAGAAATGTGTTGGATTAACTCATCCTGTGCGTCAATGTTACAACCTATGAGTATTTATCAAATAAACATCGCTTTTCAAGCGATAAAAGAATTTTTTTCGAAGATGTCATCCCGGACCTGATCCGGGATCTCATCCTTAGATTCCGGCTCGTAGGCCGGAATGACATTATGGTCAAGGACTCTGTTATGATTGTCAAGCCCGGAATGACGTTATGGTCAAAGACTCTACAGAAAATCGTGAGGCACGCTCAGACACTCATCCGTGAGTGCTTCGCTTTCTCGACACGTCCATGTATCTTCTTCGCAGCTACCGCTTTGGTCGTAAAAGCGAGAAAACATTGCACACAGTGCAATCTCGCTCCTCATATCTTGTGAACTTGGCGATGGCGAGCTCATATGTCTTGATGAAAACTTCGAGGGGAGATGTGAAAAACCTCTTTCTTTACGGATTTTGGATCGTCTTGTAATGTTCGTGCACAATCTGAGGGATTAAGTAAGAAATATAATAAAAAAAAGCCACTTTTCAGTGGCTTTTTTTACATCTCAATCAAAGTACTTGATAAGGTCTACAGCGGCAATTGCCCCGTCTGCCGCCGCGGTTACCACCTGCCTTAAAACAGTTTTTCGCACATCACCAACAGCATAGACCCCTTTAACATTAGTTTCCATGTGCTCATTGGTCAAAATGAAACCATGCTCATCTGTTTTAACAACATCTTTAACGAGTTCTGAATTTGGTACGAGTCCGACATATATGAAAACACCAGATGTTGAGTATTTTGTTAATTCACCAGTTTTCACGTTTTTTAGCGTAACATATTCTACAGAATTGTTTCCACCTATCTCACTTACAACTGAGTTCCAAATAAATTTTATATTAGGAATTTTAAAAGCTCTTTCTTGAACTATTTTCTGGGCTCGTAGCTTGTCTCTTCGATGTACAACAGTGACTCTTGAAGCGATCTTCGAGAGGTATATCGCTTCTTCAACAGCACTATCTCCACCTCCAACGACGACAAGTGGTTTATCCTTAAAAAACGAACCGTCACACACTGCGCAATAAGAAACGCCTTTGTTTGCAAACTCGTCTTCACCTTGAACACCGAGCTTTTTTGGATTGCTGCCTGTAGAGATTATTACAACTTTAGATGTGTACTCATTGCCTAAATCAGTTTTTACTCTTTTCACTTCTCCCGTTAAATCCATTTCCACAACTTCTTCGTTGGCGAAGTTTGTGCCGAACTCACGTGCATGTTCAACAAATTTATCGGCCAATTCTTGCCCGGTGATTAGGACGAACCCGGGATAATCCTCAACAGTATTGGTCAACGTGATCTGACCACCTTCGGTCGCTCTTTCCAAAATGAGAGTTTTCAAACGTGCTCGTGCTGCATAAAGTGCTGCCGATAATCCTCCCGGTCCTGCCCCGACAATTATAACGTCATACACATTATCCTTTGGTTTGGACATACCAGAAAGGTTAAACATTGCCATATTCGGTTTCCTCACACTCCTTTTACAACGCTCATTATCTGTTCAACAAACGCATCTTCTGGGAGAGCACCTACAAATTCACCTTCGCCTTCGTTAATTATTATGTGTGGAACAGACGAAACGTTATATTTCATGGAAAGTTCTGGAAATTCGTTAGCTTCTACCATCTCGCCTTGAACGAAAGGAGATTTCATAGCAAGCTTTTGAGCCATAGATACTGCTTTAGGGCAATACGGGCAAGTAGGTGTGACGAAAACTTGGAGCTTTATGGGCCTATCAAGGTTTTTAAGAGTTTCTAACGTTGTAGGAGATAATTCCACTTCTCCACCCTTAGAAGTGGCTATGACATCTTCTATAAGTGTAGAGAATTCATATCCAGATGGCACACCATAAAATCTAATTCGCATGTCATTACCTTGAGCATCCAGCATCACAATTGCCGGCATCATCTCAAGTTTGTACTTTTCAACGAGCTCTCTTTCTTCGTTGAAATCGTGAATCTCAACACTTATCTTTTCATTCACTTCTGCAAGTTCTTCAAGTATTTGTTGAGTCACACCACAATATTGACATTCATCTTTGTTATCACTTTTAAATAGAAGAATTTTGACTTCAGACTTTAGTTCCTTATGGAACAAATCTATTAAATACTTTCTATCTTCTTCTGAAAGAAGAGCTGCCATTTTTTTCACCTCCGCAATATACCCTGTGTGGGTATTTAAATAATACCATATTTGTCAAGTATAAAAGTTTACGCGAGTTTAACTCTATGTGATTTTATAATATCCAAAATATTTTGAGCAATGTAAGATTTTTTGTTTCGTTCTATATGGATCACATCATTGTTTCCACAAAGGATCGTTACTTCATTGTAACTCGAATCAAATCCAACGTTTGAGTGCGAAACGTCGTTGGCAACTATCATATCAAGTTTCTTCGATTCCATCTTGTATCGAGCATTTTCTAAAAGATTTTCTGTCTCAGCTGCAAAGCCCACAACAAACTGATTCGGCTTTCGTATCCTCGAAACTTCCTCCAAAATATCTTTAGTCTTTACCAAATGTATGTCCATCTCATCGACACGTTTTTTTATCTTTTGGTTTAAGACTGCGGAGGGTTTGTAATCAGCAACAGCGGCAGCCATTATTATAATATCCGCCCAATTCATTCGCTCCAAGACGGCATTCCTCATTTCTTCAGCAGTTTGAACATTTTGTCTTTCCACACCATAAGGTACGGAAAGCGCTGCTGGTCCGGAGATTAAAATCACATTGGCACCACGAATTTTTGCGGCTTTGGCAATTTCATATCCCATTTTTCCAGAGGATCTGTTGGTTATGTATCTCACTGGATCGATCGGCTCTCTAGTTGGGCCTGCGGTAACAAGTACATTCACATCTTTATAGTCATTTGGTCCAAGTAGTCTGTCAATCTCAAAGAGAATTTGTTCGTTATCGGGATATCTTCCCTTTCCGTATTCGCCATCGGCAAGGTGTCCAGTTGCTGGTTCAAGAATATGCCAGCCAGATTTGGAGAGCTTCAAAAGATTTTCAACGGTGATCGGGTTTTCGTACATTCTTACATTCATTGAAGGGACACCTATCTTAGGTCCCTTAAATGCTAAAGCAGCCATGGTGACGAGATTGTCAGCGATACCATTAGCTATTTTAGCTGCTGTATTAGCGGTCATGGGAGCTACGACCAAAATGTTTCCCCATAAAGAAAGTGTGGTATGTAGAATCATACCATTGTTTACGTCAAAAGCATCTGTGTACACAGGGAAAGCTCCTACAGATGAAAAGCTTATAGGTGAAACAAAACGGGTGGCAGATTCTGTCATCAAGATGCGAACTTCGTCGCCACGCTTTCTCATAGAACTGACAAGATCAATCACTTTGTAAGCTGCAATTCCACCTGTGACGCAAAGAAGAATTTTAGGCACTTTCCCCTCCTATGCGCTTGGAATATTTCACGTTAGCGGACAATACTTTGAGCATTTCAGAATTTTTTATTTCAACATAACCCTCTGCCATTTCCTCAAATGCGATCGAAATGAGATTGGTTTCATTTGATTTTATCAGTGGTCTGGAGAGTTCGTTGAGATTCTCAGCCCTTTTCGCGGCAGCCATCGTAATCGCAAATTTGTTACCATATTTGTTTATCAAAGTTTCATACACGTTCCTTTTCATATTTATGCCTCCTTGTAAAATTTGTATTTCCCAACGAATTCACTTCTCCTTGAAACTTTAAGCTGCTCAGCTATGATTATGGATTCTAATTGTTTTATAGAAATTTGAACATCATGATTAACAATAAGATAGTCAAATTTTGATATCTGTGATAACTCGTAACGTGCATCTTCTAATCGCTTTTTGAAATTCTTCTGGTTTTCTGTATGTCGCTTTATGAGTCTTTCTTTCAATTCTTGGAAAGAAGGCGGAGCAACGAAAATGAGAACAGAATCCTTTATCTGGCGTTTAACACTTCTTGCCCCCTTTACATCTATGTCGAGAAGGACATTTGCTCCTTTGTTCATCTGAGATTCTACATAACTTTTCGAAGTGCCATAAAGATGGCCATGCACCTCTTGCCATTCCAAAAAGTCCTTTTTCTTGATCAAATCTTTAAAGGTCGACTCATCAACGAAGAAATAATCCTTTCCTTCTTCTTCTCCTTTACGTTTTGGACGCGTTGTGTAAGAGATGGAGAACGCCAAATCTTCTAAATTTTTCAGAACGCCTTTAACTATAGTAGTTTTTCCGGCTCCTGATGGGCCGCTCATAATAAAGAGAATGCCTTTCATGTTTTGTGATTTTTCACTTTAGATTCCACAACCTGCAAAGCTTCTTCTATTTGTGTGAAAGATTCCTTAAATCTTTGAGCGATCGTTTCTGGTTGTATCGCACTTAGAATCACGTGATTGCTGTCGGTAATGAGGATCGATCTGGTTTTGCGTCCATATGTTGCGTCTATAAGCTTGCCATCATCTTTTGCACCATCTTTCAGTCTTTTAAGTGGTGCAGATTCTGGATTTACGATCACTATTACTCTATCACCTATGACTACATTTCCGAACCCAATATTGATCAGTCCATACATACCTATCCCTCCAAACGTTCATTCAGTGTTTTGGACTTGTTCCCTAAGCTTTTTGATAATACTTTTGGCCTTGACGACCGGACTTAAAACTTCAGGTATTTTTGACTTGTTTGAAAGAGTATTCATTTCACGACCAAGCTCTTGAAAAACAAAATCAAGTTCACTTCCCACAGCTTCGTCAGTTTGTATTAATTCGCGTGCGCGAGAGATATGACCTTTCAATCTTGAAAGCTCTTCTCCTATGTCTGACCTCTGAATCATAAGAATTATTTCCTGTTCAAGTCTTTGCTCATCCACCTTGATATCTGAAAACTCTCTAATCCTTTCAAGTATTATTTCTCTGTAGCGTTCTCGATTGGCATTTTCATAGGAATGCATTTTTTTAACCGTTTCTTCAAGAACATCGAGATAATTCAATAAGTATTCTTCGAGTTTTTTCCCTTCTATTTCACGTGAATGATTATAGGAATCAAGAGCTTTCCTTAGCACTATCTCAAAGCCGTTCCAAATATCTTTTTCGACCTCCGGTTTTAATTCCGTCTTAAAAAGTTCCTGGACTCCGATTATATCGCTGATGCTTACTCCGGAAGAGTCAAGATTTAATTCTCTTTTTATATTGACTATTGCTTTATAATAAGCTTTGGCAAGAGCAATATCCGGTTGCACAAGTTCAGACTCGAAATCTCCACGAATATCTGCTTTCACAAAGACACTTCCACGTTTGACGTATTCACGTATCACAGGCAAAGATTTGATTTCAAAGGAGGAAAAGAGTGAAGGCAAAGAGAAAGAGACGTTTAAATATTTGTGATTAACACTTTTGATCTCCAAAGAATACGTAATACCATTTACACTTTCTACAACTCTCGAATAACCTGTCATGCTCTTCAAGAAAATCACCTTGTATACTAAATTGCAATGCGCACTATTATATTATGCCACAAATCAGAGGAATTTTAAAGAAACAGCTGAAAAAAAACGGAAAGTAAATATAAAGCCCATTTTTCGATAAATTTCACCAAATTTGGCATGTTAGTATCATTAATTTACCAGAGAGATTGCTCACTGAAAATATGAGGTCTAAAATTTTCCATCAAAAGGGAAGTCAAACCACCAGGTTCATTTTCAAATAAAACTCTATTCTCTATTCTTCTTACGGGAATTATTTCAGCACTTGTTCGTGTCAAAAAAATCTCGGAGCAATTAAAAAGTTCGTCCACATTAATTGTTCGTTCTTCAACCATTATTCCAAGTGATTTCGCGAGTTCTATTACGACACTCCTTGTGATCCCATCAAGTATTCCCGTTTCAAGAGAAGGAGTCACAACGATTCCGTTTTCCACTAAAAAAATGTTACTCATGCTTCCCTCGGCAACAAAGCCCTCATGACTTAAAAAGATAACCTCGTAGAATCCCTCTTTTTCTTGTCGCGCTAATCTTAAATGAGCTTGAGAATTAGTCTTAAGAGTTGGAGGAAGAGAAATTCGCGGGATTTTGCGATATTTAGATATTCCGACATTCACACCATAGGTGTAAAGATCCTCATCAGGTGCTTGAAGCTCCATGATATACACAAACAAATTGGGATTTTTCCCATCTCCTGCTGTAAGCATTATTCTGATGGTACAATCTTGCTCAAGACCTTTTATTCCCTCATAAAGAATGTTTTGGAATTTCTCGAAGCTTAAATGAAAGGGTAATCGCATAATTTCGGCAGATCGCTTAAATCGTTCATAATGCTGGTGTGGGGCAAAGATTCTCTTGGTGTATGTTCTTAAACTTTCATACACACCCTCTCCATACATGAATCCACGATCGGTAATACTTATACGCACATCTCCATCAACCCATTGACCGTTGACATATACTCTCACGAATACACCCCCTCAATCTTGCATTCTACAAAGTCACCCACTTTACCATCACAATTTATTGTGTGGTGAACATAATACTGATCCAAGCCTTCAATTAAATTGTTTTCAACATGCTCTACAAGTATACGTTGTGTTGTGCCTTCAAGTTTTTTAAAGTACCCTTTTGAAAGTTCTTGAGCCAGTGTTTTTAAGACTTTCACCCTTTTTCTTTTGACTTTATCTTTTACTTGATTTTCCATGGATGAAGCTAAAGTATGAGGTCGTGCAGAGAATGGGAAAACATGTATTCTCGAAGCGTTGATCTCTTTAAGAAGTTCGTAGGTTTGTTGAAACTCATTTTCGGTTTCGCCAGGAAAACCAACGATCACATCAACGGAAAACGCAAAAAGATCATCTATACTCTGAAAACTCTTCACCGCGTTCAGGATATCTTGAGAAGTATATCGACGTTTCATTCTATTCAACACCGCATCTGATCCACTTTGCAAGGAAAGGTGAATGTGATGACAAAGCCTCAAGTTTTCTTCAAAGAGATCTAGCAAACTCATCGCATTTAGAGGATCAATTGAGCCAAGTCTGAGACGAAAGTCACCTTCTATTTCTAATATAAGTTTCACGAGATCATGCAAATTTACATTTCTATCGTTGTATAAGGCAATATTTATTCCCGTGATTACTATTTCTTTAACACCAGAATCGATCATTTCACGTATTTCTTTTATAACAGATTCATGCGGTTTGGAGCGTATACGTGTACCTCGAAAATGTGGTATAGCACAATAAGCGCATCCCCAATTACATCCATTTTCTATGCTTAAAAAAGCACGCGTGTGATTTGGTATTCTTTTTATTGTACCATTCAAAGTGTCTCCGAGATAATAAGTTGAATCAAAGAATGTGCCCGCTTTCTCAATTAGCTCTGATATTCGAAACTTTTCACCATTTCCAAGGATTAAATCAAATCCATCTATCTTTCGATCGTGGACTACACATCCAGTAAATACTATCTTTGAACGTGGATTGTTCCTTTGAAAGTGTCTTGCTATCTGCAGAGATTTTCTAGTAGCTTCTCCTGTTACAGCACAGCTATTGATTACAATAATATCTGCGTCTTCTGCATTGCTTCTAACATGTCCCGAATGTCTCAAAATCTCATCAATCTGAGCACTTTCATATTGGTTAAATTTGCAGCCAAGCGTGTGTATATGATATTTCACTTCAAGAGAGCCTCCAAAAGACTAGCTCGTGTCGCAACACCAACTAAGTGTTCTTCTTCATCGATCACAGGCACAAACCTGTACCCACGCTTGATTATCAAAGTAGCAGCACTTAAGAGAGTATCCGAGGTTTTTAAGACATCCACTTTTCTGTTCATGTACTCGGATATGGGCTTGTTTTTTATATCCTCCAAGCGCTTTTTCACAAGATTAGTGTCAGGAATAAATGAAGTTGAATGAAGCATTTCCATGTAACTGGGAACAACGGCATGAATTATGTCGCTCTCTGTTACCACCCCAATCACGTACATTTCACTGTCCACGACCGGCATACCAGAACGAAATTGACGAACACAGGCATGAATGAACTCTTCAACGGTCTCATCGATGAATATGGCACTAACATCCTTTTCCATAAAATCAATAACTTTCATATCGAGACACGCTCCATTTCTATGAGCTTTAGTCCCTTGTTCATTCCTTCTATGCCACCAATATCCTTTTCTTTTGTCAATTCATCCGCAACTGCCGCAGCCATGCCGTAACGAGCACTTTCAAAGAGATCTTTACCTTCAAGTATGCCATATATCAAGCCTGCAATGTACGCATCTCCAACTCCTAAAAGATTCTCACTTTTTAATTCTGTTTTCATCTTAAAAAGATACGCCCAGTCGGATGTTACCACAAGATCGTTTTTGACTTCAAAAGAATATATGACCATCTTTGTGCCCATGTTTACTATTTCTTTTGCAGATTCAACATAATCTTTAAGAGTTTCTAAGCTTTTTCCCATAACAACTTTTGAACCCCGTATGTCTGGTTTTACTATGGTAGGTTTAGCTTTTATCGCATGTGTCAAAGATTCACCATGCACGTTAACTATCGTCATAATACCAGCTTTTTTAGCTTCTTCGATCATTCCTTGGTACACGTCAAGTGGAACTCCAGTTGGAACTGTTCCACCTATCACACAGACTTTAACTCTAGAAAGCAAAGCGGTGTATTTTTTCATAAAAAGGTTTAGATGTTTCTCGTCGACTTTGGGGCCTGGCAAGTTGAGTTCGGTTATCGTGTTACTCTTTTTGTCTGCAACGGTCATATTTTCACGGGTTTCATCTTCTACATATAAAAAACTGGTGGTGATTCCGTTGTGATCTCTTTTCAATTTCATATGAAACATTCTTCCTGTAAGACCGCCAAGTATACCAAGTGCTACGGACTTGATACCCAATTGATCTAAGTATATGGAAACATTTATACCTTTTCCACCTGGCGAAACATGAACCTTTGTAGGATCAAAAACGCGACGGATATTTCCCACTTGAAAATCGTCAACTTCTATCACCCTATCAAGGGCGGGATTAAGGGTAACGGTGAGCACATCCAATTTTTACTCCTCCTTGGAGAACCCCAAGATCATCTCTTTTTTGCTGCCATCGAATTGAATTTTTCCATTTCGCAGGACAACTATCCAATCTGATATCGCAAGGAAGTTTGGCAATCTTCTTGTGGCAAGGATCAAGGTGTACTTTTCCTTCAATGATAACACAATATTTTGCACTTTCAAAGCTGCTTCATCATCTAAGTGATCAACAATACAATCGAGTGCTATGATCTCTGGTTCTCTCAGCAAAGCCATGAAAAGCAGAAATAGTACCCTGACATTCCCGTGAAGTTCCCTCACACGTGTGTACAATCCTTTTTCAAGTAAGTCAATAATCCCCAACTTCTTAAGGAGGTCTATCATGTAATCGGAATAAAGATCAACACCGTTTCCTTTTACAAGCTTTATTATCTGATTTACAGTCAAAGAAGAAAGACTTTCTATAAAAGATGTGTCTATGTAAGCGATTTTCTCTCTTAATTTTTTACGGTCTAATTCTTTGATATTCTTTCCATGAAAGAGGACATTTCCACTGTCTTGAATGGTCTCGAAAAGTTCTTCATTCAAGTGAACCATACTTCTAAGTACAGCAGACTTCCCTGAATCCCGTGGGCCGTAGAGAAGAATAACACTTCCCTTTTTTACCTTTAAGGAAAAATTGTCAACAAATTTTTTTTTCCCTATCCATAGAGAAAAATTCTTAAACTCAAGTAATGGAGCATCGATATCCATAATTATCCGCTCACTCTTTGGATTTCTTCTTCACTCCGTAACCTTCAAGAGAGCGTCTGACAAATTCAACGTTTGCCTCCTTCTTATTCATCCTCATCATTTTTAACAATTCAAACTGTGATATAATCCTTGGATTATCCAACACCCTCTTGAACTTTCCCATCTAAACACCTTCCCTTCGAATTGATTTCACATTTAGTATACAAAGAAGGTTTTTCTTTAGTTTATACCGACCTTGAAGAGATGATTAAGATTGAGATCACATAACGAGTTTCCTTAAAGTCAGAAATGAAATTCTTTCCAGACTTTCTTAAGTTCTCCGCCAATTGACACGGCATCCACATCACTCTCAAAAAGCTTTCTAACTTCATGAGCTGACGAAATAAGCCCGGCAGCTATAACAAATAGATTGGGATTTATACTTTTAAGTGTTGGAACAATTTTTGGAAGTACTGCGGCAGGTAACACCTCGATGTTCTTTATATGTAAAAGATGGTGAAGACCGTTTCTTACAGCATGAGAGTCGAGAGCAAAAAATCTTAAAATCGTTGGCATGCCTACTCGTTCACATTCTTTAACGAGTGAAAGTTTTGTTGTTATAATGCCGTAAGCACCTTTATCCCTTAAAAATTTAATGGCAGCTTTGTTTTTCTCAAGGCCTTCTACAAAGTCCACGTCCACCCATACTTTTTTAGACGAAAAAAGGCGCACACGATCTCCTACGTTGGAAATCGTTGCACCCAATAAAAAAATCGTTTCACATTCATCAGGAATATCTCGAATGCAAGTATCAGGCCAAACAGCTGCTATGATCTCTTTTTTTCTCATTTTGCGTACTCGATGCTTCTCTTCTCTCGAATTACCACTACTTTAAGTTGTCCGGGATACTCCATCGTTTCTTCAATCTTACGTGCTATATCATATGCCATTTTGTCAGCCAATTCGTCATCTATCTTATCAGGTTCAACTATAACCCTGACCTCGCGTCCAGCTTGTATGGCGTAAGCTTTTGTGACGTACTTGTGACTTGTTGCTATTTCTTCAAGCCTTTGAAGTCTCTTTATATAAATATCAAGACTTTCTCGGCGTGCTCCTGGCCTTGCAGCGCTTATGGCATCGGCCGCTGCAACAAGTACAGCTTCTGGGCTTTGAAACGGGACTTCTTCGTGGTGAGCTTGAATCATATTGACAACCATGTCCTTTTCATGATAACGTCTTGCAAGTTCTCCACCGATCAGTGCATGGGTTCCCTGTACTTCATGATCCACAGCTTTTCCTATATCATGCAATAGGGCTCCACGTTTGACTTTTTCAACATTTAATCCTATTTCTTCCGCCATCATGGCAGCCATTTGGGCAACTTCTATTGAATGTACAAGTACGTTTTGTCCAAAACTTGTTCTGAATTTTAGTCTTCCAAGTAATTTAAGCAATTCTGGATGCATGCTCGAGATACCAACAGTCAATATAGCCTTTTTCCCTTCATCACGCACGACTTTTTCGATTTCCTTTTTAGCTTTTTCATAGATTTCTTCAATCATAGCGGGATGTATCCTCCCGTCGTCTATCAATCTTTCAAGTGTTATTCGTGCTATTTCACGCCTTAGTGGATTGAAAGAAGAAAGTACTACCGTTTCGGGTGTGTCATCGATAATAAGATCAACACCAGTAAGATTCTCAAACGCTCGAATATTTCTGCCTTCACGGCCTATAATTCTTCCCTTCATGTCATCGTTCGGAAGTTCAACGGACGAAACTGTTATCTCATTCATATAACTGCTTGCGTAGCGTTGAATTGCTGTTGACATAATCCACTTAGCATTGTCTTCAGCTTCTTCTTCATACTTACTTTTTATCTCCACATACATTTGTGCAAGGGTTCTTTCCATTTCATCTTTAGTCATGTCTATCACTACCTGTCGTGCTTCTTCTGGACTAAGACCTGCAATTTCATGAAGCTTCTTTTTTTGTGCATTTAAAGTTTCTTCAACTTCCATTTTTTTTCTATTTGTTACTTCTTTTAACTCTTCAAGCTTTTCTTCTTTCCTTGTTAATGCTTCTTCTCTTTTTGCTAAGATGTCCTCACGTTTGGTGATACGTTCTTCAAATTGCTTCAACTCTGCTTTTTGCTTCTTCATTTCTCTGTTAAAATTGTTCCTCAAAGAGGCAATGTCTTGTTTTGCTTCAACTATCATTTCTTTCTTTAGTTTCTGTGCCTCTTGTTCAGCATTTTTGATTATTTCGTTCGCACTTTCTTTTGCTCTTTTTTGCTCGTTAAGCTCTTTCGTCTTGCCCATCTGATAGCCCATTATTACCGCGAGTATGACTACGGGAACGAATATCAGTACGAGCATCATTTCTTGATTCATCATCGCACCTCCAATCATCGAAGATCTCGAGCAGCGTTTCGTGCACCGTATGTGAATCAAATCCTCTTCTTATTAGTCCTTCAACGATCTTGTCTCGTGATTTTGCAGAACGAGATCGCACAAAGCGCGCGAACACTTCTTTCAGATCTACTTCTTCCATCACTTCGTCTAAAGTCTGTGAAATCAGTTCATCGTTCACTCCAAACATTTTCAACTTGTACTTTATATATCTTGGCCCTTTGCATCTCAGTTCAATTTCGTCCAATGCAAAAAGCCTTGCAAATCTTTGATCGTTCAGTAACCCGACTCTCTTCAGGTCAGAAGCGATCTTCTCTGACACTTCTTTGGAATAACCTTTTCTTTTCATTCGTTCTACGAGTTCGCGTTCCGAACGAATCCTTGCTTTCAAGAGTCTGAGTGCGTATGAACGAGCCTTTTCAAAATTAAGATTTTGATCCATCTTCAGAGATCTTTTCTTTGTTTCCTTCGTCTTCGTCTTTCAAAAGCCCGTATGCCTTTCTTATTCTCTTTTCAAGTTCTTCAGAAATTTCTGGATTTTCTTTCAGGAATTGTACTGCCTTATTTTTACCTTGTCCGAGACTGATCTCCTCACCGTTTGGCGCATTATAGCTTAACCACGAACCTCTCTTTGAAACAAATTCTTCGTTTATACCCAGTTCAATGAGTTCATTTTCTCTGACAATTCCTTTGCCGTATATGATATCAAACCGAGCTTCACGAAAGGGTGGTGCTACTTTATTTTTTACGACCTTAACATATGTCTCATTTCCGATGATCTTGTCTCCCTCTTTTATAGGACTTCTTCTTCTTATATCAAGACGTATAGTTGCATAGAATTTCAATGCGTTACCGCCACTGGTAGTTTCTGGGCTTCCAAACATGACACCTATTTTCATTCTAATTTGGTTTGTAAAGATCACGATAGTTTTTGACTTACTGACATTTGCAGTTAATTTCCTCAAAGCTTGTGACATAAGGCGGGCTTGTAATCCCATTTGCGCATCTCCCATGGCTCCTTCGATCTCTGCACGGGGGACCAACGCGGCCACAGAATCGACAACTATCATGTCCACTGCATTTGATCTTACCAGAGTATCAACGATTTCCAATGCTTGTTCTCCACTATCAGGTTGAGATATGAGAAGATGGTTTATATCTACTCCCAAATTTTTTGCATAAACTGGATCGAGTGCGTGTTCAACATCTACAAAAGCGGCTACTCCTCCCAGCTTTTGAATCTCAGAAAGTGCATGAAGTGTCAAAGTTGTCTTGCCGCTTGATTCTGGTCCGTATATCTCTATAACTCTCCCTCTGGGGTAACCTCCAACGCCAAGAGCCACATCGAGTGCAAGAGAACCTGTGGAAACTGTTTCTAAGTTCTTCACAATTTGACCCTCTCCAAGAACCATTATAGAACCTTTTCCGAAATCTTTCTCTATTTGCTTTATAGCATTTTCAAGAGCTTTTTCTTTGTTGATATCTTTTTCTTCTTTTTTTACATTTTTCATATTTTCAAACCTCCCAATTTGCTCTTGTGAATTGTGGTATATATTGAGCCATGTGGAGTCAATTTGGATGAAATCAAATCTATACTGTTACACATAAAACTCACAGGTTCATACTCCACATCTGATATCTTTTTCCGCCAATTTTTCGGAACACCTTTAATTCTTCCAACTGTTATATGTGGTATGAATTCATTTCCGAAATTGAAGCCTCTTTCTTTCAGGAAATCATTCAATGTTTTGTACAAAAACTGCATTTTTTCTCCATCACAACCAAGCCATACAACTCTTGGTAAGCCTTTTAAAGGAAAAACACCTGTGCCATAAGCCGTCAATTTGAACTCTTTGATTCTTGCTGCGGTTTTATCCATGATCTTAGCAATGTTTTTGACTTTCACCTTGTCAATTTCTCCAAAAAAGAAAAGTGTTAAGTGTACGTTGTGAGCTATAGGCCAGTTTCCATAAAAGCCAGCTTCTTTTAGCCTTTCTTGAACATAGACTACTTTATCCGAGATTTCTTGAGGAGTTTCTATGGCCATGAAAGTTCTCATTCTTTGAAAACCTCCAAATTCTTGAGAAAATAATCAATTCCGGACCACACCGTCATGGCGAATGTGATCCACATAAGTACAAGGTTTAAACCCCATCCCAAGACAGGAGTTACATGATAAAACAGAACAGCTATTACAAAGACCATTTGGGATACCGTTTTCAATTTTCCCCACCAATTTGCAGCAATTACCTTAGAATTGCTTGCTGCTACCATTCTGAGACCACTTACAGCTATATCTCGAACTATGATGATAATCACAAACCAGCTCCCGATTTCTCCATGTTGAAGAAAAACCAAGAGTGCCGCATCTATCAACACCTTATCAGCGAGCTGATCGGCAAATTTGCCCACAGTTGTAACTTCGCGCATGGTTCTGGCTATTTTGCCGTCGAGATAGTCTGTAAAAGATGCTACTATGAACAAAAAGAGGGCTACACCAGCCATAAGCTTGCCATTGTTCAAAGCTGCGTACATGAATGGGATCACTAAAAACACACGGACAAGAGTTAGTCTTGTAGCTAACGTGATTTTCAAAGTGCAACACCCTCAAGATCGTGGAATTCGTAGTCTTCGATCTTCACTCTTGCGATATCTCCGCTTTTCAGAGATTTTGAAGATGTAAAATGCACATATCCATCTATTTCAGGAGCATCCATGTAAGTTCTTCCAATATATATCCCATCTTTTCCGCTTTCCACGATAACGTTCAAGACCTTTCCGATACGATTTTTGTTCTTACTAAGGCTTATTTTTTCTTGTATCCTCATAATTCGATCGTAACGTTTTTTTGCTATGATTTTTGGAACTTTTGATTTGATTGAGTAAGCATCTGTATCTTCTTCATCTGAGTAAATAAAAGCTCCGAGTCTATCAAATTCTATCTCACGCATAAAATTTACCAATTTTTCGAAGTCTTCATCGGTTTCTCCTGGGAAGCCAACCATCACTGTTGTACGAAGAATTGCGTCTTCAATCGACTCTTTGATCTTCAAAAATTTGGCCTTTAAACCTTTCACATCTGGATTACGGTGCATTTTTTCGAGTATTTTAGGTGACGCATGCTGAATGGGAATGTCAAAGTAGTGCAAAAAATGACGCGAATGCTTTACGAATTCTATTAATTCGTTTGTAACACCGTCAGGGTAGAGATATAGTAATCTAACCCAAAAATCGCCATTTATTTCATCGATCGCATGCGTTAAATGAACAAGGTTCTTGTACTCATCATGATATTGAGTTAGATCTTGAGAGACAAGTATGATTTCGCGCTTCCCACTTTTAACCAAAAATTTTGCCTCCTTGACAATATCGCCGATTGATCTGTTCTTTAGAGGTCCTTTAATGTGTGGTATAGCACAAAAAGCACAGTGTCTGCTACAGCCATCTCCGACTTTCACATAAGCATAAGGTTTATCATCGATTTTCCTTCCGGAGAATTCATAAGTGGGCTGAGGAGTTCCCACAAAATCATATGATTTCTCAACAGCTTCAACTATCTTTTTAGGACTTACAACACCCAAATAAGCATCCACTTCTGGTATTCCACTGCGCAATTCGTGCATGTACCTTTGAACAAGGCAACCGTGGACGATCAATCTGACAGGCTTCTTTTGCTTACACTTTACCACATGAAATATTTCGTTGATGGATTCTTCCTTTGCCGCTGCTATAAAACCACAAGTATTAACGATCGCGACATCTGCATTTTCCAGATCGTCGACGATCTCGTAACCACTATGAGTTAAAAGTTCTGCAATAACTAAAGAATCCGCCTCATTTTTTGGGCAGCCAAGTACATCGATCCAAACTTTCACTTTTTTGAATTCCTTCTTTTTTTCATATAGAGTGCTCTGATTTTTTCAAGCTCTTCTATGTACTCTGGTGTCCTATAGTTGGGGTAGGTCATTTCCCACGGACGAAAGTGCCCTCCAAGGAAAAGCAGCGTGATCTCAGCATATATACCGTGTTTGAGATATATTCTGTTACCCCACTGTTTGGTGGAAGCAAGCACAAATTGACTGTGGTGGATGTAACCAGCATCTATGTTAACGATCCTGTTTTTATTTACAGCGAGTTTCATCTCCACAGAATTTGTAAAGCTTTTGGCATCTGCAAGCTCAAACGGATGTATTAAAGGCTTAAAGCTCACTATTCTGCTTTCAAGCCCTTCGCCCATTTCTTTGTTGTAATAGGAAGTGAAAGTAGAAAAATCCAAAGGCTTCGAAACGAAATCAATCTCCCCAAATTTAGGGATAAGGAGATCTAAGACGTCCTTAAACCTATATTGTAAACCACTTCCAAAGATTACACATACTAAATTTACCAAATCAGGGAGCTTAACCTGTCCCAACCATGATCACCAATAAAATTATAACATACTCAAACTCCCGGAATCTTAACTTTTTTCTCCAAGTTAGAAAAGAGCCAAGTTATAACAAGTATAACTGAGAGATAAATTAAGGCAACCCCAGAGAAAACGTTCATAAATTCAAAATTTCTACTTGCTACAAATTCTCCTTGTGCCGTGAGCTCTGGAACACCCACGAGGTAAGCCAAAGAAGTGTACTTTATTAGGTAAACAAACTCGTTTGTCCAAGATGGTATAACTTTTCTGAGAGCTTGTGGCATTATCACAAGGCGAATTGACTGCCATTTCGTCATTCCGATGGAAAATGCGGCCTTCATTTGTCCTCTTTCTACCGATTGGATCGCACCACGTATGTACTCAGCTTGGTAAGCACCACTGTTTAAGGAGAAACTTATTATAGATGCTACGAGCGGAGAAAGGTGTATACCGATCTGTGGAAGAGAAAAATACAAAATGAAAAGTTGGACTAAAAGAGGAGTTCCGCGTATAAGTTCCACATAAGCGGTGGAAAGTGTGTAAGAAAATTTTCCACCATATACTCTAAGAATAGCAATGAGCATTCCAATACCCAATCCAAATATTATAGAGATGATCGCAAGTTCCATTGTGAATTTCAATCCATCCATGAGCAAAGGAAGAGCTTGAAAAAACACTTCAATGAAATGTGTCATTTTTCTCTCCAAAATTTAGTGAATTGATTGAGAAATTGATGAGTACGCTCTTTTTCGGGAGCATTGAATATCTTTTCTGGGGTACCGCTTTCCACAATTTCACCATTTTCCATGAAGATGATCCTATCAGCTATCTCACGAACGAATCCCATTTCGTGTGTCACGATCAGCATAGTCATCCCGTCTAAAGCGAGTTTTCTCATAACTTCCAGCACTTCACCGATCAGTTCGGGGTCAAGCGCTGAGGTTGGCTCATCAAACATTATTAAATCTGGTTCCATAGCAAGAGCACGCGCAATACCTACCCTTTGTTTTTGGCCTCCTGAAAGTTGAGCAGGATATGACTTTGCTTCAGAAGCAAGCCCTACTTTTCTAAGATTTTCCATTGCTAACTCTGTCGCTACACTTTTCTGAAGTTTTTTCACCTTTAGAGGTCCTATTCTGACATTGTCTAAGACGGTCAGATGGTTGAAAAGATTGAATTCTTGAAAAACCATGCCAATGCGTTGCCTTATTTTTTCGATTCTCCGAGCTTTTATCACGTCTTGACCATTGAGCAGTATTTGACCACCGTCAGGTTCAACAAGTCTGTTTATACACTTCAGCATTGTTGATTTTCCTGTACCAGATGGGCCGATTACCACAAGAGTTTCTGTCTTATCCATATCAAAAGAGATGTCCTTTAGAACTTCTTTGTTTTTATAGCGTTTTTTTAAGTTCTTAACTTCGAGAAGCTTCATCCTCTTTCCACCCCTCTAACTTCGTATCCTGGAATGGCAAATCCCTTTTCCATAATGGAAACAAACTTGTTAGTTCCAAATGTTATGACGAAATATATCGCCGCGCACATCGAATAAATGAGAAGTGGCTCATAAGTAGTTGAAACGATATAAGTTCCCTCTCTCAAAAGTTCAGTTACTCCCAATGCGTACGCGATCGATGTATCTTTGAGGACAATTGTAAATTCATTTGTCATTGGAGCTATTGAGAATCTCACAGCTTGTGGGAAGCTTATGTGAAAGAATGTTTGTACTCCTGTCATTCCTAACGAACGAGCGGCCATTATTTGTCCTTCTGAAACCGCGAGCAAAGCTCCACGGAAGATTTGAGATTGATAGGCAGAACTCCTCAAGCCAAGTGAGATAACCGCGGCTATGAATGGGTCGAAACGGATACCGAAAGTTGGAAGCCCAAAGAAGATCATAAACATTATGATCAATATTGGAATACTGCGGAGTACTCGTTCATAAGCGGTTGCAATAAAATTTAACCACCATTTGCCATAAACTTGGGCAAGCGCAACGAAAACTGCTATTATGGCTCCAAGAAAGAGAGAGGTAACAGTCAGCTTGACCGTTACCCCAGTTCCTCTTAAAATCACACTCATAGAACTTAAAAAGAATTCCATCTTTTCATCTTCTTAACTTTTTAACTTTCTATTTTCCAAAATACTTATCTATCAATTTGGACATCTTTCCAGAGCTTTTCACTTTTTTCAATCCGTCATTCAACTTGTTAAGAAGAGCTGTGTTTCCCTTTCTAACAGCGATTCCGTATGACTCTCCGGTGATCAGGATTGCGACTACCTTTACAGGTTTTACCTGTGCAAATCTTTCAGCTACAGGGCTGTCCAAAACAACCGCGTCAATTGCACCATTAAGTAACGCTTGAAGAGCGTATATGAAACTTTGATATCTTTTCACACCAGTTTCTTTTAATATTCCAGCTTTCACCAGATTATTCGTTACCCACAAGTCTCCAGTGGTTCCGGTTTGAACACCTATTTTGTGATTTCCGAAAAGTACTGTAACAGTGTATTTGGAGTTTTTGCCAACAATTACGTCTTGGTCGGCAAACCAGTAAGGGTTGGAGAAATCAACTACTTTTTGTCTTTCCTTGGTGATTGTCATTCCGGCAATTGCAATATCTATAACCCCGGCTTTTAATGCGGGAATAAGAGAATCAAAGGCCATATCTCTGATTTGTACATTGAAACCTTCCGTTTTTGCTATTGCGTTTATGAGATCCATATCAAACCCAACGTATTTTCCGTTTTGAACGTACTCAAAGGGTGGAAAATCAGCAGATGTTCCAACCACATAGGTTGTGGCCAAACCCATTGAGAAAATCACACTTAATACGATTAAAAATACCAAAAAATTTCTTTTCACAAAAACACCCCCTTGTTAAATGTAACAGAATTATACCATAACATGAAGCAAATTGCTTTGAGACCATTTAACACGCACGTTGAGTTTTAACGTGCACAAAATGATATAATATCCAAAGTTGATTTGAAAGGAAGGATGTGAGCCACTTGATCAAATTAATTTTCAATGGAAAGGAATACGAAGTCTCAAGTGGGGTTTTAAAAAATGTTGTAAAAGAATTGGGAATGAATTCAAAGATTGTAGGAGGAAAGATCGAAAACAAGATTGTCGATCTCTTCTACGAATCAAATGATGGAGAGCAAATAGAACTTTTCACGATCGATTCTCCCCAAGCCATGGAGCTTTACAGACACACTATGGCACACATTATGGCACAAGCAATACAAAGATTGTACAAAGATGCAAAGTTTGCGATAGGTCCAACAATAGAAAATGGATTTTATTACGATATAGATCTTCCGGAGAAGATTAATGAAGATGAACTCATGCGTATAGAAAAGGAAATGAGAAAAATAATTGAAGAAGACATACCTTTGGAACATTTCGTTATGAAAAGTGAAGAGGCTATCCGATTTTTTGAGGAAAAAGGACAACCCTACAAGGTTGAACTAATAAAAGATCTTGGCACGGATACGATGAGTATTTACAGACAAGGAGATTTCACTGATCTTTGTCGTGGACCTCATGTTCCGTCAACGGGTCTTGTAAAAAACTTTAAATTACTTAGTGTTTCAGGAGCCTATTGGAGAGGCGACGAGCGCAACAAGATGCTCCAGAGAATATACGGAACGGCATTTTATAGGAGAGAAGACCTCGATGCGTACCTGAAAATGTTAGAAGAGGCTGAAAAGCGTGATCACAGAAAAATAGGACCCCAACTTGATCTCTTCTCCTTACATCCAGATGTAGCTCCTGGCATGATATTTTTTCATCCGAAAGGAGCTGTTGTCCGAAGAGAACTTGAGAAATTCTGGAGAGAAGAACACATCAAAGCTGGTTATGTAGAGGTCATAACACCTATGGTAATGAATGAAAATTTGTGGAGGCGGTCAGGACATTGGGATCATTACCGTGATAACATGTATTTTACTGAAAAAGAAGGACAAGCGTATGCGATAAAACCAATGAATTGTCCAGGTCATATAATGATATATAAGACGAGTTCCCACAGCTATAGAGACTTGCCTTTGAGAATGTGTGAGCTTGGAACCGTTCACAGATATGAGCGCAGTGGAGTCGTACATGGGCTTTTTAGAGCACGTGCGTTTACTCAAGATGATGCCCATATTTTTTGTACCCAAGAACAAATTGAGTCCGAGATCGTGGGAGTTATCAAACTTATAGACAAAACTTACAAACTTTTTGGATTTCCTTACAAAGTTGAACTTTCCACAAAGCCTGATGATGCCATGGGTTCTGATGAAATTTGGGAAGTTTCGACCTCAGCTCTTAAATCAGCTTTAGAGCATCTCGGAATGGAATATCAAGTAAATGAAGGAGACGGTGCATTTTATGGCCCCAAAATAGACTTTCACGTAAGAGATTCCATAGGTAGAACGTGGCAATGTGCCACAATTCAGCTTGACTTTCTCATGCCAGAAAGATTTGATCTCAATTACACCGGATCAGATAACGTTGAGCATAAGCCTGTTATGATTCACAGAGTCATATATGGTTCCCTTGAACGATTTATAGGTATATTGATAGAACACTATGCAGGTGCTTTTCCTACATGGATAGCACCAGTTCAGACGATCGTTCTTCCGATATCAGAAAAGCATGTAAAATACGCGCAAAAGATTAAAAAGCAATTTGAAGATTTTGGGATACGCACAGAGGTTGATGGAAGATCCCAAAAGATCAGTTATAAGATCAGAGAAGCGCAGCTAAAAAAGATTCCGTACATGTTGATTGTTGGAAGTAGAGAAATGGAAGCCAATTCGATTGCTGTAAGAATAAGAAGTGGAAAAGATCTTGGAAGTATGAAAACACATGAATTTATTGAAAGAATTTCAGAAGAAATAAAAAACAGATATCAGAAATCCATTTTTGAGGTGAAATAATGGCTTACAAAGATTGGAATGGTTTACCGTCCATACGTGTTAGAATTTCTGAATCAGATGTTCATTACGCTGGAGGTCTCGTGGATGGAGCAAAAACTTTACAATTTTTCGGCGATGTGGCCACGGAACTTCTAATAAGGAACGATGGAGACGAAGGGTTATTCCGTGCATACGATATGGTTGAATTCCTTTCTCCAATTCATGCTGGTGATTATATAGAAGTATATGGTAAAATTGTTGAGTCTGGTAGGACATCTCGACGGATGTACTTTGAAGCTTTCAAAGTTATATCTCCCATTGGAGAGAATTCATCAGCGTGTGATGTTCTAAAAGAGCCAATTCTTGTCGCGAAGGCTTCTGGTGTTTGTGTAGTACCAATTGCTAAGCAACGTCATTCCAGCAAAGGATGAGTGATATGAGAAAACTTATCATAACTGCGGCTGTTTGTGGGGCTGAGGTTACAAGAAAACACACTCCTTATATTCCGTTAACACCCGAAGAGATTTCAGAAGAAGCTTGTGCAGCCCGGGAAGCAGGAGCATCCATTGTTCATATTCATGTCAGAGACGAAAGGGGTAATCCCACACAGAATGTAAAAGTCTTTAAGCGTACTATTGATCTCATACGCGCAAAGTGTCCTGATGTTATAATTCAGGTTTCAACTGGTGGAGCTGTTGGTATGAGTGCAGAGGAAAGGCTTCAATCGATTTATGCCGATCCGGAAATGGCCACTTTGGATGTTGGAACAACAAATTTTGGAAATGATGTTTTTGTTAACGATATGCCTTTGATAAGGCATTTTGCCAAGAAAATGAATGAAATGCACATTATGCCAGAATTTGAATGCTTTGAAATAGGACACATTTACAATGCCTTGAGAGTAGTCAAAGAAGGGCTCATAAAGAGGCATCTTCATTTCGATTTTGTGCTGGGTGTTCCAGGAGCATGCCCCGCGGATATACGAAATCTCGTTCGTATGGTTGAGAGCATTCCTCCGGAGGCTACATGGACTGTTGCCGGAATCGGAAAACATGAATTTGAAATGGCAGCGCATGCAATCGCCATGGGTGGAAATGTTAGAGTAGGGCTTGAAGATAACATTTATCTTTCTAAGGGTGTTCTTGCTAAATCCAATGCCGATCTTGTTGAAAAAGTTGTCAGGATGTCAAAAGAAATAGGACGTGAAATTGCAACACCGCAGGAAGCACGAATTTTGCTTGAAATCAAAAACTGAAATTATCGCAGAAAATAAAAACTCTTAAGAAGGAGGTGAGCCGTCTCGCAAGACGGACATAATGTTTGAAAATTTTGTAGCATTTGCGGATGCCTCCGCACAAAAGGCAGCACCTACCACTCCATCTGGTGATGGAGGATTGGCTTCATCTGGTACTTTAACAATGCTCATATGGATAATCGCTTTGGGAGCCATTTTCTATTTCATGCTTATTTACCCGCAGAAAAAGCGAACAAAGAGCTTCAACCAGATGATGAGTAATCTTAAAAGAGGTGACACCGTTATCACGATTGGTGGAATTGTTGGTAAGGTAACGGATATCAAAAAAAACACCATCAAGATCAGAACTGCTGGAAATGATCTTGAAATCACTAAACGCTCTGTATCATCGATCGTGAAGGGAGAAGCAGTTTCAAATGATAACAATGGGAAGTCCAAGAACGATTCAAAATCCGATCTCATAAAATAACGAATCAGGGGGTGTGAAAGGGTTTACCCTTTCTGAAAAAATGAGAACAGACAAAGTAAGATTGATCTTTATACTTTTGGTGTTGTTTGTTTCTGTGACCTTTATGCTATATCCGCCAGCGCCATCAGCAAAAGGTTTTTGGGGTCATCTGTTCGGCAATATTAGGCTTGGCCTCGATATAAAAGGCGGTTCCAGGTTGGACTATCTTATGGTTGGAAAGCAACCGACCCCAGAACTCACTAGTCAGGTAATTACCGTTTTGAGACGGAGACTTGATGATGCAAATTTCACAGAAGCAATCGTTTCGGCAGTTGGGAAAGACGGAATTCGAGTTGAGATTCCAGGGATAGATAATCCCAAAAGAGCGGAAAAACTTATAGGTCAAAAAGCCCAGCTATACTTTGCACAAGTTCTTGATCAGGTTAGATCGTCAGTCAAGCCTGCACCCAAAATAGGGCTTAGTTATGCTGGTGCTGAGTGGCTTCAATCAAAAAAGTCCACGGATGTTTGGTACCTTGTTAATAAATACATCCAAGTTGGAGCAGGAAGGCTCCAATTGTCGGGAAATTACGTCAGTAATGCCAGAGCATCTGTTGATACTCAACGTGGAGGATGGAAGATAGACTTAACGTTTAACTCAAAAGGAGCAAACATTTTCTTTCAGATTACGCAGGCACTTGTTGGAAAACCTTTAGCAATTGTTATGGACAATTACGTTCTTAGTGCTCCTGTGGTGCAAACCGCTATACAAGGTGGCAGCGCTGAGATCACAGGTAATTTTACATACGATCAAGCTCAGGAGTTGGCAGCACTCATACGAAGTGGCAACCTTCCTATAAGTCTCAAGTTGTCGGAAGAGCAAACACTTGGACCCACACTTGGTGCAGATGTTATAAGGAGAAGCTTAATCGTAGGACTAATAGGTGTGCTGCTCGTGATAATTTACATGTTGATCTATTATATGGGTGCGATGGGAGTAGTAGCCGTTATAGCTCTCTTTTACAACGCATTCTTTGTGTTTGGTATGCTTGCCCTTACACATGGAATACTCACTCTGCCCGGAATTGCTGGTATTATACTGACTGTTGGCACAACTGTTGATGGGAACGTCATAATCTTTGAAAGAGTAAAAGAAGAAATGCGCACTGGCAAAACCATGAGGGCATCTATATCCGCTGGGTTCAACAAATCCTTAGCTGTTATACTCGATGCAAACATCACAACTTTGATCACGGCGTTTGTACTTTACTACTTTGGAACAGGTTCGATCAAAGGATTTGCTGTCACCTTGACAATTGGTATTCTGGGTACGATATTCACCTCATTGGTGGTCTCCAGATACATTTTGGATTTGATGGCTCCATTCATTAAAAACAAATATGCTACTATTTTAGAACAGCCAGAGAGCATTAAAGGAGGAAGGAGTCGATGAAGAATATAAATTTTGTGGGACCACGATACATATTTTTAGCTATATCGCTCACCATGATCACCATTTCGATCGTTTTCTTCTTCGTGCGAGGATTCAATCTTGGTGTTGATTTCTCTGGTGGAACAACTATGAGTGTTTCTTTTAACAGTATGAAACTGACTCCTGCAGATGTTAGAGCAATCTTTTCAGGTGCCGATCCTATTTTTAAAAATGCGAGCATATCTCAACTTCACAGTCTTACCACAACTGGTACACAGACAAAACGCTCACTTTTTAGTATAACGATTGGAAAATTTTACAATGTTGATCAGAAAGATAAACTTGTTAAGAATGTGCAAGAGATAGCAAAGGAGCACGGAGTGAACGCGAGATTCGAGTCCTTTCAGACTGTTAGTGGATACGCTGCGGCTGGGCTGAGACAATCAGCGATGTGGGCATCGATCGTGGCTGGCATAGCTCTTTTGATATACATGGCTTTTCGTTTTCAATTCATATTCGGAGTTGGTGCGGTCTCGGCTTTAATCCATGATTTAACCATTACGGCTGGATTATATTCAATCTTTTGGATACGCTTCGATAGTACAGTCGTTGCTTCATTGCTGACATTACTTGGATATTCGTTGAATGATACTGTTGTTGTTTATTCTAGAATACGCGAGAATCTCAAAAAAATGCGTGGAAAGCCAATGGCTGAGATCGTAAATGTGTCCATAAATCAAACACTTTCAAGAACTATAAACACCTCTTTTACCACATTTATAGTTGTATTTGTCCTGTTTTTGTTCTCAGGAACTGTTTTACGCCCATTTGCTTTTGGTATGAGCTTTGGTGTCATAACAGGAACGTATTCTTCCATATACATTGCTAGCCCTATTTTGATCGGCTGGCTCGAGAAAAGAAGAAAGAAAGTTGCACTAAGACGATAATGTTATTTCTTAGGTAAAAACGACCCCGTAAATAACGGGGTCTTCTTGTTATTGGTTAACATAGATGTTTTTCTCGATGTCTGCCATTTTGCCAGAAGTTTGCACTATGCTATGATGAATATGTTTTATGTGTGTATGCAAATCACAAAGATGAGGGGGATTTCAATGTTGAAAAATGAGGGAGATAAGTTGTCACGCGTTGTACTCTGCACACCCCGATTTGAATACTTTCGCGTTAAAGATAATAAAGCACACAACATTACACGAGTTGCAGATCAAACTAAGGCAATACAACAACATGACAAGTTAAAATCTGTACTTGCAGAGTTTGGATGCGAAGTGATCGATATTCCCGAGCTTAAAGGTCACCCAAACTCGGTTTTTACGCGTGATACGGCTCTTTGCACTCCTAAGGGATACGTTAAATTGAGAATGGGATTGCCTACCAGGCGAGGTGAAGAAAGTTGGATGGCACAGATAATGGACTCCCTTGGAGAGCCGTTGGTTGGAAGTGTCGAAGAACCTGGCACTGTGGAAGGTGGGGATGTCATATTGGCAGGTTCGATTGCTTTTGTTGGTCATTCTCAGAGGACAAACGAAAGTGGCATAAAGCAGGTTTCGAGGTTGCTAAATACCATGGGTTATGAGGTAAGAACGGCAATTGTACCTCCACCTTATTTACATATAGGTGGAGCTATGAGTATTATTGGACCCAAGCGCGTGCTTTATTGCCATGGAGTCTTTCCTGACGATTTTTTTGATGGATTTGACGTGGTCGAAGTCCACAACAGTACATTCATCAGTGGAAACGTAATATGTTTGAGTGATAATGAGGTTATTGCGGATGCCGCAAATTATGAAACTATTGGGAAATTAAGAAAAGCAGGAGTTATAGTTCATGTTATCGATCTGTCAGAATTTGTAAAGGGAACAGGAGGACCAAGTTGTCTCATCATGCCTGTTGAGCGGAAGTGAGAGTTCGATAGATATTTAATTTAGTGGGTTTTCAATGAAAAGAGGTACTTGTATGGAAAACATGAGAGGAGTGCTGAGATTAAGATGCTTGAGAAATTCCATCCTCGGGGTGCTTTTAGAGAAAAAATAAAAGGCCCTCTTTTAGAAATGATGAAATTAACATCGAGTGACATTGTAATTGACGTGGGGTCTGGTGATGGTTTCTATTCAAATGAATTTTCAAAAGTGTGCAAGCAAGTTTTTTCGATCGATGAATACTGCAAAAATTTTGAAAGTGGTTTTTATTCGAGTTCAAATATAACTACAATATGCATCGATGCTTGTCAAGGCATAGATATACCAAAAGCAACACATGCTTTTTTCTTGAATTCCTTTCACGATATGAAATGCCAGGATCAATTGTTGAGTTTCCTATCTTCCATTTTAAAAGATGAAGGGAAACTTACACTCGTCGAATTCAAACTTGATGCGCCGTTTGGCCCTCCCAAAGCGATAAGATTTTCTGAAGATGAGTTGGTAGAGAAAATCGAGTCTCGGGGATTCAAAAAAATAGATCGTAGAGAATTTGAGTATCACTATGCAGTGTCTTTCGTGAAAAAGTAAATGCACAGTTTTTCGTTAACAATGTACAAGAAACGGCGGGTATGTCCCGCCGCTGTGTTTATCCTACTGTGCACTTGGACCAATTGCAATTCATGCAAGTGACACATCCTTCTTGATTTACCAGTGAATTTTTTGAAAGGCATACAGGGCAGTACGTATTTCCATCATCATCAACATAATAATCGTTGTACCACTTAAGATCGTTGGCAACCACAAACTTCTCTATCTCTTCAGGTGTCCTTTTACTACCATCCACGTGGATGATTTCATCTCTGGCTTCCTCGTACGTAGATGTCCAAAGTTCGGAGAAATCATCTATCGCTTTTTTGATCTCTTTGGCCACACCTTTTGAGTAATCACCTTTAACTTTCTGAAGTTGTTCAAGGATCTCTTCTATTGAAACTCCTGATCTGAGTGCTACGGAAGAAAGCCTTCCTATTATTTCTGCAGTTTCTCCTCCATTAGATACGAAAACTTCGATAGCCTCTCCAGAATCGTCAAAACTGACAGTTATGTAAGTCGTCCCAGAACCACATCTGTATTTTCTGGTGACAGATCTTAGCGTATTTTTTCTTGGCCTGGCTCTTAATCTGTGATGATCGTCAAGTATGAAGAACTTAACTCTTGGTGCGTCTTTCGTTTTGATTTTCTTGTTGGAATTGAGAACCTGCATCTGAAGAGATCCATCACGATATATGGTAACTCCTCTAACATTGGATTTCAAAGCTTTTATATATATATCCAACACGTCTTCAATAGTTGCAGAATTCGGTAAGTTAATGGTTTTGGATATGTTGTTGTCGACGTAATTTTGAAATGCTTCTTGCATGAGCAAATGGTCATCTGGCAATATGTCATGACTTACGACAAAAATTCTCTTGATCTCCTCAGGAATATCTTCTATATTTTTAAGAGTACCGTCTTTTATGATCTTTTCTTTTATGTCTTCACTTAATTTGTTCCCAAGTCGTTTTACAAGCACGTGATTCACATAGACAAGTGGTTCTTTCGAACCATCGGATTTGTTCATATATCGGGTATATGCAAGCAAGAAATTTGGTTCAAGTCCGGAAGAAGTATCCGCAATGTTGGATATCGATCCAGTTGGAGCAACGGTGAGAAGAGCAACATTTCTGTGAGCCTTTGAGATTTCGCCAAATTTTTTTCTTATCTCCTCATCAAATTTTGAGGATCCCATTGCAAAAGGAATGAATCCGTGTTCTGTTGCATAACGGCTTTGATCGTAAAGAGGGAAATTTCCCTTTTCAAGTCCTAATTCGTATGAGGCTTGATGCGCTTCAAGCGCTAATTCTGCCATGAGATCGGATGCAAATTTTCTACCTTCTTCGGAATTGTATGGAATACCCATCATATACAAAAGATCTGCGAACCCCATGATACCAAGACCAAGGCGTCTGGAATTTTTCACGGCTTTGTCTATTTCCGGTAAAGGAAAAACACTCACATCGATAACGTCATCCAAAAATCTCGTAGCTATTTTGCACATTTCCTTGAGCGCCTCATGATCAAACTCTCCGTTGTTGTAAAATTTTGCCACGTCTATGGAGCCGAGATTGCAAGCTTCAAAAGGGGGAAGACCAATTTCACCGCAAGGATTGGTAGACTCTATTATTCTCAGAGGATAAAGGGCATTGTATTTGTTCATTTCATCAAGAATAGCCAAACCTGGATCACCGGTTTTCCACGCATTTTCGGCTATCTTTTTAAGAAGTTCTCTGATCTTGACAATCTTCTTTTCGTTTCCTTTGGGATGAGAAAGTTCGATTTCTCCATCCTCTTCATAGGCTTTTAAGATCTCAACTTTGTTTTTTATCGCGACGGATATGTTGAAGAACTTAAGAACGGAGTCACCCGTGTTGTGTTTTTTTGCATCTATGAATTCTTCTATGTCAGGATGTGTAATATCGAGTATTCCCATAAGTGCTCCACGACGTTTGTAACCTTGCTCTACCACTCCTGTGGCGGAATTAAAAACGTGCATGAAACTCACAGGTCCGGAAGAACGGCCAGAAGTTCCAGCAACGAATGCACCTTTTGGCCTCAGACTAGAAAAATTAGATCCAACGCCTCCTCCCGCTTTAGTGATCAAAGCATAATTTTTAACTGCATTGAATATTCCCTCTATACTGTCTTCAACAGGTACAACAAAACAGGCACTCAGCATGTGAAGATAATTTCGATTAGAGTAAATAGTTTCGTAATCTTTAAGTGTCATTTCATCCAAATTTTTATGCAAGAGATTGATGTTTATCCCACTACCCGCATTGAAAAGTGTTGGGCTGTTGGGAATGAAAAGACGTGCCTTTAAAATTTCGAAGAAGGTTTTTTCCCATTTTTTTATGTCCTCAAGCTTCTCTTCAGCAGATTTTTCTTTCATTTTTGGGTTCAGAAGTTCTGCCGTTGCAATGACTCGCGCCACTCTTCTTGATACGTCGTCCCATTTTGTTTCCATGAACTCACCATTTTGTCTTTTCCAGAAATACCTCTCTTTTAGGATTCTCATGGAGTTTTGACTTGGGTGAGCATCGAGAAATCTCTTTATTACTTGAGATAACATTTATAAATCCCTCCCTAAAAAACGCTACATATAGTATAACATTTTGTTATAATACTATATGTAGCGTTATTATTTCGATTTTGGGAAAAATGGATCAGTAATGGAAATAACTTCCTCCTATGAACTCTCTAATTATAGATGTTGATGGAATAACATCGAAGTCAACAATTGGTAAAAAGTAATCAAGAAACCTTATAAGTCTTCGGGCTTGACTGTACATAGAAGTGGAATTATCCACCTGGAGGAGCAGAGGGATAACAAAGTTTTTCAAAATAGCAAGTTCGTAAGGAAGCGAAGAATTAAACATTACGTTTGCATTCTCTTGATAGGGAAATATGTTGCGTTCTTCCCCCATTCTAACAGATGGCCACATTTGCAAAGTTTTTAAAGCGCTGTGACCACGGAAATTGTAATCTCTAACCATGCGTCTGAGTATTCTGACGTCAGTTGTCGGTATTCTATTATCATCGTCCAAATTCATTTGTGTAAGAGCACTCACGTATATACGATATTTCAAAGAATCGTCAACTTCGCTCGTGAGATCCGGATTAAGACCATGAATTCCTTCAACGATGAGTATCGTTTTGTCGGTTGCTTTCACCACATTTCCTTTATACTCGCGTTTTCCGGTTTTGAAGTTAAATTTTGGTGTTTCAACCTCTTTGCCTTCGAACACAGAATTCAAAACGTAGTTAAACAGTTCTAAATCGAGAGCCCTCAAAGACTCAAAATCGGGTTTTCCGTCTGGACCTACAGGCGTTTTATCTCTTTCAACGAAATAATCGTCAAGTGACATAGGGTACGGTTCAAAGCCATTTACTCTCAATTGAAGTGCAAGTCTCTTAGAAAAAGTGGTTTTTCCTGATGAAGACGGTCCGGAAATAAGCACCAGCTTTACATTACTGCGAGATGTTATATCGTCAGCGATGCGTGAAATTTCTTTTTCGTGGAGTAATTCGCACATCATGATCAATTCTCTTGCTCTACCACTTGAAACGAGTTTGTTCAGATCTCCGACATTTTCCATATCGACGATTCTCGCCCATCGCTCACGGTCTTCATAAGCTTTTGCCATCTTTGGTTGGGGTATGTATTTAGGCAGAGCATTTGGAGATGTTATATCAGGATGCACCAAAACAAATCCACTGTTAATTTTGACCAAATCGAAAAGCTTAATGTACGAGGTGGATGGAACCATATGACCATAATAGTAATTGAAATACTTACCACACCAATAAACGTTTATTGTTGATTTTGTTCTGTATTTCAAAAGTTCTATTTTATCGTACATACCATATTTTTTAAAAAGTTCGAGTGCATCGAACTTGTAAAGCTCCTCTTTGACAAACGGTATGCCTTCATCGACAAGATCACGCATTCTTTCTTTTATTTTGTTGATATCTTCTTTTGACGGCACCCAACCGTCGAATTCGCAATAAAGTCCTTTTCCAAGTGAATGACGCACTTTTAAAACTTTATCGGGAAAAACTTCTAATGAGGCGATGTAGGTTAAAAACATCAGCCCCCTTTGATAGATCCTTATACCATCTTCATCTGTAAGATCGATAAAATCAATTTCGGAATCCTTCTCCAAAGTTTTGAAGAGTTCTCTGATATCATTATTAACTCGAGCGGCAACTATTTCGGAATCATATAATTGTTGGTGTTCTTTTGCAATCGCTTCAAGAGTAATTCCTCTTGGATATTCAAGTATTTCGCCAGTTTTAAGTAACTTGACTTTTAAAATATCAGGCACACTATTCACCCCCTATTTTTATTTTTATCGCGCATAACTTTCAAGAAAGCGAGGAGCCCTATCGCTATAAGTGCATAAAAAGCGAAGAAGGTTAATTCGTGTTTTCCCCTAAAAGTCATTGCAATTAAGGCAAGTGCGAAACTAATCGCGTATATGAATATTACTGCTCCAACGTGAGAGAAACCTATGCTCAAAAGTTGGTGATGGATGTGCATCTTGTCAGGCAAAAAGGGATTCCCTCCTTTGATCATTCTTCGGATAAACGCGTATGTGGTGTCCAAAATTGGAATTCCTATAGCAAGCATCGGAACAGCCAATGAAAGAGTAGAAGCGGAAAGTGAAGATCCTTTTATGGAAATCACTGCGAGAGCAAATCCAAGCAGTTGACTTCCCGTATCTCCCATAAATGTTTTGGCTGGATGAAAATTGTACCTCAAGAAGGCAACAGCTGATGCAAAAACACTTACAGCAATAAGAGCTGTTGTAATATCTACTCTTGCCGAAGTAACTGCCAATGCCAATGCTGCTATTGCGCTTATTCCGGCCGCAAGTCCGTCAAGGCCATCTGAAAGGTTTATCGCGTTGGTTATTCCAACCATCCAGATTACGGCGATCACAGGACCAAAGACTCCGAAATCTATTTTGGAGTGACCTAATGGATTGGCGACATATGGTACATTTGCTCCAACAAGAAACACTGCAAGAATTGAAGCCAATATTTGAACGATGAATTTTGTTTTGAAAGACAGTCCCCTTACGTCATCAACAAAACCCATTATTGAGATCAATGAAAAAGGTACAAGAAGAAAAAAAGGCCATGTTTGATCACTCAAAAATCCGGTTAATACTATTCCTACAACAATTCCGGCAAATATCCCCAAACCGCCAACTCTTGGCATTGGAACTTTATGGACTTTCCTTTCATTCGGAAGGTCCACCCACCCCTTTAACTTTGCAAAAAAAATCGCAACAGGAGTTGTTGTCAAGGTTGTAAGAAACGCCACAATGGCTACAATGAACTTATCCAAAACTTATCCCTTTCAACAAATTTTGTCTATGAACAGCGCGTAAATTATATCATGAATTAGAAAAGATGCTTGTCAGAGATCAGAATTTCTTAAGTTGTGCATCAATCTACAAGCGTTTATCAAATGAACATCGCTTGAAAAGCGATAAAGGAATTTTTTGAAGTCTTATCAAGTCCGACTCTTTAACGTCATCCTGAACTTGATACATCTGATAGAGTCTTAAACCGACATGTCATCCCGGACCTGATCCGGGATCTCATCCTCAGATTCCGGCTCGTAGGCCGGTATGACATTATGGCCAAAGAGTCTGTGTAAAGCACGCTACATACTTAACACCTTCCACCGCTATGCGGTCCCCCTCTCAGCTACCGCTTCGGTCATGAAAGCAGAAGAACATTGCACACCGCACAATCCCACTTCTCACATCTTGTGAACTTTCAAATAGCGAGCTCATATGTCTTGACGAAAACTTCGAGTAAGATGTGAAATCTCTTCTTTACGGACTTTGAATTGCCTTGTAATCTTTGTGCACAATTTGAAAGAAGTTCATGTATCTCAAATTCAAACATGTTCGTAATATGTCCTGCCTTTTCAACATTTAAATACATCTTAAGATAGAATACTTCATTAATCTTTAACTCTCAAGAATTACAACGTTAATACTTTTAGTGTAAAGTAATTTTAACAGGAGGTGAATACGTATGAAAACCACGATGAATATAAGATTGCTTGCGGGTGTTATGACATTCGTGGGATTGGTATGCCGTGTTCACCGCTCTATTATTCCAATTTGATTTTACTCGGAGATAGTGGGACCTCGAAGGGCTGTGAACATGTTCACAGCCCTTTTTCATTTGTTGCCAAGGAGGGAGGAAAAAAGATGAACTCCGCAGTTAAAGTGTACAACGTCAAAAAGTATTTTAAAAAAACGGGAAAATTAATTGAAGCTTTGAAAGGTGTATCTTTTGAAATCAAGCGTGGAGAAATTTATGGATTGCTTGGTCCAAACGGTTCTGGAAAATCTACTTTAATTAGATTAATGTCAACTCTTCTATATCCAGATTGTGGAAGAATCGAGATTTTTAGCCATGATGTGTTCGAAGATGAAAATATCGTGAAAAGAATGATAAATCGTGTTTCAGTTGAAGCAAGTTTTTTTATGAAACTTTCTGCAATTGAAAATCTGAGATACGCGTGTGGGATATATGGCCTCCCCTTTGGAAAGTCTAAGGAACACATTTCAAATATGCTTGAACAAGTTGGGATTCCTAAAAACAGATTCAACGATCCTTTGGAAAATTTCTCGAGAGGCATGCAACAGAAAGTTGCCATCTCGCGTGCTTTTCTTACAGCTCCGGTTCTCATGCTTTTGGATGAACCAACAACCGGTTTAGATCCGAAAGCAAAGCGAGAAGTGCAGAGTATGGTGAAAGATATCGTAAGAGAGCATGATGCCACTGTTTTGCTGACCACGCATGATATGGAAGAAGCTGAGAAATTGTGTGACAGGATTTCAATAATTCATCATGGAAAGATAGTTGCTGAAGGTACTCCCGAGAATTTGAAAGAAAGATACTCAGCTCAAACACTTGAGGATGTGTTTTTAGAAGCTATCGGTGTCAAATTTGAGGAGGCTGATGAAGATGAATAAAGGTGATATCCTAAAAGAGTTTTATGCAGGTTTGGCAGTTGTGATAAGAAATTTTGACCTTGTAAAGAGATATTGGAAGTGGGAAATTGTATTTTTCGCTTACACAATTGCTAATACCGTCACAATGGGATTTGTTGGGAAGTCCATGGGAGGTGGAAACAGAACCATACTTTACATGATAATTGGGGCAACGATGTGGAGCTATCTTTCCGTGCTTTTTGAAGTTTTGGCCGAAACCGTAGCATGGGAAAGATGGGAAGGTACTATAGAGTACACATTCATGTCTCCAATGAAAAGGATAACGCACTTGCTTGGTACCTGTGGCTTTGCAATTGTTTACGGAATGCTTAGAACTTTTTTGCTGTTCATCATCGTAGCACCACTTTTTGGCATAAATCTTGGTAGTATGAATGTATCGGCCACTCTTATGGTATTAGCAATTGCCAGCATCTCATTTACAGGATTTGGAATGATGGGAGCAGTATTACCTCTAATTTCTCCAGAAAAGGGCGTTCAGGTGGTTCATATATTTCAAGCATTCATTTTGATGATTTCAGGTGTCTATTACAGTGTTAATGTTATGCCAAAATGGATGGAAACTCTTTCTTACTTTTCGCCTGCAACATATGCCCTTGAGGCGATGAGAAAGACAGTGCTTAATGGTGAAGGTATATGGTCCATCATGGACAAACTTGCCCCAATGGCATTGATGGGAATGCTCTTTCTTCCGCTTGGACTTTTCATATTTAAGTGGGGAGAAAGATTTTCTAAACGGAAAGGTTTCTTAAAAAGAAATGGTTGATCCGCTAAATTTCAAAGTGGGATCTTTAAAGTAAAGATCCCACTTTTGATTATGTGCTACTACTTTTACATCAATTCAAGTAATTCGATAATCTTTCAATTCCCTTTCTTATTTGGTTTTGAGATGTTGCAAAAGAAATCCTAACAAAACCTGGTAACCCAAATCCATCGCCAGGTATCATGGCAACTCCGGCTTTTTCCATCAATTCTATGCAAAGATCTTCAGTTGTTTTACCGTTCAGAAAAGCCCTCACGTCTATCATAACGTAAAATGCTCCTTTAGGTTTGAAAAACTTGAATTTTGCTTTGTGAAGTAAATCAACGATTAGATCTCTTCTTTTCCTATATTCTACAACCATATCTGATGTATCTACATCTAAAGCTTTAAGCGCGGCCATCTGAGCAATGGAATTTATATTTGATGTCGTGTGAGACTGAATTTTCGCGATCTCTTTTGAAATTTCAAAAGGAGCAACTGAATATCCCACGCGCCATCCCGTCATAGCGTGACTTTTCGAAAATCCGTTGATGATCAAAGTGCGATTGCGCATTCCGTTTATGGAAGCAATAGATACGTGCTCGAGGTCGTAGACTATTTTTTCATAAACCTCATCTGCAACCACATAAAGATCGTGTGTCTTTGCAAAGTCAGCTATCATTTCCAGAGTTTTTCTGTCATATACTGTACCGGTTGGATTGTTTGGAGAATTCAGGAGTATGGCTTTTGTTCGATCGGTTAAAGCGGATTCGAGTGATTCACGTTTTGGCAAATATTCCTCTTCAGCCGATGTCGAAACTGCCACGGCTTTGGCCTTCCACATTGCAACTTGAGGAGCATAACTTACCCATGCAGGTGTGAAGATTATCACCTCGTCATTTGGATTTAAAATTGCCCCAAATATGTTAAAAAGCGCCTGTTTGCCACCATTGGAAACAACAATTTCGTCTGGTGAATAGTCGAGATCGTTGTCATCTTTCAACTTTTGACATATCTTTTCTCGCAATTCGATGATGCCACTTGATTTCGTGTATTTGGTAAAATTCGCATTTATTGCATCTATAGCAGCGTTTTTTATTTCATCCGGTGTTGCAAAGTCAGGTTCTCCTGCCGTAAAGAGAACAACGTCCTTTCCGGATTTTTTCAGCGCTTTGGCTTTTGAATTTATCCTCAAGGTTACGGACGATTTCACAGATTCGACAGCTTTGGAAAGTCCGCGCATCACAAAATCACCTTAATATTAATTGCCATACGAAATCAGCGTTGCTATCAATTTTTGCTTGGAAAAGTATGCCGGATTTGAGGGAATATTGAAGTGCGTTTTCTATTATTTTCCCAATGTCCATATATCCAATTATGAATGCATTATTCCAGACCTGATTCGAAAAATTCGAATAATTTCCCATATTTTCAGCTTTAGTAGGAAGTTTCAAATATTTTGAAACATCGTCAGGAGGCATGTTGGAAAAAATGATTTTGTCTGGATAAAAAATAGTGTAATCGGATACTGTCCTTGTTCCTTCAATCGTATCGTCGCGAAGCACTGTGTGTCCTTGCCATTTGAAAGTAGCAGATGCTGTTTTTGACATTTCAGGTATATATTTTGACATGTCCTTGGAAAGGTAGATCGATGCAACGTATTCTTCCGATTTACTTGAAACGGCATTCACATTCATGAAAATCTTGCCGCTCATATGACTAACCAGTTCAAGTGCTTCTTTCTCGGTTAATTTGCGACTTTTCCATTCTTTTACATAGCTTTTCACAATTTTATAGAGTTCAACCGGATCAGCGACATCTGCTGCAGCCCAAAAAGCACCTGTTGCGGGATTAGTCTCGAGCGACTTTGCATCTGGCTTGAAAGAAAGTATTTTCGATTTGAGATTTTTATTCCTGTATTCAAATTCAGATACACCCGTTATAGACAGAGAGTTTCCTTCTATTTCTCCATAAGCAACCATATCTTTCGGGACAACATCGCTTGTAGAATCTTTTGAAAATCCCCCTCTAAGGTAAATTGAGAACCAAGAATTTTTCGGAACATTTCCAAATGGTTTGAAAGATAAGATTTTTCCATCGTAGGAATTTACAGAGTCGATTATTAGGTTCGAAGAGTTTGATAATAAGACATATCCGTCATGATCTAAAGCGTAGAGGGTTACATTGTCTGTCTTAAATGTTTTAAAGGTAACGTTGTTGATCTTCTGAGAGCCAACGTTCCCTCCAACAAATGCAGAAAGCAAATTCATAATCATACTGGAATTGCTTTTAAACACAGCAGCAACACTAAACTCAGAACTTGAAGCTATGTCCCCTTTTCCAAATATGACAAAATCATTTTGAATTGCTTTCCATATTTGAGAAGTTTTAACATTAATAGAGAGCGCAGTTTGACTGACTGAGGATTTGATCAAGCTCTCTATTCCAAGATCGTCAAGTAAAAACGAAAATAATGGCACCTTTTTTAAAGCACTGTAATTTTGTTCGTTGTTTTTGAAAGTAGCCACAAAGTTGGCACTTGCAGGTGCAAAACTCATGATTCCTTGTGCTAAAGCTATAGTTGAAATGACTAAGATCAGAAGGATTAAAGAAAATCTTTTCAACATGTGAACCCTCTCCTTTCATTTGCATTGCTTATCGCAGAGCACAAGCGGGAAAGATATTCTCCGCCGGAGAATCCCGCTTCCTTCACTCCTTTAACGCCGAAAGTTTCCTTACATGACTTATTTCTTCGCGTATTATTTTTGAAAGAATTTCTTTCGATTTTTCTGCACGAGCAAGATCGAACAATTCTTCATAGAAAATCGCAGTCTCCTTTTCTATTTTAATTGTCGAGTTTAGTATTTGATCGAAATTCATTTTTTTCGATTTTTCTATCATATCTTCAGCACTTGGAAATATTCTTTCTTCTACTATACTCCGAACGTATTTCGATGCCTCATCCCAGAATTCCGGTTCAGTATCGTTAAGGAGAGCAGAAGAAACCGCTTTGAAGTCCTTGATGTGCTGTTCCTCTTGGGAAGCGAGGTACGAAAACAATTCCTTTCTTCTTGGATCTTCAGAATTTCTTGATAGATAAGAATAAAAAGTTACTCCATCTTCTTCAATCTTCAAAGCCATTTCAAGTAGCTCGTTTGGAGAGTAAATGTAATCTCTCATGATTGTTCTCCTTCCTCTTAAAATTTGACATACTCTAAGATCATAGAATCTATTGAAGCGCCAGAGTCAACAAGCTTTTTCACTTTTAAGGCATTTGTTTTTTTTATACCTATGGTGATTGCACCAACCAATTTGCTTTCCTCGGTGAGAACTTTTTTGTAAAGACCTTTATTCATATCTCCATTAGAGGCAAAAGTATAATCTCCGCTGTCAGGATCGATCACTCCGATGGAAAGCAAATCTATTCCTGCAACTTTGAGCATGTTCGCCATAACGCTTCCTTGGTATCTTTTATCGTTCGAGCTCAAGACATTTGCGAGAGTCCGAGCTTGCTCAACTGATGGTGGAACTGTACCATAAAGTTTTTTTCGGTGCTGTGCAACATCCCCTATCGCATAAATATCTTTCACGTTCGTTTGTAAGTGGTCATCCACTACCACTCCCTTTTCAACATCTACCCCGGCTTCTCTGGCAATCGAAATTCGCGGTCGTACACCAGTTGAAAACAAAACAACATCTGCTTCAATAGAACTCTTGTCCGAGAATACGACTTTTTCTACTTTTTCATTTCCCTTTAACTCAGATGTAGTCTTTCCGAGCAAGAATTTGATCTGATATTTCTTTTCTAAAGATGCCTTCAGAATTGTAGCTCCGGGTTTGTCAAGTTGGCGTGGAAGAAGATATGGGAAATACTCAACAATTGTAACGTTCCTTTCACCTGCTCGATTTAAAGCGGCGGCTACTTCTATTCCAAGTATACCACCCCCAATGATTACGAATTTTTTTGAAGTACCATAGTGTTTTTTGATTTCAATGACATCTTCGTATGTTCTTATAGAATAAACATTTTTGAGTTCTTTTCCTGGAATTGGTAAAACAAAAGGCTTGCATCCATTGGCAAATACAAAGACATCGTATTTTACTTCTAAGCCTGATTTTGAGACTAATTTCTTTTCATTAGGGTTCACTTTCACCACAGGATCTGAAAGATGGAGTTTCACATTATGATCTGCATACCATTTTTTATCATAAGGTGTTATTCTATCTATAGAAGCCTCGTTTGCCAGAATTTCAATAAGCCTTGGCCTCCAGTAAAATGGTCTTGGCTCATCGGTAAAAATTTCAATATTAGCGTTATTTGATAATTTTTTCAATTCTTTGACTAAAGTTATGGAGCTCACACCGTTACCAGCTATAATCACTTTCACGTAGCTCCCCTCCTCTTTGCTTTTGCTCAAATTTTTTAAAAACCCATGAAAACTTACCATTAATGCCCTTAAAGTATTTTACCATCAAAATAGTTTTCTTTTTGCATTCTTTTTTTTATCGACTTTCACAAAGAGCGGAGCGAGCGAGATGAAGAATCCACCAAAGAGCTCTAACCCTTTTATGTAGGAACATTGTTTGAAGTAAAAATATGTGTTCAACATGGCCAAGATTCCTATCACGAACAGAAAATAGGAAAAAATCTTTTGATATTTTAAAGATGCGATCAAGAAAATCGTGGCCATTATAAAGATCGCTAAGTCGCTCCAATTGAATGGAATGAAAATTGAATGTGGTTGATAGAGAAGTGAAAGCAATCCAAAGGATATGCCGACCGATACTACAACAATATAGAAAACTTTCAATTTACCATCCCTTCTTTCTCCTTCTTTTATGGTATCAAAATCAGGTACATCTGAGAAATTATAATTTCTTTACAGAAAATTTTGAGGCTACGGTGAGTGATACTGTCATGTGATATAATTCAACGTGAATATTTTATGCAGAAAGGGGAAAAAACACATCTTGGATAAGTCTTATTCTCCAAAAAGTGTTGAACAGAAATGGTACAGAGCGTGGAAATTGTCTGGTATCTTTTCACCAAAAAGTGGAAACGGAAAGTTTTCCATGGTTATACCTCCTCCCAACATTACCGGTAAGTTACATATGGGTCATGCATTGAATATGGTTATTCAGGATATTGTGACTCGATATAACAGAATGAAAGGGAAAGAAACACTGTGGCTTCCAGGAGAGGATCACGCCGGGATCGCTACTCAAAATGTTGTAGTGAAAGAGTTAGCAAAAGAGGGAAAAAGTAAGGAAGATGTTGGAAGGAAGGAATTTATCAAGATCGCCTGGAAATGGGCCGACGAATATCGTGGAAGGATCCGTGAACAAATAGAAAGTATGGGAGCGTCGTGCGACTGGACACGGGAGCGTTTCACACTTGATGAAGGCTTAAGCAAGGCAGTTAGAAAGGTTTTCGTTTCCTTATACAAAAGAGGGCTCATTTATCGTGGAAAATATATGGTGAACTGGTGTCCAAAGTGTGGAACGGTTCTTTCAAACGAAGAAATAGAATATGAAGACGATGAAGGAAAGCTTTATCATATTAGGTATCCTATTGAAGAAGGTGGAGAGATTGTAATCGCTACAACGCGACCTGAGACAATGCTGGGTGATACAGCAATAGCGGTCAATCCTAAAGATGAAAGATACGAGAATATCATTGGGAAACATGCCATTTTACCCCTTGTTGGAAGACATATTCCGATCATAGCAGATGAATATGTTGATGTGACATTTGGAACTGGTGCTTTGAAAATTACGCCTGCACATGATCCAAACGATTTTGAAATTGGAAAGAAACATTCACTCGAAATGGTAGATATCTTTGATGATAAAGCACGCGTAAAATTTAGTTCCCCATATAAAGGTATGGAGAGAGAAAAAGCTCGTGAAGCCATAGTGGCAGATCTCAAGAAAAAGGGTTATCTTTTTAAGGTTGAGGATTATACGCATTCTGTTGGACATTGTTATAGATGCCATACCGCAGTTGAGCCAAAACTTTCGGATCAATGGTTTGTCAAGATGAAACCTTTGGCCAAGCGTGCAATAGAGGTTGTGAAAAACGGGCAGGTGAATTTTCATCCAGATCGCTGGAAGAAAGTTTATTTGAACTGGATGGAAAATGTGCGAGATTGGTGCATATCCCGTCAACTATGGTGGGGGCATAGAATACCTGTATGGTATTGTAAAGATTGTGGGTACTTAACCGTTTCGGAAGAAGATCCTAAAGAATGTAAGGCGTGCGGATCCACAAATATTGTCCAAGATCCAGACGTGCTTGACACGTGGTTTTCGTCTGCGCTTTGGCCTTTTTCTACATTAGGATGGCCCGAAGAAACTGAGGATCTGAAAAGGTACTATCCAACTGATTTACTCGTAACTGGTTTCGACATAATATTCTTTTGGGTTGCACGAATGATCGTTATGGGATTGGAGTTCATGGGTGATATCCCCTTTCATGATGTTTACATTCATCAACTGGTTTGTGATAAATATGGACGGAAGATGTCAAAGTCGCTTGGAAATGGCATAGATCCTCTTGACGTCGTTGAAAAATATGGAGCAGACGCAATGCGCATAACCTTATCTATGCTGGCAGCCCAAGGACGTGACATAAATCTGGACGAGCGGGTTTTTGAATCTTCTATGCATTTTTCGAACAAAATATGGAATGCAAGTCGTTTTGTCAAAATGAACACCGGGGATACTGTCCCTTCAAAACCAAAAGGCTTGACAGTAGCTGATAGATGGATACTTTCGAGAATGAATGAAACGATAGACAAAGTCACAAATGCGATAGAATCTTACGATTTCAATCAAGCTTCACATCATGCGTACGATTTCTTCTGGGGTACTTTTTGTGATTGGTATATCGAAATATCAAAAGTTCAATTGAATGTTGATAAACTTCGTGAGAATACCAAGCAGGTTCTTTTGACTGTGCTGAAAAACAGCATGAAATTGCTTCATCCTTTTATGCCCTTCATAACAGAAGAAGTATGGGCTAATTTCTTCGATGGTTTTGTTGCAAGTTCTAAGTGGCCAAAAAAAGATGAAGAATTTGATTACGAAGATGAGGGTTTCGACTTCATAACAGAAACAATAAAGGGGATAAGAAGAATCAAGGCTGATCTCGAACTTACCCCGTCCACAAAAATCAAGGTTGCATTTGTTGGGGAAAATGAACTGCTAAAGGATGCAATAGTGAATAAGTACTTGGCAAAACTTGCAAGTGCATCGGAAGTTAAATGCTTGGCCTCAAAGCCAAAACATTCCATGTCGGCGGCGGTTAGTTCGAATACGGAAGTATTCGTCATAATAGACGAGAATTTTGATCTTGAGTTGGAATTGAAGCGTCTCGATTCAAAAGCATTGAAGATCGAAAAAGAGATGGAAAAATTGGCTTCAAAACTTTCAAATGAGGAATTTCTAAAGAAGGCTCCTGAGAAAATTGTGAACAAAGTGAAAAATGAGAGTAAGGAATTGAAAAAGATGTTCGAAAGGCTCTCTGAAACAATGAAAGCACTTAGGGATTGATCTGGTATGAGATATGACGAAATGTTAAGAATGCTTTATTCAGTTCACCCTGAGGCTAAGATAAGGTTAGGGCTTGTTAGGATAAAAGAATTGCTTAAAAGGTTGGGAAACCCGCAAGATTCTTTCGAGTACATACATGTCGCTGGAACCAACGGAAAAGGTACTGTTACAAGAACAATTGGGAAAATCCTCAGTGTACATGGTCTCAAAGTTGGTACTTATTTTTCTCCCCATCTTGAAACATTTAGAGAACGTATTCGGGTGAATGATACTTATATATCCAAAGAAGACGCTGTTAAAACATTTGAAGTGGTTTCAAAAGAAGCGATTGCTATGGCAAGATCTCCGGATATGGCCCCAACATTTTTTGAAATAGTTACAGCTATGGCCTTTTTGTACTTTAAATTCGAGAACGTTGATGTTGTAATCTCAGAAGTGGGACTTGGGGGACGTTTCGATGCTACCAATGTCATCGAAAAACCTCTTTGTTCTGTTATAACTTCTGTGGATTACGATCACATGGAAACTCTTGGCTCGTCTCTTTCTCAAATAGCCTTTGAAAAAGCAGGAATAATCAAGCCAAATGTTCCGCTTGTAGTTGGAGAAATCGAAGCAGAACCAATGAAGGTAATTATCTCGAAAGCAAGGGAAATGAACTGCGATGTGAAACTTTTGGGCAAAGATTTCAGGTATAGGATAAACAGAACCGAATTAGGGAAAAATGCTTTTAATTTTACGGGCGAACGTTGGAATCTCCCCCTTGAAACGCGGATGAATGGTTTGCATGCTATGAAAAATTTATCCATTTCGCTTGCAACTCTTGAAACTCTTGAAAAATTAGGAATGTTCAAATTTGACGAGAAAAAGTTGTACGACACAATTTTTACGATAGCGTGGGAAGGTAGATTTGAGTGGCTTCCATCCGATGTCATGATAATATTGGATGTCGCTCATAACACCCCTGCCATGAAGATGCTGAACAAGAATTTGAATACATATTTTCCAAAGAGAAAAATCAATGCGATAATCGGTATTTTAAACGACAAGGATTACAAGGGAATGATAAGCTCAATAGCTCCAAGTATTGAGAGACTTTACGTAACAACGCCACACAGTCCACGTGCGGCCAATCCTTTTGAAATATACTCCTGGGCAGCGCAAAAATATAACAACGTCGGTTTCATGAAAAACATAGAAGATGCAGTGAGTTCTTGTCTTGACATGTGTAAAAGGGAAAATTCTGTTATGGTAGTGAGTGGCTCGTTTTACACTGTAGGCGTGGCTCGCACTTTCCTCACAGGCAATGTTGACGCTGATAAGGAGTAAAATAAAAAGTGATCTGGGGACTAAAAGGCATTTTGCATTCTAAGACAGAGAATTCCATTATTCTGGAAATTAATGGCGTGTTTTTCGAAATACTAATTTGCACCAAACATTCTGCGCGTTTCCATACTGGTGAAGAAGTCTTTCTTTACATTCGTGAAACAGTTCGAGAAAACAGTCCGCTTGAACTGATTGGATTTGTAAATGAAGATGAACGTGCTCTCTACGATGCATTGATAAGAATAAATGGAATTGGTCCAAGGAATGCACTGAAGATCTTGGATGTAACCGACCTTAACAGTTTTGTAAACGCTGTAGATTCGAAAGATACCCTTTTTCTTAGATCTCTTCCTGGTATAGGGGCCAAAATGGCAGAGCGTATTATTTTGGAACTTTCTGGAAAGCTCCATTCTGCTATTAATGCAAATGATCACATTGGAGAAGCGTTGGAAACGATGATGGCTTTAGGCTTTTCTCGCAGTGAAGCTTTTGAAGCAATTAAAAGGGCCACAGGAAGTGGTGCCAAGGAACTGGAAGAGATTATCAAGTCTGCGCTCTCTTCCATAAAAAAGAATTAATCATTTGTTGAGAAAATTCGTGTATAATTCCAAAGGTGATGAAAGATGAAAAGAGCTTTGATTCTCGCTGGTGGTCTTGGAAAAAGGATGCATTCACCAAGACCAAAGGTTATTCATGAAATACTTGGAAAGCCCGTTGTCAAGTGGGTGATTGATGCGGCAAGGAGAGCAGGTATTAACGATGTTGGTGTGGTTGTGGGGCACGGTGGTAAAACTGTAAAGAATGTGCTCGACGAAGATGTGAAAGTTTATTTTCAACCCGAACAACTTGGGACCGCTGACGCTGTAAAATCCGCCATGGAATTTTTAGACGGACGCATTGTGATACTTTATGGTGACGTACCACTTGTTAGGCCCTCCACTATAAAGAAGCTTTTGGAAAATGGAGCAGATATGACCGTGCTCACAGCCAATACAGAAAAACCGGATGGATATGGCAGAATAGTGAGAAAAAATGGTGAAATTTTCAAAATAGTCGAAGATGCCGATGCCACTGCAGAGGAACTGAAGATACACGAAATAAATAGTGGAATGTATGCCTTTAACGCTGATGCCTTAAAACTTGCATTGAAACGTATTACTCCTAACAACCAAAAAGGTGAATATTATTTGACCGATGCTGTAGACATTCTTTTGAAAGAAGGCAGAACTGTTGACACAGTTAAAATAGAAAACGAACTGGAAATATTGGGTGCAAATACACAAAAAGAGTTATCACTGCTTTTTAGAATTGCCCGCGAGGAAATACTTGTTTCTTTAATGAACTCTGGGATTACTATAGAGGATCCAGCGAGTACATTTGTTGGTCCAGATGTCCATATTGAGCGAGGTGCTGTTTTGAAACCATTCACTTTTATTTATGGAAATAGTTTTATCGCATCTGAGGCAGTAATAGGACCCGCAACGACACTCGTCAATACGATCGTTGGTGAAAGAAGTTCTATATGTAGATCAGAATGCGACGAAGCAAAAGTTGGGAAAAACTGTTCAGTAGGCCCTTTTTCGCGTCTGCGCCCCGGTACAGTTTTGGAAGATAATGTTAAGATCGGCAATTATGTTGAGGTTAAGAATTCTCATCTTTTTGAGAATGTAAAAGCTCAACATCTTACTTATCTTGGAGATGCCACAGTTGGTGCAGGAACAAATGTGGGAGCTGGTACAATAACGTGTAATTATGATGGGGTAAAAAAGAACAAAACGACTATTGGGAAACACGTTTTTATAGGATCAAATAGTGCCTTAGTTGCACCTGTTAAGATCAGCGATAATGCAATGATTGGAGCAGGATCGGTTATCACAGAGGATGTCCCAGCTTATGCGCTTGCACTTGGAAGGGCAAGGCAAATAAATAAGGAAGGCTGGGTGCTCAAGAAAATGGAGGCAAACGATGAGAAATGAATTGAAAATTCTCGGAGGATCATCCAATCGCCAACTTCTCGAAAGAATATGCGCTTATGTAAATGTGCCGCCGGCGTCTATAGAAATTTCAAGATTTTCCGATGGTGAAATAAGTCTTAGAATAGCAGAAACGGTCCGTGGTCATGATGTTTTTCTCGTTCAGTCCACATCTACTCCTGTCAATGAAAATCTTATGGAACTATTGATCATTATAGATGCCCTCAAACGAGCTTCGGCTAATAGTATAACTATTGTCATGCCATACTATGGTTACGCTCGGCAAGATAGAAAGGCAAAAGGGCGAGATCCCATCACAGCAAAATTGGTAGCCAATCTTCTCACAGTGGCTGGTGCTACGAGGGTTCTTACTGTTGATCTCCATGCAGAGCAAATACAGGGATTCTTTGACATACCAGTGGATAATTTGCAGTCATTTCCAGTGTTTGTTGAAGCGCTCAAGAAATATGAGATTCTCGACAACGAAAAAACAGTCATAGTTTCACCGGACGTGGGGGCTGTAAAAAGAGCGAGAAAGATTGCTGAAAAACTCAGAATGCCTTTGGCCATCCTTGATAAAAGACGTCCTAAAGACAATGTTGCCGAAGTTCTTAATGTGATAGGAGAAGTTGATGGTATGACAGCTATCATGTTTGATGATATAATTGACACTGCTCGTACTTTAGTAGCTGGAGTGCAAACTTTGAAAGAGCATGGTGCAAAAAAAGTAATAGCATGCGCGACACATGCAGTTTTCTCGGGTAAAGCACTGGATATTATAGATAGGTCACCCATTGATCGTGTATACGTGACAGATACTATTTCACACGAAGAAATGCCTGATAAGATAAAAGTAGTGTCTATAGCTCCTCTTTTGGGAGAAGCGATAATGAGGATCAGAAAAAATCTTTCCGTGAGTATATTGTTTAGATAAAAAGGAGGAATTTCAATGGCTTTGAACTTAGAAACAACTGTTAGAGAAAGAGATAAAGCCAAGAGATTGTTGAAAAGGAAACTCGTGCCGGGGATAGTGTATGGGCCAGGTCATGAGAATGTAAAGGTTCAGATTCCAGAAAGTGAAATTGTCTCGGTGTTACACAAAGCAAAGGAAACTACGCCGATTCATCTTGTTATTAGGGGAGAAGACGGTGAGATTGAGAAAGATGTCTTTATAAAAAGTATTCAGCTTCACAAACTGACTGACAAAATCATTCACGTGGATTTTTACGAACCGGAACCCGGAAAGGTTATGCATTTCAAAATTCCGCTTAAGTTTGTTGGAGAACCAGTTGGCGTTAAAGCAGGTGGAATACTTGAAGAGATTATAAGAGAACTTGAAATCGAAGTTCTTCCGAAGGATTTGATCGAGGAGATTGTTGTGGATACGTCAAATCTCCAAGTTGGAGAAGCTATTAGGATTAAAGATATTGACATTCCAGAAACAATGAAAGTCCTTGAGGATCCAGATGAAGTTCTCGTAGCTGTCAAAGCACCAAGGGCTGAAGAAGTTGTGACACCAACTGTAGAGGAAGAAGAAGTAGAACCAGAAGCTATAAAGGAAAAATCAGAGGAAGAGTCTAAAGAGGAATAATAGTGAGTAAGTTTGTCGTTGTAGGGTTGGGGAACCCCGGTTCGCGGTATGCTCTTACTCGACATAACATTGGTTTTCTTTTTCTTGATGAATTTTTGAGAAAATATCACTCAGCTCAAACCACAAAAAAAGGGAATTACATTTCTTATATTGTTCAAGTCGAAGGCTTGGTTTTTAACTTGATCAGACCGCTCACTTTTATGAATTTGAGCGGTCAGATTTTTCGCATTCTTCAGACACAGACGCCTCCTTTGATAGTTCACGATGACCTCGATCTCCCTTTGGGGAAAATTAGAATAAGGCCTGATGGTTCTTCTGGGGGGCATAAAGGTGTAAAATCTATTATAGAATCTCTTGGAACAGATAAAGTACCGCGAATTCGGATTGGAATTGGACCAAAAGTGGGAGATGCTGTTAACTTTGTGTTAGGAGAGTTCACAAACGACGAACTGGATATCGTAAAGAAAGTTGTAAATGTATGCGTTGAAGCAACAATTACCATAGCCAAAGATGGGATAAAAGTGGCGATGAATAAATATAATTCAAATTCTATGAAGGTGATTTGAATGGGTGAAAAGTGTTCTGTATGCGGACGAGAAGCGAGTTTGATAATTGATGTACACTCACTTGGGTTTACAAAGCAAGTGGTATATTGTAAAAATTGTCTGAGAAGTGCGATTCGAAATTCTGGAAAGAGAAAGCTTCATTCAGATATTGATACGTGGACGCTGTTCAATTCAAAACCAAAATTGCAGATGAGCGTGGATTTTTCAGAGATAGATTCCTTCAATTTGTTAAACGACAGTCTTAAAAGGACTTTTGGTAGAGAACTTGGCAACGAAGAACGCATAAGGTATAAGTTGTCTCGTTTAAGGGGGAAGATGAAAAAGGCAATTCAAAATGAAAATTACGAACTGGCTGGTATATTAAAAAGAGAAATAGACCAGCTGGAGTCTAATTTCAGAAAAACCAGATGAATTTCAAAACTTTCATTTCCATTTCGAGTGATGTGCGAAGGCGTGTGAAAATTAAGCGCTCTGAATTTATAGTTAGCGCTCAAAGGGTACATTCGGAAATAGAAGTCAAGAATTTTTTAACGAAAGTAGCCAAAGAATTTAGAGATGCCTCTCACAATTGCTGGGCATATAAAATAGGTTTTCTCGAATCTTCGTCCGATGCGGGCGAACCCAGTGGTACGGCTGGAGTTCCAATTTTAGGTAGTATCAAATCGTCAAGGTTAGATAGAATAGCTGTGGTTGTCACAAGGTATTTTGGAGGCATAAAATTGGGAATTAGAGGTCTCATAGATGCGTATTCTCGGGTTGCAGCTCTTGCATTGGACAGCGCAAAGAAGGTGAGATTCCTGATTGGGAAGAAAATCGTGGTTGAAGTTGGCTATCCGGATTTGGAGAAAATGATGTATAAATTTAGGAAAGCCGGATATTTTTACGCAGAACCCCCGCAGTTCACCGAAAAAATAAGATTAGAGTTATTCATCCCTCAGAATGCAGAAATTGATATTCCTCATAAAGAATTAGGAATATGTGAGCTCTCAGAAGAAAAACTCATACATATTTGATTGTCAAAATAATCGCGTAAAATTTGTGTATTGTAATTCGACTACCATCCAGATTTTGGATGGTAAGCGTTGTTATAAATGCATAAAGATCGTAAAAGTAAGGGCTTTTATATCTTGGCACAAATTTTGCTAACATTTTTAAGGAAAAAGGGAAGTGATGAAATTGTCAAGAACAATCATAATAAACGGTTCCATTGTTGATAATTATGCCCAGGTTATGTCTAATCCTATTTTTGAAAGAATTGTAAGAGAATACATCAAAATGCTTGAACTTAACCATTCTTCGGCATTAAACGCGATTTCTGAGTTCAGAGAGAATAAGTTTTGCTATAAAAAGGTTGCCGAATTCTTGTATTCTTTGACGTTCAAGCCCATTGGCAAAACAGGGTATAAAGTGAAACAAAGCTATCTTCAGGAGTTTGTTGAAGGTCTTTACGATTTTTGGAGGGGAAAACACAGATTCATAATCAAGCATGAAAGATATCTCAAGGATTTCGGCTCGAGAAACAACGCAATAAAATCTGCTGAGTTCGTTGGAGAGGTCTTTGAGAAGACGGCAAGAGGCATTTATCGGGCGCTGGAAAACAATATTTCTTCAAATACGGAGAAAATTTTACGGCAGGTTCCAAGTGGTGCTCAAGTTATTTTTATTGTTGATAAATCGAGAATTCAACGAGAAGAAAGGATGAAATACAATTGGATGTACTCTGTTCCTTTTGTTTGGAACGTTATATATGAACCACCAGTGATTTTCTATACAAAATCCAACAAAAGAAAGGGTGTATTTCCAGTAATTAATGAAAGAATCCTGGACAGGATCGATCTTGATAAAAAGTGGTACGCATTACCGCTGCATGTTGGGAATCTCATGATTTATGTATATGTCAATTCTGAATATCTTTGTCATGCCGCTGGTCTTGCCAATCTTTTTGAGATAGCTACTCCCAATGAACTAAGAACACCCGATGGAGTTGTTGTATTTGGTCTTCCGCTTGAAGTTGTAGGTAAAGATTATGTTAATGGAGTCGTGTTTAAAGATACACTCTACGCAGGTGTCATACCCAAAATAATAGAGAATGATTATTTTGGATATGCTAAAAAAATAGTCCTTACGGTTCACAATCTGATCATGATTGACAGATCAAAGCTTCCAATTCATGGCTCTCTTGCAACTATAAAACTCAAGAACGGAAAGAGCGCAACTGCCATGTTTGTTGGAGATAGTGGCGCTGGGAAATCTGAAACGCTTGACGCTTTAGGAAGGCTTTCGGAAGTGTCAGAACTTGAAGTCATAATAGATGATATGGGTTCACTAAGCATTGAAGATGAAAAGGTTGTGGCATATGGAACCGAAACGGGAGCATTTGTGAGACTCGATGATCTTCCACCTGGATACGCTTACGCAAACATAGACAGAAGTCTTCTTATGAATCCAGATCAGAACAATGCGAGGGTTATAGTACCTTATGGAAATTTTGACAAAATTATTCAGCCTACTCATATTGATTTCTTTTTTTATGCTGACAATTACACAAAAGTCAATTCAAATGAAGAAAGAGTATGCTTTTTTAACGATCCTGATGATGCACTTGAAATCTTTTCAAAGGGTGCTAGAATGGCCAAAGGAACGACCTCGGAAAAGGGAATGTCCTATTCGTACTTTGCCAATCCTTTCGGTGCAATTCAAAGAAGAGAAATTCACGAGAAAATAGCGAGGACTTATATGTATAAAATGTTTGAAACGGGTGTAAAAGTGGGAGAAATAAGAACTATGCTCGGAATAGAGGGATATGAAAAAGACGGACCTCATTTAGCTGCTCAGGCTCTTTTGAAAGTAATTTCAAAATTCAAAGCTTGACCACGCAAATCTTGTATATCAAATCTTGATTACTATCCAAAATGTGGATGGTAATCGTTTGTTGCAAATGTAAAAGCCTTGGAAATAGGCGATTCTAATTTTGGCACGAGTTTTGCTAACATAATAGGAATTATTTTGGAATTTTTTATTTAATTGAGAAGAAAGGGTGAAAGAGCTTGAAAAATGATAAAAGAGTTGTCGTAACGGGAATAGGAGTTGTTGCTCCAAGTGGAGTTGGGAAAGAAGCCTTTTGGAGCGGATTGCTTTCAGCTAAGAGTTTTGCATCACGTATAACATCTTTCGATCCTGAAGGATATAGAACTCAAATAGCAGCCGAGGTAAAAGATTTTGATCCATCCAAATATATGAGTCCTAAGAGCGCAAGACGATATGATCGATACACTCAACTTGGAGTAGCAGCCGCTAATGAAGCAATTAATGATTCTGGTCTCTCAAAAGAACTTCTTGAAAGAGCAGGAGTGATCGTTGCATCGGGAGTTGGTGGAATAGTATCTCTTGAAAGAGAAATAGAAGTTTTGAACTCTAAAGGGCCTTCTTGGGTAAGTCCTCTTTTGGTTCCAGGATCAGTAGTTAATGCACTTTCAGGAACAATAGCCACCTTGCATGGTGCAAAGGGGCCAAATTTTGGAACAGTGAGCGCATGTGCTTCAAGTGCACATGCCATGATAATGGCTTGCAATTTGATAAAAAACGAAGGAGTAGATGTAGTAATAACTGGTGGTGCTGAAGCGCCAATTTCCCCTATAGCCGTTGCTGCCTTTGGAAACATGAAAGCGCTCTCAACACGCAATGACGAGCCCGAAAAGGCTTCTCGTCCATTTGACAAAGATCGTGATGGCTTTGTAATGGGCGAGGGTGCCGGTGTTCTTGTCTTCG